>JAFGCL010000084.1 GCA_016932645.1 Dehalococcoidia bacterium | reverse complement strand
GGGTGGTGGCAGGTGTAGCCGCCTTTGGAGTAGTGGCGTTCATCTCTGCTTTTTCGATGCTGTCCAGGAGGCGCTAGGTAGAAAGAGGCCCTTGCATACTGAGGCTCCACAACAGTCAGAGCGTAGTTCGCTGCTGCACCCTCTCTGTATCCACGTTCAGGCTTGCCCCTCCCCCGAAGACTGTCCCGGGAGATTCTAGAGCACCAAGAGGCCGTCTACTATTGCATTGCTTCTTGAGCGCCGTCATGCCACACGGGTTGACAAGGCCATTCAATGGCAGGCACCGCTGTTCGGCAGCCATGCCCACTCCCAAACGCCTCATCCGACTCTGTATCTCGGAGCTTTGACCAGGGACCCAATCTCCCTCGTTCCCTCTAGAGCTCCTCGCGAACGGGTTGACATCCCCTTGACTTGGGGGGTTATAATAATTATGGGCATATGTGCAAAATATCGCTATTACGCACCTGGGATCATAAAACGAAAGAGGGACTGTGGGAAGACGACACCTTTGGCGTAGAGTGAGTCTCGTTCCACCTGTGACCCAGTTCAGACCCGTCGGCACACAGGCAACCAAGATCGAGGAGGTCAGGCTTCTGGTGGAGGAAGCAGAGGCCATTCGACTCAACGACCTTGAAGGGCTGGATCAGGAGGATTGCGCCCAGAGAATGAATGTCTCCAGGAGCACGTTCTCGCGCATACTGGATTCGGCCCGGCACAAGATCGCTGATGCCCTGCTTAACGGCAAAGGGATACGGATTGAAGGTGGCAACTACGAAATGGCGGTGCGTCGTTTCCGATGCGTGAGTGGACACGAATGGGACGTGCCCTTTGAGCGCCTGATTGCTGGGCCCCCCGAAGCATGCCCCAAGTGCGATACGCCGAGTGTCATGCCCCTCTTCCCACCCGGCATGGGTCGCGGAGGATGGCGGCACGGGAGAGGGCCCTATCGATAGATAGATACAGGAGAGATGGCCACATGAAGATGCTTGATGATCTCATGTCGGATTTGAAGACCGACGCTAGCGTGAAGGACATACGCCAGGGTCTGTTTCACACGGCTGTACTGACCCGCAACTGCGGTCTGGCAGCCACGCTTCCGCGTGACGCCCTGCGTCAGCAGCCGCCGCTCGTAAGAGAAGCCGGGTCCCTGCGGGCCAAGAGTGCGCTGGAGTTGGCCAGGATGTGCTACTCGGAGCGCATAACAGAGGCAGCTATTGGCATGGCCGCGTTGAACTCGCTTATGGAAATCGACGAGGAGAGATGCCAGAACCTTAACGCCCGGGAGCTGATTATAGAGAGAGGCAGAGGCAGGGCAGTGGCCATTGTGGGTCATTTCCCGTTCGTGCCTCAGTTGCGCCAGGAGGCGAAGGATGTCTGGGTGATCGAGAAGAACCCGCAGGAAGGAGACCTGCCTGAAGGCGGAAGCGAGGATTTCATACCCCGGGCCGACGTCGTGGCCATCACAGGCACCGCCTTCACCAACCACACGATCGAGCAACTCCTGGCGCTGTGCAGCCCGAAGGCTTTCGTGCTTGTCCTGGGAGACACGACACCTTTGTCGCCAGTCTTGTTTGAGCACAGGGTGGATGCGATATCGGGGACAAGGGTTACTGACCCGGACTTGGCCATGCGCTGTGTGAGTGAAGGGGCCAACTACCGTCAGATCAAGGGAATCCGCCAGCTTACCATGATGAAGGAGGCATGGAGACAATAGGAACGAACAACCCAAAGAGAGAATCAGATTCAAAAGTAATAGGAGGCAGGAGATGTACGGATTTGGACGAGGCAGAGGTTTCGGCAGGGGCATGGGTTTCGGCTTAGGGAGAGGAGCAGGCTTCGGCTTCCGTGGGGCTTCCCCGCCTTGGCCATACGTGGGGATAGGCAGAGGCGGCTTGCCAAGATGCGGGTACTTCTTCCGTGGCGTTGCTGCTTACCCGCACCCGACATACGGATCTCCTTTTTACGGTCGGGCCGCAGTGACCCCAGGTTACGTCCCGTATGCCGCTCCCACGAGTGAGGATGAAATCGGCCATCTAAGGGATCAGGCAGAAGCCATACGGGCGGAGCTCGACTCCATTGAGTCGAGGATGCGTGATCTGGGAGGGCAACAGTAGTAGCAGACGCCTTCGAATTCCGCGTCACTAGGAGGAGGTGATAATATGCCAAATCTCGACGGCACAGGGCCGCACGGTGAAGGCCCAATGACCGGCTGGGGGAGAGGTTACTGTGTCATGCCTCTCTCAAACCCCAAGCAGGAACTGGGCTATCTCAAGAGCCAGGAGCAAGCACTCGAGATACAACTCAGCAAAGTAAGAGCCAGAATCAAGGTTTTGAGGACGGCAAAGGAGGTTCGTCATGCCGGGATTTGATGGGACTGGACCACGGGGAATGGGGCCGATGACTGGTGGAGGCCGGGGCTATTGCAGTCCGTGGGGTGTCAGGGCGGCCTGGGCAACGTACTGGGGACGCGGCTGGGGAGGCTATGCATATGGCTATCCCGGTCGCCGGTTCGGTTTGGGCTTTGCGACCCGCGAGGAGGAGATTGACTATCTGAAGGGCGAGGCCGATGCCCTGAGGAGGACTCTGGATGGGATAGAAGCCAGAATCAGGGACCTTGCACAGAAGGAGAAGTAGTCAACCGGCGTTCTTGATCTAAGCAGCCTAACAAGAGAGTGCAATGACATGCTGACCTGTGTTCCGAGCATGGTCCTTCGGCCGGCCACACTGGATCAGGCATGGGACTGCGACCCGCCACCTACCGCAACATCGGTAAGATGGGTCAACAACGCCAAGGAGCGGAGGATTTGGAAGAACTGATCAAGGAGTTCATGGATCAGAAGAGGTTCGCCGTGGTTGGCGCCACTGACAATCCGGAGAAGTATGGCAACAGGGTCGTGAAGAACCTTAGAGATAGGGGCTATGAAGTCTACCCGGTGAATCCTAAGCTAGAAGAAGTAGAGGGCTTGAAATGCTATGCCAGCATTGCCGAGATACCAGTCAGTGTGGATGTGGTGGATTTCGTTGTGCCTCCCAACGCGACCGAGGGAATCCTGAAGCAGTGCAAGGACTTGGGGTTGGATCGGATTTGGCTCCAGCCTGGCTCAGAGAGCGAACCAGCCATAGTCTTCTGTCAAGACAATAACCTGAAAGTGGTCCACAGTGTATGCGTGATGCTAAGCTGATAACGTGTGACCAATCAGCCTTGATGCGAGGCCATTGAACCGGCGATGTGTTTGGCTAGAGTCTACCTGCACAAGCAGGACGATGAAACGATGCTTCGGGATGTCCCTCTGGTGCGGCTTCCTGAGGGACAACCTAGATTGGAGAGCTTGCTTGGGGACTCTGAAGATGGCTAGAGAAAGAGCTTCCGCGACGCTGGCGAATGACAAACCCGGGCGGCATCTGGCGAGTGCAAATCGAACCAGGGGAGTTCTTCCACCATTCATTGATCTGGCTTCAGAATACGATGCCTGGTTCGACAAAGAAGGCAGCCGCATCTTTCTCATAGAGATGAGGGCACTGGCAGGGCTTTCGCCGGAACTGCCAAAGCCATGGCTTGAAATAGGCGTCGGCAGTGGTCGTTTTGCGCAGGCACTCGGAATAGACGCTGGCGTGGATCCATCGATCAAGATGGTTGACCTGGCTAGGACGCGGGGGGTGAATGCCATTGTCGGCCGTGGGGAACAGAGGCTCTTCGATGAAGAATCTTTTGGAACGGTCTTCCTGATTGCCACTCTGTGCTTCCTGGACTCGCCTCGAAGCGTTCTAAGGGAAACCAACCGCATCCTGATGCCTGGTGGCAAGGTAGTGCTGGGAGTAGTCTTGAAGGAGAGCCCATGGGGTCAACTCTATGAGCACAAGAGGGCCAGAGGACATCGTTTCTACCGGTATGCCACTTTCTACAGCTTTGACGAGGTAGCCAAGCTTCTGGCGCAGACAGGTTTCGCGACGGAGAGAGTGGTGTCGACGCTGTTCGAGAAACCTGAAAGCGTGCATCACGTGGAGAAGCACATGGAGAAGCCTGAAGAAGGTTATTCCGCTGACGCCGGTTTCACCGTAATAGTAGCTGGCAAGAAAACAGCACAGAAGAAACGAAGAGGACAGGTGATGTGATGGCAGTCCTGGAAATCTGTCACTTCCCGGATGATCGTGTCTTGAGGCAGAAAGCCAAGAAGGTACCGGCCATTGATGCCTCGATTGAACGCCTGATCGATGACATGATAGAGACGATGCAGCAAGCGAGAGGCGTCGGACTGGCGGCCCCTCAGGTAGGCGTGTCGCTCCGCGTTATCGTGTTGCAGATGCCAGGGGAGGAACCGATAGCCCTCATCAACCCTGAGATGGTAGAACGCAGCGGAGAGCAAGACGTGACGGAGGGTTGTCTCAGCGTACCTGGGTACTACGGGCACATAAGACGACCCGCTGAAGTCGTGGTCAAAGGGAAGAACCGCTGGGGCAAGGCCAGCAGAATCAAGGCCAGCGGTCTTATGGCAGAAGCCCTGGAACATGAGATTGACCACCTCAACGGCATGTTGTACATCGACCACGTGGAAGACCCAGAGAACCTCCACGAGATTGATCCCCTAGTGCCGCTAGAGCATCAACCTGGCTGATCCCGCGTATCCTGACGCGTGGGTACGAATGTCAGACAGCAGCCTGTGCGGTGATTGAATGCCTGCAGAGAAGGCTTGTCGGCGGTTGGTTGGAGGCACCTCTACTGCAGCGGAGAGAACACGAATGCGGGAGATCAAATGATACAGGTGAGGAGAGACCTCTGCCTGGGTTGCGGACTCTGTCTTGACAGTTGCCCACGGGATGCCATCTCGACTGTTTCGGGACAGGCCGAGATAGACCATCGCAGGTGTAACCAGTGCCGGGCCTGCATTGCGTCTTGCCCGCAGGATGCCATCATAGAATTGACTCCGGTGTCCAGAGTCGAGTTTGAGGCCAGTGTCGCTGCTCTGAGATCAAGGGCTAATGACATCGTGGCCAGAATCGATGCGCTTCAGAAGCGGCGCCATGATGCAATGCATGGTAGATGACGAACAGCCGGGTTCAGATCACGCAGTCCCGAGCGGGCTCACAGAATCAGCGCGTGTCCCGGCGATCCCTAACCCTCATTGCATCGTGGGGCCGATACAGGAGGTGAGTTGTGCTGAGATGGGTAGGGTTACTGATGGCTGTCGGAGGGGGTTTGACGGCCATAATTGCGGGCAAAGGGGAGGATTGGTTCACAGCCATCATAGGAGGGCTGATCTTCATTGTCGGGATGGCCGCCCTTACAAATCGGGGTAGCGGTTAGTGGTCCTCGGCAGAGCCTAGATTGCAGACTGAACCGGTTGGGTCACTGTAGTACAGATGCTTGTCTGCGTATCAACGATCGCCCTCGCCCACGTGGACTCTTCCCCAGACCGCGATGGCCCGCGCTAGCGAAGATAGAGCGGCTGAATCTGCCTGGTCACTGCCACGAAAGCAAAGCCTCATGTAGTTGTTGAGTACGAGAGCCCCCACGCTTTCCACTGCCGACCGCACCGCCGCGATCTGCACCAGCACGCTCTCGCAGTCCCGGCCGCTTTCGATCATGTTCTGAATGCCGCGCAGCTGACCTTCGATCCTCTTCAACCTCTTGACCACTGCTTCCTGCGATACGTTTTCTTCTGCTGTCATTCTACCTCCCGGATACACCGACCTGATTTGATATACATTACCCCCCTAGGGTATAATACGCACAGCATTCTCGATCATTCTCGATTACGTACTGAATCGTACCACATACCTGTGTTCGTGTCAGGATGAAGACCGTCTGAGCCAATATTAAGAAGTAGGGGGATTAATGAAACACGACGTGGTCATCGTTGGCGGCAGCGCCGGCGGCATCCAGGCAGCCATCTGCACCCAGAAGCATCACGGGACTGAGGACATCCTGGTCATACGTCAGGAGCAGAAGGTTGTAGTCCCGTGTGGCATACCGTACATCTATGGGACGCTGGGAGCCGTGGACAAGAACATCATACCTGACAAGATGCTGGGCAATGCCAAGGTCAAGGTAGGTGAGGTAACCGCTATCAACAGGGGTGGCAAGACCGTCACTCTGGCCAACGGGGAGGAGATCGGATACCGCAAACTGGTATTGGCCACCGGATCGAATCCCGTGTGTCCGCCCATACCGGGGGTGGACAAGAAGAACGTCTACCTAGTGAAGAAGGACCCCGATTATCTCCAACAGCTATCAACAGCCATGGATCAGGCGAAACATATCCTCATCGTCGGGGGTGGCTTCATAGGCGTGGAGTTCGCCGACGAATGCCGCAAGCGGGGCCATCAAGTGACGATGGTAGAACTACTGGAGCGCTGTCTGCAACTGGTGTGCAGCACGGACCTTTGTGTCAGAGCTGAAGATGTCTTGAGGAAGTCCGGGGTGAATGTCATCACTGGCACCTCGGTGAAGTCGATCAGCGGCAATAGTCAGGTCGAATCTGTGGAACTCAGCGACGGACGTAGCATAAAGTGCGACATGGTGATATTGGGCATAGGCGTCGCGCCGAACACCAAACTGGCGCAGGAGGCCGGTCTGCAGATTGGCCCTTCCCGTGGCATCAAGGTAGACGAATTCCAGAGGACTACTGACCCGGACATCCTGGCGGTAGGCGACTGCGCCGAGAAATATTCCTTCTTCAATGGTGAGCCCGTCCCTGTAAGGTTAGCCTCGGTGGCTACCAGAGAAGGCAAGATAGCTGCCGCCAATCTCTATTCAGCAAGATGGCGCAACGTAGGCACGATTGGCGTCTTCTCCACCGTGGTAGGAGATACTGCCATCGCCATGGCCGGACTGTCAGACATTCAGGCAGCCAAGATGGGCTTCGACATCGTAGTGGGAGAAGCCGAGGCCGCGTCGAAACACCCGGGCACCATGCCGGACGCCAAGCCGATGAAGGTGAGACTTACCTTCGACCGCAGATCAGGCAGATTGCTGGGCGGCTGTGCTTGCTGCACCATGACCGCTGGTGAAGTCAGCAACCTCATCGCGGCAGGCATTGTGAACGGGATGACCATCGAGCAGGTAGCCCTCTTCCCGATGGGTACGCATCCCTGGCTCACCGCATCTCCTCTGGCCTATCAGTTGACGGACGCTGCGAGCAATGCCCTGCACAAGGTAGTGCATACGCCCTAACCCATGGAGGCACCAGCAGTCCCCCTATGGAACTGGTACAACAGGTCCGCTGAGTCAGCGAGGGGGTAGGACTGCGGCCCACAGCGGTTCCCTGGCGTGGGAGTCCTGCGTTGGCGATCAGACCTAAGACCGACGGGCTGAAGCTGGGAGTCATTCAACCACCGTTCTGAATTGGCTCATGGGTCGTTCCAGGACTGGCTTTGGCCCTGCCATAGACCGTGATGCTGGGGTCGTAGTCCATACCGATATGCCCCTCTTTTTCCAGTTCGGCGTACTCTTGGTCAGATACCCCGAGCACTGACTTGTAGACGTACTCATTGTCTTCCCCAAGACGGCAGGGAGGCTTGCGGATATGACAGGGAGTGCCAGACAGCTTCCAGGACATCCCGGGATAGAGGTGAGTGCCGCATTCAGCATGGTTGACCTGCTCAAAGAACTCCCTTTCCTGCAGATGAGGATCGCCGTAGCAGTCCCTTTCATCCATGACAGGGCCGGCCACCACCCCTTCCGCCTGCAACAGGCGCATGACATCGAAGTCCTCACGTTCCTTGGTCCACTCCGCAATGAGCACATCGATCTCATCCTGGTTGTCCCATCGGCCTGAGCAGCTCGAGAACCTCTCGGCAGCCGTCCATGACGGATTGCCCATGGCCCGGCACATTCCTTGCCATTCCTCGTCCGTGAACACCGTGACGGCCACCCACCGGTCCTCACCGCGGCAGGGATACACGCCACAGGGTGCCGCTGTCGTGTGCCGGTTCCCCAGTGTCTGCTGCACCCTCCCGTTCATGGTGTAATCCATGATGAACTCACCGAGTTGCGGGATGATGGTCTCAACCTGGGCCACATCAATGAACTGGCCCTTGCCGGTGCGGTTCCGGTAGTGCAGGGCTACCAGGGCCGCGAAAGCCGCTGTAGCTCCTGCCGAAGCATCACAGTGATAGACTTCGGTCGTCCAGGTCGGATCGGCATCGCGATAGCCACGGAGCAAGGTATGCCCGGCAGTACACTCCAAGTGCCTGCCCAAAGCGACGCGGTCCCGGTAAGGGCCGCTGCTGCCGAAGCCCGGCATCGAGACCATGATGATATCTGACTTCACTTTCTTCAAGTCCTCGTAGCCCAGACCCAGGCGCTCAACCGTTCCGAAGGCGTTGTTCTCGATGAACATGTCACTCTTGGCGACAAGCCTCTTTACCAAGTCCAGACCCTTGGGCTGCATGTAGCCCACCGTCATGCTCAGCTTGTTTCGTGCGTGTACGTTGAAGAGGGCTATGCGGTTCCATGGCCTTTCGCCAGCCTGCCGGTCCGGATATCCGGTAGTCATCAGACCGCGCGTCTGCAGCAGAGCAGGTGACGGCCTGACTACCACTCCCCTGGTGCCGTACGGAGCGAACTGGGTCGACTCCACACGGATGACTTCTGCACCCAAATCAGCCAGCAGCATGGTGGCGAAGGTGCCGGACCAAACCACCGTCATGTCGACGACCCTTACTCCTGTCAAGGGCAGTCGGCCGTCCGATTTGGTACCGGCATTGATATCAGATGACATCGGCTTTGCTCAATCCGGCCAGATCCTCTTCAGTATATCCGAGCTTTCCATACACCTCCTGGTTGTGTTCCCCCAGCAGAGGCGCCGGCCTGTTCACCCGCCATGGAGTTTCCGTAGGGCGGAACGAGGCCCCGGGGTAACGCAGAAGCCCCGCCTCGGCATGGTCGATTTCCACGAAAGTACCTCTTTCCTTGAAGTGGGGGTCACTGACGACTTCCTCGATACTGTATAGCGGTGCCGCTGCGGCACGCGCTCTCCCCGACGCTTCCCAGACTTGCTGCTTGGTGTGGGCCATGGCCCAGGTGTATAGCGCGGTCAGGATGTCTTCCTGTCGGCGGGGGTCCATCTGACCTTCCATCGTGCCATAGCCTGGATCGGACAGCTTCGCCGGACTCCCCAGCATGGCGAAATTGCGGGGCCACCACGCTGCTCCTCCGACCACATCGAAGTAGCCGTCCTGGCACGGGTAGACTCCTTCAGGACAGCCTGCCATCGTCCCCCCCCTCCCGCTGCCGATCCTGGTACTGATATCACCAGTGTATTGGTGGCCCAGCAGTGAGGGCGCTCGTCGGTCTATGCTGCCCAGGCACGTCTCCATCAGCGACACGTCCACCTGCTGGCCGACGCCAGTTGCTCTGCAACATACAAGCGCGGCCATTCCCGCTATTGCCGTCACCAGTCCCGCCTGATACTGGAGCAGGTTCCCCGCGAGCTTCAAAGGCTCGCGGTCAGGTTGCCCGCAGGTCTTCATGGACGTGCCCATGGCGCTCAGCACAAGCTCCGATAGCTTGCGATCGCGGTAGGGACCGTTCTGGCCGAAGTTAGAGATGCGCAGCATGACCAGCTTCTCGTTGGCCGCGTGCAGAGCAGGGAAGTCGAGACCAACAGAGTGCATGACCCTGGGGCTGAAGCTCTCGACCACAATGTCAACATCCTGTAGTAAACGCATGAAGATCGCCTTGCCCGTTTCCCTCTTGAGATTCAGGGTGATGCCCCTCTTGTTGGTGTTCAAGTGCAGAAAGAGCCCGCTCTTTTCCCTGTCGGGTTGGTCCTGGGGGAAAGGCCCCATACGCCTGCAGGGATCTCCCAGGCCAGGTCTCTCAATCTTGATGACATCGGCGCCGTAGTCAGCCAGGAGCTTGGTGCAATAGGGTCCAGCAATGTACCAGGTGAGATCGAGAACCTTTACGTCGGAGAGCGCCTGTTGATTCACCTTTCCCTCTATGCTCCAGATATCATTACGCAACAGGGCCGATCTGTTAGCATTTGCCGTCTACTAGCATACCCTTTAGAATGAGGTACCACAAAAGCCTATGGCGCCGAACCCGTCGATTCGCGTCCTTTGGATCTGCTGCGGGCAGGGCGTGGCCGGCAAGGGATAATGGAGGTGAAGGGATGCCCATCTATGAGTACGAGTGCCAGAAGTGCGGCAAGAGGTTCGAACTCCGCCGCTCAATAGGAGAGAGCGACGCCGAAATAGAATGCCCGGGGTGCGGGGCGAAGCACCCGACAAGGCTGTTCTCCAGTTTTGCAGCAGGCGGTTCCGGCGATTCGTCTTGCGGCCCAAGCGGGTCAACCTGAGGAATAGCCCGCTGAGACAGGTTGTCTCAACACCGCAGATCCCATCAAGCAACTAACACTGGAATCACAGACCGATGAGTTGAAGCACTGGGCGGTCAAACCTGCCAGAGGCAAGGACAGCCCAACGGCCCAAGAGATCAACTACGTCTGGGGCAGAAGCGCGCCACGTAATCAGGCAGTACTTTCCCCACCTCCTCCGGGGTCAGGCCATTGGCGCCTGCATTCTCCGACGATTCCGCCAGTATTCCCGGGACATCGGCGGTCCTGAACAGCTTCTTAAACCGGTCTTCATACCGCACCCCGATAGCTTCAGCCAGAAGAGTGGTGAAGCTCTGGACTTCAAACGGGTACTGAGCTTCAAACGGCGCGAAGCTCTGCTGGCAGCGGCCGCAGATGGTGGCCATCACGCTGGCTCCAGTAGCTCGAGCCTCGTCCATCGGCGCCCGCCGCATGGCTTCAGTTATGTCGGGAAGAATAGTGTTGGTGTATCCGCCACAGCAAAGCGCATCGGCCCCACTATGCGCCATCTCAACCAGGGTCACGCCAGGAATCGCCTGAAGCAATTGCCGAGGCAAGGGTGAAGCCCCGATGCGGGCCACCTGGCAACTGTCGTGCAGCGTGACCACCTTGTTGACCTTGTTCTTGAACGGCATCCGCCCCAGATTCTCCAGCAGAAACTGAACTATCTCCTGGGATTGGAACGGTATTGCCGTGAACAGAGGCCATATGCCCTGGCACGTTATGTAGCAGGCGCCGCACAGGAAGACCGCCTTTTTCGGCTTGAAGAGAGCGATGGCGTCTACCAACTCCTGGCCCATACTCTGGGCAGCCTGCAAGTCACCCCACAGTGTGGGTGCCAAGCCGCAGCACAGATCACCTCCGGCCAGAGTAACGAAATCAAGGCCCATGCTCTCCAGAATGGCCACCGACTCCATGAGAACGTGCGGTGTCCCTGTAAGCGCGCACCCAGTGAATAGGACAATATCAACAGGCTTGGGATCTGGCGGCGGCTTCATCATCCAGCGCACTTCAGAAGGTTTGATCTGAAGGGCAGATAAAAAATTGGGGGAGTTGTGGCGGTGCCCGGGCACGAGCTGATAGACACTGCGGGGTGGTTTCAGCCCACGCTCAGACAGCTTGGCGGCCGCGGGAATGAGAGCGAGATAGTCGGGCACAAGTCCTTCCGGGCAAACCTTGGCGCACAGGCCACAACCTCTGTTGCAGGTATAAACCAGCTCGTACACTTCATCGGACGGTTCACCCCCGGTCAGAAGCTGGGTGAGTTTTTCCATGACGGCCCTTGATCCGAGGCGGGCAGCCTTCATTGAAGGGAAAACGGGGCAGACATCCAGACAGAGCCCACACTTGGTACACTTTTCGGCGAACTGTCTCCCCTGTAAGTCAAAGAAGGCAGCCAGTGCATTGTTCTCAGTTGTCATTCCTAGACCTCCCAGATGGCAGACTCTGCGGCCATCTACAGTTGTTGCAGATTATACGACGAATCTAACCGCATGTGGCAATGGTATCAAGCCCCGGCGCAACGGCTAGCTCACTGTGTAGGCAGTCCATTTTCGGTTCGAGACCGTGTTTCTTCCCAAGACTCTCATCTCCGTCCCTCGTGTCTCACGGCAAGCCTGCACACAGCACGTGCTGGGTGATGAGAAGTCACAGGATGACCCGGTCATGTGGGCGACAAGGATAGGCATTTGTAACTTCACCCGGGCCACCTTGTACAATGGTGAGGTAGGCGGGCCACCAGCCGATAGAGTGAATCGGAGCAAGGCCAAGCAGGCCAGACGGAAGATGGCAGCAACGTACAGGCGAACCCGGCACAGATGTTGAATTGGCTGCCCTCACCCATCGTGGTAGTGGTCAGCAGTCTTGGGCAAAGGTAGATCGTACATGGCACAGAACAATGAACGGCTTTATGCAGATCTGGAGGGAGATGGGCGACTGGCACTCTCGCCGGAACTGCTGTCCCGTTATGGGGTAAAGGCTGGTACCCGGGTCCTTGTTGATGAGGATGCCAACGGCCTCAAGCTGGTGTGTCCGACACGTCTGGCCAAGCTATACGTAGAACCCACCAATGAGTGCAACCTCCACTGCCGCACGTGTCTGCGCAACACATGGCAGGAACCCATGGGCAAGATGTCCGAGATCGTCTTTGACCG
>JAFGCL010000083.1 GCA_016932645.1 Dehalococcoidia bacterium | reverse complement strand
TTACCCTGTGCGAAAGGTCCCGTATTGAAGATCTGCTCATAGCGATACCCTCCGCTGAAGAAACTCCTCTCCTCAATACACCGGGGACGCACCGAAACCATCGCGGGTTACCCCGCCCCTCTTCAGCTTGTAGAAATACCACTTTTGACTCTCACTGTCAACCGTTTTTCCTCTTCGCCCGGTCCTTTCGGTCGGCATTCATGACAATTATGTGAGGTTTCAGTCTCAGGGCAGGAGAATGCCGCCGGGATACGACCGAAAGGCAGAACAACGTATCTTTGACAATCCACAAGCCCATCCCTATCATCCTGACTGGGCCTCCTGTGTCGGCTTTCGTGGCATCATGGAAGACAGCCTGCTTCAACAGTTCGTCAAGACGTTTGTGCCTCTCTTCATTGTCATAGACGCCTTCGGCAACATACCCTTTGTCATCACCTTGAGCGAGGGAGTGCCCAGGCCGGAGCGCAACAAGATGATTCTCGTCGCCGTCCTCACTGCAGCTCTGGTTGGACTAGCCTTCCTTTTTCTGGGCAAGATCATCCTCGATGCCATGGGAATCAGCGTCGGTGCCTTTGCTATCGCCGGAGGCCTGATTCTTCTGGTTCTGTCCGTCAGGTATGTGCTCACCGGCCAAATCATGGACTACATCAGGGAGGAGATGGTGGCCGTGGTGCCCATCGGTACGCCGCTGACCGTCGGCCCGGCGACTATTACCACGCTGCTGCTGCTGGTCAACGAGGGCTTCCACATCTACATCGTCCTGCTGTCCTTTGCCCTCAACATCCTGATCGCCTGGGTGGTCTTCATGCTCAGCGGCTGGTTCGTCAGCTTCCTGGGTCAGGGAGGCGTCAAGGCCGTCTCCAAGGTATTCAGCTTGCTCCTGGCCGCCATCGCTGTCACGATGATCATCCACGGCCTGGACATGATCGGCATAACCGACACTGGCCTATAGCCCTTGCACTCCGTCTTCGTTCGGAATGGAACCCAGCCCTTTCTGAGGCTTGTTGCCTGTGAACTACGGCCGCCTTTTCTGCCATCGTCTGCTCTGGAAGGACTTCACTGGTTTGACGCTCGTGGCACCGCATCATATCCGGCACTTCATCGAGTATAATGGGCGTGTCTTTGATCTGGAAGAGGAGTCACCGTTGCGGTGAACAGCATGACGGAAGGCCCAGTGAGATCCAGTCTTCAAGAGACATGGGGCATTCTGGAGCACCTCCGGCATCGGCATCGCCAAAACGGGGCGGTGAAGGGCCTATGGGAGAAGTGAGGGATCCCCAGCCGGTCAAGGTCTTCGTCGGCATTCTGACTGCCGCAACTCCTGCTCTGGCCAAATTGCATGAGTCACTTGAGGAGCAGTTTGGACCTGTTGACTGCGAGAGTGAACTGCTGGAGTTCGCCTACACCGACTACTACGAGCCGGAAATGGGGGCTGGGCTGAGGAGGAAGTTCTGGGGTTTCAGCCGGCTGGCCGTGCCGGACGCTCTGGTGGACCTCAAACTGTTCACCAACCGGGTTGAACGGGCTCTCGCCATTGACGGGAAGCGAACGGTAAACATAGACCCAGGGTACTTGACAGCCGCGAGGGTAGTACTGGCCTCAACTAAGGACTTCTCCCACCGCCTGTACCTGGGCAAGGGCATCTATGGCGAGATCACCCTAATGTATCAGAAGAAGCGTTTCCAAGCTCTTCCCTGGACGTATCCAGATTACCGGAGCGAGGCCTATCACCAATACTTCAGGGAGTTGCGCAGGGTCTACATGGCACAGTTGGCCCAAAGTGGAAGCGCAGGTGGAAAGGATGGTCTACCTGCCTGGTGAGATGCAACAATCCCAGAGCGCGTAAGCGACAGCGAGCATCTGGGGCCGGCCGGATATCCTCTACTGTGCCAGTATTGTGAAGACCATATTGACACCGTCGTTGATGCCATCGCCCCGGGCAACAAACGGGCACGTTCCGATTTCGACGGCGACATCGTCACTGCCGCCTACGTGGCCCACAGGCTGGCCAACAGGTTGGCGTGGACAATTGGCCCTGCTACAGAATGAAGTTCTCCTGAAGCAGCACGGTCGGGGCTCGTGTTGTGGTCCAGGCCTCATGTGATGAGGGTGGACATCACCGTCCACCCTCTGTGTGCTGCTCTTCGTCCGAGACTGATGCTACTCTGCTGCCACTCTCCTCTTTCTCAGCACCAACCAACCACCTAGCAAGGAAAACCCGGTGCCCAGAAGAATCAGGGTCGTCAGCTCCGGCACCGGTGCCACGAAGCCCACAGCAGCCAGAGAGTCGATGCCGTCCGAGGCCGAGTTGAAAACCCCCGTGTTATTATCATCCTTTTGCTTATCGACAACTATGTCATACTCGTAATAGCTGATCGAGGCATCTGCCGGTATAGCCCATATCTCTACCGGCCCAAAGTCTCCGTTACCGTCAGTGGTTACCTCTTCACGCGCTGCATCTCCATCTCCGGAGGGGTCTTCACTGGCCACCAGGACTTTTCCCTCGGTCACTGGATCATGTTGGATCCAGATTCTGTAGTACGTGTTTGGTTGAAGACCGGTTCCCTTCACATAGACGCTCTGGCCAGCGGCAAACTGCTCCATCGGATTGCCTTCTGAATCGCAAGACACAATCTCTCTCACGGTCTCTCTAACAACGGTAATGACCACCGTTACAGAGCCCTTATCTCCATCCTTGTCTGTCACAGTCAACTTGACTGTGTACTTGCCGGCCATGGTGTAGGTGTGGCTGCCGGTCACAGAGCCAGAGCCACCTGTCTCATCCAGAAGGCCCACCGATGTGCCGCCATCGCCCCATTCCCACACGGCGCTGTGTGTATCGAGTATGCCCGGGTCAGTGAAGCTGGCACTGGCATCGACGGCTGTGTTCACTGGCACGGGATCGATCGGGGCTGTGATGGCCCCGACTGCAGGTGGGACGTTGGCAATGGTCACTGTGGCAGTACCAGTGGCACACAAGCCGAACTCGTCGCAGACCTGCAGGGTTATGGTTACTGTAGCTGGGCCATCCACACCGCAGAAAAGGGGTGTAGCACCAACTGTCTCAAAGATACCGTCGTCATCCAGATCCCATGCATAGGTCAGTGCCCCACCCTCAGGATCGGAACCGCTTCCGGCAAGGGCTATACAGGATCCCTCGTTCACGTCGTAGGGCCCACCAGCTTCGGCCACAGGCGGCAGGTTCGGGGTGGTAGTGAAGCTCTTCTCCTCGCCATACACGGGTTCGCCGTCTCCATCCGCTATGGCCCTGTAGTAGTACTTGACGCCTGGAGCCAGCCCGCTCAAGTCAGCGTAGAAAAATCCGGCACCCGTCCTCACATGATCGGCGGTTGCATTTGTGTATGACCCGCTGGCGGTCCCCCACTCGAAGGACACGGTCACGCTACCTGCCGTGCCCAGTGACATCAGGTTCCCGTTGAGAGTAGCTGAAGTGGTGGCCACATTACCTGCGTCAACCGTTGCCACCGTCGGTGGCATGGTCATGGTGGCAAACCTGCTCTCAGACCCATAGACAGTATCTCCATACCCATCCGCCTTGGCTCTGAAGTAATACGTGGTGCCTGGAGCCAGCCCGCTCAAGTCGGCACTGTACTCGCCGGTCGCAGACATCGACTCCGGGGCTGTTTCATCGCCATAGGATGGTGTGAGACCCCATTCGAAGGACACGTTGACACTGGCTGCTGAACCCATTTCATCGAGACTGCCCATCAGAATAGCTGATGTGGTCTTGATCTGGACAGCGTCATTCGTTGTCACCGCCGGTGGCGTTGGGCCCGTCGTGAACTGCATGTCCGGCCCATAAGCTGTGCCACTACTGCCGACTGCCTTGATCCTGAAATGATACGTGGTGTTCGGCGCAAGATCACTCAGCTTCGCCTCAAAACTGCCGGTGATCTTCCGCAGTTCCGGGGTGGTCTCATTTCCGTATTCGGCAGTAACCCCCCATTCGAACGAAACCATTGCACTGTCATCCGAACCCAGGCTGTCCAGTTTGCCGGTGAGAGTAGCTGCGGTGGTCTGTATGCCAGTAGCTTCACCGGTGATAACAGTCGGAGGGACTGACTGGAACACGACGAAGAACAAGATGACCGCTACGGCCACTGCGGCAGCCGCAGCCGACGGTATCCACACAAACGGTTGCTGCCACAGCGGCTTGGGGGTAGCGGCTCCTAGTGCGGCGGCCTGCTGGTTCACCTGCAGGCGCAGATTCGCCTTGAACTCAGGTGAAGCCGCAGCCGGCGGATACGCCTGTTTCAGGAGTTCAGCAATTTTGTCATTGCTACCCTGCCAAGCCATAGATCCCCTATTCACACCCCGCTAAATTAGTCGCAACATGCATTGCTATCCCTCACGAAGCCCCGCCAATTGCGTTTGCAGCGCCTTCCGGGATCGTGTCAGCAACCCTTCAATCGATTTGGGAGAGCGGTCCATTATCTGACTTATCTCCTGAACGGACAGCTCTTCGACGTACTTGAGAATCAGAACCTGCCGATAGTCCCAGGGGAGTTTGGACAGGGCCTCACTCACCACCTGGCGTGTCTCTGCAGACTCGATCAGGCTGTCGGGTTGAGGTTGTCCGCCGGGGTTCTCCGAAACGTCAACGGTGTCCACATCCACACCAGAGACCATGCGTTTGCGTTCCCGGGATTGACGGCGGTAGTGGTCGGCGACTTTGTGATACGCTATGCTGCAGAGCCACGTGTAGGCGCTGCTGCGCCCTCTGAAGCTCTTGGCGGACTTGAGGGCAGCTAGAAAGGTCTCCTGGACGATGTCCTCGGCTACGTCACGATTCCGGTCCACCTGGTTGAAAACCAGGGAGTACACCCGGTCGAAGTAGCGGTCGTACAGCTCAGCCATAGCAGTACGATCACCATCGTGAAGACGCTTCAGCATCTCGGCGTCTTGTTCAACAGGCGGGCCTTCGGGATCATCCATGGCAACTATTCTCGCAGACCTTCAGGCTTGGTGCAACCTCACATCCAGAGAACCTCTTGAGCAAAGCATCGGCCATCTCATGCGGCGTGATCGTTTCCTTTTCGACAACGTCGCTCATGCGCCGCATTGATTCCGTTCTTCCGGTCATGACCGTTGGTGAAGGCAAAGATGCCTTGCCAATGATAGAATACATCATCTCATATGCGAGAACCTCCACTTGCTGCCAACTACCGCCAAGGACAGCCGGTCCGTTCCTGCAGCATGACGTGAGGTACTTAGGAGAACCAACAATCGATGGCATTTGAAGTCCTGATAAGTGACTGGAACGGCACTCTGGTTCAATACCGGACTGAATTGCCCGCGCTCGAGCGCGTGGGCGTCGATGCCTTCCGGGCGTCCATCCCGTTTCATCCGCTGCGAGCCCTGCGCATACTCAAAGCCCGCTCGCGCCTCCGGGCGATCCAGCGCCAGGGACGTCCTGTGACAGATCCCGATTCCATCAAAGACATGTTCAGCGTCTTCAATCATATGGTTGTCTCAGGGCTGCCCACTTCGGTTGCCCAGGCCGCGTTCGACAGCTACGCTATGAGTGCAGAGACACAGTCCAGGCTTGATCTCAGACTCCTTCGAATCATCAGGGAGTGTCACGAGGCGGGAAAGACCACTGGCATCCTCTCTGCTGGATATCGCTACGGGATCGAAATGGTGCTCGCGGTTGCCGGATATCGTCACTGCTTCGACTTCTGTGAGGCCGACGAGTTCAAGACGGAGAACGGCAGAGTCATGGAGTTCGGTTTGAACATCTACCGGAACAAGCCCAGGCTGCTTATCAGGCTGCTCACTGAGCGGCAGCTCGAGACCGGGCAGGTGGCATACATCGGCGACAGCGAAGACGACGAGGGTTGCTTTGAGATAGTTGGATATCCTATAGTCGCCTTCTTAGCCCCGGACGATTTCAAGAACAAATGCTCCCGGAGGTACGGTGCCTTTGTGCCGGGTAGTGAGGACTCCTTGAGAGAGTACCTCCTGCATGCCTGAACTGCTTCCGCATGCTGCATATCGCCTTGAAGCCCAGGCGGTTTGTCACTTCGTGATCGTCACCGGCACTGGGGTGGCCGTGTATTCCGAGTACCTTGTCCCGGGATAATCCAGTATCTTGCCAACGTCGAAGACGATGAACAGCTTGTATGAATGCTCGTCACCTACAATGCGGTAGATCGTATGTCTCACCCAGCCACCTTGCTGCGTATCCACGTCTAGTACTTGCTTCCTCAGTAGTGCATCATCTGAATCGAACATCACCAGCTCTACCGAGGCTATGGTCACAGGCGTGTTGATAAGAGGATATGCAGTGCATTCAACCCGTACCCGCTGCCCGGTCTTTCCGGTGATCTCAGTTGGCCGGATTTCCACCTGGATGTATCCCGAAGGCTCCGTCACCGTCGTGATGGAAGTACTGTCCAATAGCACAACGCTAAGAGACTCGCAGGCCTGTCCCCCCAATGCTCGCCATGCTCAGTATCAACACCAGGAGGACGCCGAGTGCGCCCCACTTGCCCGATGGATTCATCACGCTGACCCTTGCCCTCGTTTTCTTCCGTCACGCTATTCGGCAAGGCTGATCTCGCCGATCTTCTCCAGCGTTTCCAGATCGTTCATTCCAATCTTCTGATCCGAAATGGTATACAGGACGTTTCCGATATACAGAGACCTCTCGATTGAGCAGTATGAGTAACCATAGTACGAGGAATACGCGCCCTTCACTGAGTCTTCACCATCGCAGTGTGTGATCCTCCCCTTGAGCTCCAGGCCTCTCTCCAGCGATATGTCAAACACGTAGGCTCCTTGCCACCATGACCCTTCGTAACCCCAAGAGAGCATGTCACCGGAATGATCGCTTGAATTGATCTCAACCACGCTCACTGGCAACACCAATAGGTTTTTGGACCTGTCAAACAGGAAGGCCTTATAGTCATACATGACCGGCGATTCCGTTCCCCTGTCCCCTATTACGTACTTCGCTATCTCCTTCGGGCTCGAGACGTCCGTGACGTCAAAGAGGGAAAGCTTCACCCCCTTTACTGCCGTGTAGTACACCGCGTCGTCCTCATGTACTTTGTCCGCGTCGATGCTCTCGTCGACGTCCTTGCCTACCCCTATCACATGGTTCTCGTCGTAGGGATGCAGGTATTCGGAGTAACCGGGTATCTTGAGTTCTCCAAGAACCTTGGGGTTACCAGGATTGGCCAAGTCTATGACGAAGAGGGGATCCACCGTCTTGAAGGTCACCAGGTAGCAGCGGCCGCCCAAGAACCGTGCTGAGTAGATCTGCTCACCCGGTGCGAGATTCTCCAGGCGGCCGTAGATGTCGAGACTCTGGTCCAGGACATATACGCTGCTGGTCGATTTCGTGCCTCCACCCCACGCATACCCGATCGTGGTCGCAACCCTGAAGTACTCTCCCTGCTCATCCATGGAGAACTGGTTTAGCAGTCTGCCGGGGACCTCTCCGGTGGCGTGATACTCGATCCGGCCTTCGTCAATATGAATCCGGTGAACGCTGGTCATCTCCGATCCGCCAGACCAGTCCGTGAAGGTAACATAGATGTTGCTGGGTGACACATAGATGGTGCTGGCGCTGCCAAGCACCAGCGTCTCGTGAACGGGCTCCTCATCATCATTCACCATGTTGACCGACACTATGGTGGTGAACGCGTATCCGTTGTCCGGCGTCTCCGAATGCCAAATCTCCGACGGCTGTATCTCAACGGCGCTATTGTCACTGGAGATCCTCGGAAGACTAACATTGCCCCCATCTATCCAGGCCGATCCGCTGGCGACAAGGTAGACGTAATCGCCGATCAGCCTGGCTGAGATATAGCAGCCATCTACAGACATCTCTCTCTTCAGAACCGGTTTCTCCCTGTCGGTGACATCGTACACCCTGACAGACGTCTTTTCCATGTAACCATGAGACATCTCGCGCTCAAGCCCATAGGCGTAGGTCAGCCAATTGCTTTCTAGCACCACCAGTCTGTCTCCGTTCACAAACAGCCCATCGATGTTCCCCTCGAACTCCAGTTCACTAACTATCCGCGCCTTCGCTGGCGGATAGGCTCCGGCAATGATGAGCCTGTTGTCGGTGGCCAGGTAGATATACTGCCCGTCGCTCTTGACGATATCCGCCTCGTCCACCCCTTCAACTTGAATGTTTGTCTGGGAATAGTTGAGCTCATTCTCCGGGACAGAAAATGCTGACGCCCCATCAAGCGTCAGGGCACCACGTTCCGCACCCCAATAGAAGTAGCCGGGATAGGACGGAGCGGTGTTCAGGAAGTCATTCAACTCCTGGTATGAAGAGAATAGCTGCAGTCCTCCGGCCAACGAGGGCTCTGGCTTCCACTCCACAGGAGTGCCCACCTCATCACCAGCCGGCTCTGCAATCGACGACCCGGACACAGCGAAGCAGCCAACCGTGACCGCCGCGATCACGGCCAAGACCATGGCCAAGCTCAGTACAGTCTTCATTTGTCCACCTTTCATTTTCCTTTGCCCTCCTTTGCGTCCGGGGGTTCCCATTCTTGCCTATTGTGACGAAATCGGGGGCGAAAAGGTTCCAGAAGCGTCGATATCTGTAACAATGATCGGCAGACTGCCCCGTGCTCGCCTGGCAGCGCGTCCCTAGATGGCCGGCGGAAGAGGGAGAATCTCTGACACTGCCTGTGCTTTCTGACACCGTATGCTGCGGGATCTGGCGCCGATCACAGTTCGGCAGCGGAGAGTACCATGTTTGGTGGAGTGCGGGTTACGGGTGGGTCAGAGGATGGCTCTCATGGGTTCCGCCATCAGGATCGCGTAGAAACGTCGAGACTGGGAAGATGGAGAAACCGACAAGGGTTTCAAAGGGATTCCAGCGACAAACTAGACGAGGAACTGGGGAGAGAAAGGGGTTCTACATACCGGGTCATTAGGTAGGCAACGAATCTGATTGGGGTGTTGAACTGCGACCCGTATGTGGTCACTTGGGTCGCCAGGAGCCAGTAGTGAAACCGACCTCGAACGGTCGGTTTCCTGTTTCTGAGGATATACATGAAATACGGATGTAACGTAGTGATGGAACAAGGATGAGAAGGGGACTATGCAGTGCGGTAATAGCCACGTGTCTTACAGATTTTCTGGTTATGTCGATGGCCGGAGTGGATGGGGTCGTCGGTCTAGGGACGCTGCTAAGATGCAGGAGCGTAGCATAATAGAGACGGCCATGGGCTGGCTCACTTGGAAGCAGCGTATCTTAGCAGGGCGCGATGTACAATGGTGGTCAGAGATGTCCACCGTGTGGTTTGCCTGCCGAAGCTGACGCATGCCCCGACTGAAGTTTAAGTGTATTATGGAGACAGAAACGTTACTTCTACGTGGTAGCAGACAACTGACTAGCAAGACCAGACCAATGGCCGGACAACCGGCGACATATCTGCACATGGAGGCAGTCAAATGAGCTTCTACAGGCGCTACTCACTGTTTATCGGGATCTTTCTCCTTGCCTGCATCATCATACTGCTTCTATCGAAACCAAGCACCATGTTCTCCGGCGAGGCCTATTTCATTGACGATGAACCGTTCAGGGCCTCTCCAGATGGCGTCTACGTGAAGACAAAGATGAATCTCGGTGACAGCGAACACATGAAGAACTTCCCACTGGTCATCGGAGAATGGGAAGGCTTCGAGTACGATTCCTCGTATTGGGAAGATTACCTGGAGGCAGATGCGGTCCTCCTGCGTGCATACCAGAAGGGCGATCTCTACCAACCGGTTTTCCTGCAAATCGTGCAAGGGCAATCAGGATCGAGCGTCCACCAGCCGGCGGACTGCTATGTGGCACAAGGTTACACCATTGAAGAGCAAGGAAACGAAACGCTGCTGATAACTGACGTGAGTTGGGCCGAGGATGGCTCGCCAGTCTCGATTCCCATCAAGAAGATGGTGGTTTACAAGGAATCAGAGAACCAAGTGACGGAACGGCGGATCGTGATCTACTGGTATGTGGAGGGCAACCGGATCGCCTCGAACACGGTGACTATCATTGAGGTATCGGCTCATGCCCCTCTCGAGGGCTCCTACGAAAGAATTCTCTCCGAAACCAAGGATTTTGCGGCTAAGGCTATTCCCTACGTTTTCGCCCCATCGAAGAGTGAGACCGTAATGGCACAGCTCATCCACTGGGGAGCGCTAGGGTACTTCATCCTTATCAGCCTGATCTGCATTCCGTTGGTGTTGGCCTTGTTTCCGCGGTTCAGGGCAAGACAAAATCAGAATCCGGATCAGACAGAGCCGCAGAAATGACTCCTTGGGGATCTATATCCAGACACGACACCGTACATTCGGAATCTGATGGAACATATATCCCGGCAACTGATGTTTCTTCACCAAACGCAGATACCTCAGGATTGAAGCAGAAACGCCATCTTCCGCTGTGGCCGGCGCTGCTGCTAGTCTTCGCTATCCTCACTCTCCTATACCTGCCAACTTTTATCTGGCTGGTTCAGTCCTGGCTTCACAACGCACCCTACAGTCATGGCTTCCTTATCCCCCTTGTTTCAGGCCTCATAGTCTGGACAAAACGAAAAGAACTAAAACAGACTCAACCAAACGACGCTGGGGCCATTGGCCTTGCCCTTGGTGGTGCCCTGTATATTGTAGGTTTTGTCTGGGACATGCGGTATCTCTCCGCTATTTCCTTCATCGTGGTTCTCTTCGGCCTAGTGCTTTCATTCTATGGCACCAGGGTGGCTCGGTCGGTGACATTTGCCATAGGATTCCTCATTTTCATGATCCCGATGCCGTTTATCGATGACATAACCTTCAACCTGCAGAGCATCTCGATTCATTCATCCAGTTGGCTATTGAGAGTAATGGGAATGCCGATTACCACCACTGGTAACCTGATTAGCCTTGATGACACCACTTTCAGCATTGGCCTCCCTTGTAGCGGCCTGAACACGCTTATTGCTTTGCTGGCCTTCGCAGCACTGTACGTGTATTTGCTGGCCGGTCCTTACTCCAAGAGAGTTGTCCTTTTCCTATGCTCAATCCCAATAGCAATCCTGGCTAATATCCTCAGGATTGCCTCCATCGTTTTGGTGGCCCATTACTACGACATGGATTTCGCAGCGGGTTTCTACCATGACATTTCCAATTTGCCGGTTTTTCTGCTGGCCATTCTGCTTATTGCCTTGATCGGCAAGCTAATGGGCTTGAGATTCATGGCTCGCACCTGAGGGGATTGGGCATTTGATCCCGCAGGCAAGAGCGGCCACATTACCGAACCTCGGACTGCCTGATCGTAGGTCTATTCCATGAACAGATGGCCAACCATACTTATCAGACCCAGCCACAGAGTGATCAGCATCCCCACCAAGACCAGGAAGGACAACTCCTTCCGTTTGATGAGACTGATGAGGCCAGCCACAAACGAGGTTCCTGACATGCCGATGAGGATGATCTTCAGAATAAGAGCCAGAGCCTGATTTGACTCTGCATCGAGCAGATCGTCGCCAAGCAGCAGCCCCGTCACAGCAACGAGAGCCACGAAGAAAGCTATGGCCAAACCCACCGACCATTTGCCTAAAGAGCTTCTTGGTAGCAAGCTGATGGCCATCTCTTCACGCCCCGTTGGCGCCTGCTGACGGCGCGCACCTGACGCTCTGACAATCACGAACAACAAAAGGGCTGCAACGGCAATTGCGGCAAAGGCGACGAGCACC
>JAFGCL010000082.1 GCA_016932645.1 Dehalococcoidia bacterium | reverse complement strand
GCTGATATTCCCCAATTTCACGCCACCGGGCGGCTTTGCCCTCATGGGGACCAGGTACTTTGCCAAGTACGGATTGAGCCCGCAAGACGGCAAGCGGGCCTTAGCCAGTATCACCGTCAAGAGCCACAAGAATGGAGCCAAGAACCCTAAGGCTCACCTCCGCCGCGAAGTGACTGTAGAAGAGGTGATGAATGCCCCAATAATAGCCTGGCCTTTGGGGCTGTTCGACTGCTGTGGCGTCAGCGATGGGTCAGCCGCTGCCATAGTGGCGCGGGCCGACCTGGCCAAGAGACTGCGGAAGGACCCCATATATGTGAAGTCGCTCCAGATCGCAGCCAGTTCGGGAGAGGAGATGGCGTACACGGACTATGATCTCACGCACGTCGAGTGCGGCGTGCATGCTTCTCAGCGGGCTTACAAGGAGGCTGGCATCAAGAATCCGCGCGAGGAGATCAGTATGATGGAGGTCCATGACTGCTTCTCTATCACCGAGCTGGTCACCTACGAGGACCTGGGCATATCGCCGCGCGGCAAGGCCAAGGACGATGTCCTGAATGGCTTCTTCGATCTGGACGGCAAGCTACCCTGCCAGCCGGACGGAGGGCTGAAGTGCTTCGGCCATCCAATCGGAGCCAGCGGATTGCGCATGATGTACGAGATGTACAAGCAGCTACAGGGAAAGGCCGGCCCGCGGCAGATCAAAGACCCTAAGATAGGCTTGACCCACAACATGGGTGGTATTCCGTCGGTCAATGTAGTCAGCGTCTGCATTGTTGGGCACTGACGTGCCAGGCGCATCGCAATGCGCCCCTACGGATACTCGCGGTGACGGTGTCCGCCTTGGGCGGACTGGATTCTGCCGTGCCCAGGGCGTGCAGAGGGGCGAAGCCTCCCTGCGTTACTTATGATCCCCGAGCGAGCACCGGGTGGTTGAAGAAAGCTGATCCAACGACTATACGCGGAATCACACGGTAGGTGTAGGTGGCCCGCTGCACCACCTGAAAGGAGTGAACCATGGACTTCTCTTTCACTGAAGAGCAGCAGATGCTCAAGTCCAACGTCCGCAAGTTCCTCGACAGTGAGATCGGGCCTGTCGTGGATGAGCACGAGAAGAAAGGGCCTCTGACCAAGAAGGAGACCACCGACTTCATCAGCCAACTGATGCCCTTCGGCTACCTGCTGGGCTTCCTCCCTGAAGATTGCGGCGGCTCTCAGCTTGAAGCGAAGACCAACGGCCTATTGGTCGAGGAGTTGGGTCGGGTTTGGGCCAGCCTGGCCGGGACGATCTTCATCGCCGCCGGCTTCTGGTGGCTCCTGAACGAAGCCGGCAACTCCGACCAAAAGAAGAGGCTGATGCCGCTGGCCGCATCGGGGGACTACATCGGCTGCCTGGCCATAACTGAGCCCGACGTGGGCTCCGACGTATCGGGCGTCAAGACCACGGCCACGCTCAAAGGGCAGCATTATGTCATGAACGGGACCAAGACCTGGATTTCCAATGGCACGATCGCCAACGCCGCCTTCGTACTAGCCACCACAGACAGAAGTCTGGGCGCTCTAGGCATGTCGTTCTTCCTCGTGGAGAGGGACCAGTCGCCCTTCGACTCAAGAGAGTTGCACAAGCTTGGATTGCGGTGCTTCCCTACCTCTGAGCTTTCCTTCTCAGACTGCAAAGTCCCGAAGGAGAACCTGCTCGATCCGGGCACCGGTTACAAGCGCACCATGGCCTTCTTCGATGTCTCGCGAGCCATGCTGGGCGCCCTGTGCTCCGGCATTGCTCAGGCGGCTATCGACGCCTCCGTCAAGTACGCACAAGAGAGGATGCAGTTCGGCAAGCCCATCGGCAGCTTCCAGATGATCCAGGAGATGATAGTGGACATGGTTGCGGAGACCGAGGCCAGTCGCTTGCTGGCCTATAGGGCCCTAGACCTGCTCGACAAGGGGCAGAAGTGCCGCTGGCAGTCATCGCTGGCCAAGGCCTACGCCACCGAGGCCGCGGTGCGCACGACATCTAAGGCCATCCAGATCCACGGCGCCATGGGCCTCTCCGACGAATACCCGGTCGAGCGCTACTTCAGGGACGCCCGCACCCTGACCATACCCGATGGCACGACGCAAATGCAGAAGCTTGTCGTTGGAAGAGATATTACGGGTATCAGAGCCATGACCGGCCTGTGAAACGGAGAGGACGATGGGCAAAGAGATGCCGGCCGACATGTCGGGCTTCAACCCGTTTGGCGACCTCATAGGGCTACAATTTGTGCAGTGTGAAGGCGGTTACAGCCGCTGCACGCTGGAGGTGGGACAGAAGCTGCTCAACCCACACGGAGTAGTCCACGGCGGGGTCATGTACTCGATGGCGGATACGGGGATGGGCGGAGCCATGTATACCGTCATGGAGAAGGACGAGTTGTGCGCCACCATCGAAATCAAGATCGTCTACTTCAAAGCCGTAAGAGAGGGCACTCTTGTCTGTGTCACCAGGATCATCAACCGTGGCAAGAGGGTCGCTGCCCTGGAGTCGGAGATAACCAGTGGCGGGCGACTGGTGGCCAAGGCTAGCGGTACCTATTCAATCTTTGCCGTCAAAGAGCACTAAGCTGAGGATTAAGGGGCCTTCAAGACAGGACATCGGGAGGTGCTATGGCCTACATCTTCGATCCCAACGTACTGCAGGGCATCGTCAAGAACAATCTTCACCTGCCCCTGGAAGAGAGGCTGGATGCCATCATTGCCGGCATCGATCAGACCTACCCCAAGAGGATATGCACGAAGAAGAAGTGGGCGTTCACCATCGCCGGCGGCGTGGCTGGACAGCTGACCCTTCTCTACGGATCGCTTTCGGAGTATCTCCTCATCGTCGGCTTCCCGGTGGGCACCGAAGGCTATTCCGGGCGGTTCGCGCCCCTGCTATACGACGTCGTAATCGAGGGGGAGCATCAAACCTACACTCTGGGACAGATAACACCAACGGTGTATCTGCCCGGGGATATGGTCACGCTGCCCAGGGGCACGGACAAGGGTTGCCTGATGAAGCAGGGCAACTGGCTTCTCGAGTATGCCCGGGGCTTCATCCCCCAGGCAATGCCCATGGGTATCCTGGCCAGCAGCATCATCACGATGGACTACAGGAGTGTGCGGCGGCAATTCTGGGAGTACAGCAAGATCTGCACCAGGGAGATCTTGAGAGGTCATTTCTTCTAGCGGTGAGTCAAAATCCTCCAATACAACGAGGCGCCCCACTGGATTCCCGCCTACGCGGGAATGACAGAGCGGAAGGCTGATTTGAAATCTGTTTTCGCGTACTCGACCGCGGGGCGTGCAGAGGGGCAAAGCCCCTCTGCATTCTCTTTCTTCCCCCAAGAGTAGGGGACAAAGTGGGGGGGGTGAAAGATGACTGAACTGACAGACTACAGCGGCCCATTCGACCACGCATTCAGCCACGAGAGACTGAAGAAGGAGACCCTGCTCAAGCTCCTGAAGGCGTACAACGACTATCTGCTCAGAGTGGATGGGTACTGGTACCTAACGGTGATGAACAAGTGGGGCAACGAAGAGGCTTTCGACTGTGATGTCAGGGTCTGGGAGAAAGCCCAGATCTGGGAAATGAAGACCATTAGCGGCCTGCTCAACATCCGCGGCGATGACGTAGCCACCCTGTTCAAGTACCTGCAGGTGTCCCCCTGGATGCACATCTACGTGGCAACAATGGATCTCAGGAATCCGAATCACGGCCTGCTCACCATCAACCATTGCCCAACGCTCATTTCTCTTGAGAAGGAAGGAACGGGCCGAGAGAAGCGCATTTGCCAGGAACTGGAGCCGAAGCTCATGGGTATTCAAGCCGGCTTCTTCAATCCCCAGACAAAGGTGACTCCGCTGAAGGTGCCTCCCCGGACCGACTACAAGGACTGCTGCTGCCAGTGGGAATTCAAACTGGATCGCTAGGAGGTGTGCTCCTCATTCTTCGAATTGGAAGTTGCGCCTGGTGAATGCCTCCAGGCAAGCCCGCACTACCTTCGGATCATACAGGGTTCCTTCGCCGCGAGCGATCTCCTCGAGCGCCTCGTCCACACCCACGGCCGGCCGGTAGGGGCGGTGTGATGACATGGCCTCCACGACATCAGCCACCGCCAGGATCCTGGCCTCCATCATGATATCCTCACCCCGGATACCTGATGGATACCCCGAGCCGTCGAGTCTCTCGTGGTGCTGCAGGACTATTTCCGCCACCGGCCACTGGAATTCTATGCTCTTCAGTATGTCATAGCCAACTTTGGGATGGGTCCTGATCATGCTCATTTCCACATCATTCAGCACCCCGGGCTTGCTCAGTATCTCTGTCGGTATGGATATCTTGCCGATATCATGCAGCAGTCCGGCGACACGTATTCCGGCGATCTGAGCATCACTAAGCCCCATCTCCTTGGCGACGACGCTGGCAAGCTGAGTCACTCTCCTCTGATGTCCGGCCGTATAGGCATCCCTTGCTTCGACCGTGGTCGAGATGGCCTGGATGGTTGACTCCATGGTTCTCTCGAGTCTCTTCAGGCTCTGTTCCAGCTGCTTGCCCACCCGTTTCCGCTCGGTTATGTCACGATCGATGCCACGATATCCCATCAGGGTCCCATCAGGCGCAAAGAACGGCACTCCACTCGTCTCCATGACCACAGGGTGACCATTCTTGTGTCGGCAAACGTTCTCCAGAAAGGCGAACGGCTCCTGCCTGGCCACAACGGAGTCAAATATGGCGGCCACACGACGGGCCTCCCTCTGTGGCATGAAATCGAACGGCGTCTTGCCGATAAGCTCTTGACTGTCATATCCCAGCACTTTGCTCACCTTGGGACTGGCGTATGTATACAGGCCCTTCCGGTCTACCTCCCAGACCCAGTCACTCGTGGTCTCCACCAGCCCGCGGAAGCGCTCTTCGCTGGCCCGCAAGGCTTCTTCTGATTTCTTCCGTTCGGTGATGTCCTCCACCAAAGCCAGGTATCCGCCGGGCGATCCTGCCTTGTCTATGCCAAGCGGAGTCACCGAAACCCTCAAGCTGAGAGTCCCCGACCTGGCGCTGTTATACAGACCAGCCGCCCTCGCCTGTTCAAGATCGAGCGGCCCTTCGACCATGGCTGTCTTGCCCGCCCGCAGCCTCGCTCTTGCCCTGCCGGACAGATTGGGATCATCAAAGAGCCCCGGGCCTTTCATGTCCGCCACATCAGATAGCCCGAATGTCTCCAGACAAGCCTTGTTGGCCCCTATGGTGAACCCGTCAGCATCATAGATGACGGCGCCGATGGGTGACTGCTCAAAAATCGTGCGAAACCACTCTTCGCTGGCCCGCAAGGCCTCCTGTGACTTCTTGCGTTCACCTATGTCTCGCGAGACGCCGAGGTAGCCGGTCACCTTCCCGTTCGGGTCACGCAGGTAGCTGATGTGGTTCTCCGTCCACACGGTTGAACCGTCCTTGCGGGGCAGCTCCAGATCCAGGGTCACAGAACGTCCGCGTTCCAACCCAGCCGCCATCTCCCTGTCAGCTTCCTCATCTCTGACCCTCATGGCTCTCTCAAGAGACGCCGGCGTCACGATATGCTCCACCGGAGTGGCCACGGCCTCGTCAACGCTGTAGCCCAGCAACCGCTCAACTGACGGGCTGATATACGTGAATTTCAGATCGGTGCCAATGACCCAGATGACATCCGCCACATTGTCGGCCAGCAGGCGGTAGCGTCTCTCACTATCCCTGAGCGCCTCCTCCGCCCGCCTTCTCTCCGTGGTATTGCGGTAGTTGAAGACGATGCCGTTCACCCTGGGGTCGTGGAGCAGATTGCGGGCAGTCCCCTCGATCGTGTGCCAGGTACCATCCCTGTGCCTGAAGCGCACCTCTCCCGTCACGCTCTCTCCCGGGCGTTCTCTCACCCATTCAAACAGCTCGACGATCTTCCGCACATCATCCGGATGTACAACCTCCACCAGCCCGGGTCCAAACACGCCGCTTATCTTGCGATCAACGGCTCTTTGAGAATTGGGGCTCTCATAGACTATCCGACCATCTGCGCTCAATACCGCCACGGCCTCGCTGGCGTTTTCGATGAGGGCCCGGAAGCGTTCCTCGCTTCTCCGGATGGCCTCCTCGGTCTTCTTGCGCTCGCTGACGTCGTGGAGTATACCCAGGACCGCATACGCCTGCCCTTTTGAGTCCCGTAGGAAACTCACCGTGGTCTCCGCCCACACCGTTGAACCGTCCTTGTGGACATACTCCAGGTCCATCTTCGGCGACCCGGACGCACTTCCCGGCTGCATCTCCTCCCTGCGTAGCGCATCCTGGAAAGCTCTTGTGGCTGCATCGAGAGAACCAGGCGCCATCTTCAACGCGCCGGCCATAGCCTCTTCCATGCTGTAGCCCAGCAGACTGGTGACGGAGGGATTGAAATAGGTGGGCTTCAACTGAAGGTCAGTAACCCAGATGACGTCGGATACATTATCGGTGAGAAGATGGTACCGCTTCTCGCTGGCCGCCAGCGCCTCCTCGGCCTCCTTGCGCTCGGTTATGTCGCTCACCAGACAGATCTCAGCGGGCTTGCCTTCCCACATGAAAGAACTTTCCCGGATCTCCGACCATCGGACACTCCCGCTCTTGCCTAGCCCCCTTACCACGAAAGAAGAGGAGTAGTCCCTGCTGTCAGCCTTCTTCAGGTATCGCCGCACCACTTTCTCACGGTCTTCGGGAAGAAGGAAATCGCTGAATGGCTTGCCTTCGATTTCCTTCTCGGAGAACCCTCCAAGCTCCAGGGCTTTCGGGTTGGCATACACGACCCTGCCATTCTGCAATACCAGTATTGACTCATTGGCGTTGTCGAGAATCTGCCGCTGCCGCTCCTCCGCCTCCGCCAGCGCCCTCTCCGCGGTCTTCTGCGCGGTGATGTCCTGCATCAGTATGAGTCCAGCCGTCTTTCCTTCGTGCTCGATCTTGACCCCGACGGCCGTGACCCACACCTCCCTGCCATCAACGGTGATAGCCCTCACATCCATCGTTCTCTGCAGGTGACCTTCAACAAAATAGCCGGCCATTACACCGGCTATGCGTCCTCTGTCTTCTGGAGGGATGTGATCGAGGGGATCTACGCCAACCATGGCTTCGGGCGATAGGTAGCCGAAGATTACGACGGCAGCCTTGTTGGCCAGAACGACCTTTGCGCTGCCAGGGTCAATGAGTACCGCCGCCTCTATCATGGCGTCGAACATCATCATCGACGCCATCTCACCCAACCGTCGCCTCATGGCACCCCCCGGAGTCGGTGCTCTACGATTCCATTATAGATGTCGTGTCAATCTGGATTGGATCGTGCCATACCTCCAATCCTTGAAGGAACGGCGTCCACGTGAAGAAACGCAAGCACCAGTCCCTCAGTATGAAGCTGACTGCCTCTTCTCCAGGTGATAGTGATAAACCAGGGGCGCTACTTTCAGGCCGGAGTCAACCGCCTGCTGCGAGCCCATGAAAGCCGTGCTGCCAGCATCGAAGCCGACGTAGAACAGGCCCGGTATCGGGGACTTGGCCGAGGGCTTGTATTTACCGCACTGACCGATGGTGACACAAAGTCCGCAGGCCTCACCACCCTGCCCCGGCAAGACCTGGTCGCGGCTCTGGGCCGCGACTTGCAGCGGGCCGGCGTACGGTCCCTTGGACTCAATAGCCGGCACTATCTCAGGGAACATCTCCATCATCTGCTGGTCGGCCTTCTTCCACAGGGCCTCGATGGTCTTATCCTGCGGATTGGACGAGCACGGCGTGCCGAACACGACAAGTTGCTTGCCGGGAGGCGCCATCTCCGGGTCATAGTTGGTCGGCACCAGCACGGTAAT
>JAFGCL010000081.1 GCA_016932645.1 Dehalococcoidia bacterium | reverse complement strand
CGTCCCGATCAGGCCGATGACCTTCATGCCCCGCGCGTGGGCCTCGGGCACCATGAAGGCCGGGCTGCCGAGCGCGGCGGCGAAGACCGGCACCTTGTGGTCGTAGACCACTTCGATCTGCTTGGGCGTCATGCCCGCCGCCCACCCCGTGCCGCCCTCTTTGCCAATCTTGGTGCCTGCAGGCACAGGGATGTTCAGCTCCTGGGCGATCTTGGAGGCGTAGGCCACGGCCTCGTCCGGGATGTAGTTTCGCAGCTCGTCGATGGTATTGGTGTCCACCATAGTGGTGGGGGCGATGGTATCCACGCCGAAAGGCTTGCTGGTCAGCTTCTTCAGCTTCTTGATCTCGGCGTCCAGCTCGTCGGGCGTCAGATTGATGGCGCCGATGATGCCGAGGCCCCCGGCCTCCGATACTGCGGCGGCCAGTTCAGCGTTGGCCGCGCCACCCATGCCCGCGAGCAGGATGGGATACTCGATGTCCAGCAGGTCGCAGAGACTGGTGCGCAGGATTTTACGAGACATTTGTGGTCCTCCCTCCGGTGTTCGCTGGAATGCCTACGTGGGAATTCTAGCAGCATAATGGCAATGTGTCAATTTCATTAAACGGACGTGCATTCATACTGGCTGTCGTCATGGTCTATTCCGATTACATATCGCCATCCGGAGGTGCGCGATGTTAGCAGAGTGACATAACTCAAGTTGACAGGCGAGGGCCGATACCCTACACTTTTCACCACGCCTTGCCAAGTTGTGCATCGATGAAAGACGGGTGTGAAATTGGTCCAACCTCCTGACTTTGACCTGGATGATCTCGACCTTAAGATACTGAGAGAGATGGAGGCCGACGGCCGGCAGTCCATCTCGGCCTTGGCCAAGACGCTGGGCATCAGCCGGGCCTATGCTGGCAAGAGGCTGCAGACCCTGCTGGACCGGCGCGTCACCAGGATCGTGACCTTCACTGACCCGCGGGTCCTGGGACTGCGGACCATGGCCATAATCGGTATCCAGGTATCCCTGGCAGATCTGCACGCGGCCGCGGACAGGCTTCGTGCTCTGCCCAGCGTGCACCTGGTCATGATAACCGCCGGCCCGCACAACATCATCATCGAGGCCATGTTTACCGATCCGAAGGACCTGGCGGGGCTCCTGACGAGGGACCTGGGCAGCATCCCCGGCATCAAGTCCACGGAGACGACGACGGTCCTGGAGTGGCGCAAGATGTCCTTCTCCTACCTGGCCTCTTCCGGGCTGGTGGCCGGCAAGACGCGGAAACCGGAGGCGCCGGCCTCGGATCATCTGGTGGCCCCCGTTTCGGATGAAGGCATAGATGAACTGGACCTGCGACTTCTGAACGAACTGGAGGCCGATGGCAGGCAGCCGGTGTCGGACCTGGCCAAGAAGCTGGGCACCAGCCGGGCGTACATGAGCTCGAGACTGCAGAGGATACTGGACCAGCGCATCGCCCGGATCGTGGCGCATACCGATCCCATGGCGCTCGGATACCACATCTTCGCCATGATCGGCATCAAGGCGCTGCCGAGCGATACCAGCGCCATTGCGGACAAGCTGCGCTACCTGCCTAACATCAATGCGGTGGTTATCGCGGCCGGGCGGCATGACATCATTATCTGGACTATGTTCCCCACGCCTCCCGATCTGTCCGCGTTCCTGGATAAGGAACTGGGCGGGATACCGGGCATTATCTCAGCGGAATGCACCATGCTGCTGGAGCTGAGGAAGATGTCCTTCCCGTACCTGGTGCGCTCGCACCTCGCAGCCAAAGGCGAGACGAAAGCGGCCAAGGCTCCGCCTGCGAAGCAGGCGCGGTAGGCGTCGCCCCAATAGTCCCTGTCGTCGTCAGCATCTTGTTCACGGGCAAGCTACGCCTAGGCCGTGCCAACCGACGCCCCGCATTCCTTCAGACTCGTTGATACTTGTCTGAGAAGCCGTCGTAGGCATTCTCTGTTAGTAGCAGGGTGTCATTGTCCGGGAATGAGTAGGCGTAGACGAATCCGTCGCTCATTTTGACAATTGGGACCGGATCGACACTGAGGATCGTCTTCTCGATGCTTGTGCTATATGATGAGGCCCACATTGGCTCGCCGTCCTGGTACCATGTCGCTTTGCCGTCCTTGGTGAACTCTACGGTCAGATCAGGAAACGGGATTCGTCCGCGGCCAGTGATTCCTCCGCTGCTCGCCACCAGCTTCCATTTCCCGACAATCGACACATCGGCGTTCGAGGCGTTTTCGCTTCGACATCCAGCTGCCATAGATGCGAACGCAATAGCGACCAATACGATTGCCAATATTAGGCGTCTCATCATGGCGTTCCTCACGATGATATTGACGCGATCACAGTAGGAAAAGTTCCATTGCGATTGCGCTGAACTTCCGAAGCCGTAGACGTTGGCGCTGGATGTGAGGATGTTAACTCGTGTTCCCGTGCAAGGGGCGTGCAGAGGGGCGAAGCCCCTCTGCGTTTCCTTCCTATCCCCCAAGATTGGGGGTCTGGGGGTTGAACAGGATACGGAGGTTGCCGCGCCTTCGCCGCCAGAGGCGTGGCGAAATGGCTCGCAATGACAGGGAAAGCTAGTTTGAAAAGCAGCAACCCTTGGTGACACAATGGATCAGCATGAGCAGCGAAGGACGCCAGAATAGGGAGACCATGCTCGGCCCGTATCGGGTGCTGGACCTCACCGATGAGAAGGGCCTGATCTGCGGCAAGACGCTGGGCGACCTGGGCGCTGATGTCATCAAGATCGAGCCGCCCGGCGGCCATGAGTGCCGCGACCTTGGCCCCTTCTATCGGGACTTGCCCAGCGGCGAGGAAAGCCTCTACTGGTTCGCCTATAACGCCAACAAGCGGAGCATTACCCTCAACCTGGAGTCAGAGGAAGGGCAGGACCTGCTCCGTAGGTTGGTGGCGAGGGCGGACTTCGTCGTCGAGTCCTTTGCTCCTGGCTACCTGGAGAAGCTGGGCCTCGGCTATTCGGCGCTCAGCCAGATCAATCCGCGCGTGATCCTGACCTCCATCACGCCGTTCGGCCAGACCGGCCCCTGGCGCGACTTCAAGACCTGCGACTTGGTGAGCATGGCGCTGAGCGGCTACATGTTCCTGACCGGCGACCCGGACCGGCCGCCGGTGCGGATCGGCTTCCCGCAGGCCTACCTGCATGCCGGCATGGCGGCGGCCGCCGGAACCCTGGTGGCGCACTACCATCGTCAGCTCACGGGCGAAGGGCAGCAGGTGGACGTCTCCATTCAGGAGGCCTGCGCCTGGATACCCACCGACTCCGCCATCTACTGGGAGATGAACCAGGTCCTGGAGGAGAGGCACGGCGGCGCGCGGGTGCGTCCGACCACCGGCGCGCGCATGAAGCGGATATGGGAGTGCCAGGACGGGTACGTCAGCTTCGACATGTACGGGGCCCGGCTGGCGCGCAACTTCATGACGCCGCTGGTGTCCTGGATGGCCGAGGAAGGCGCGGCGCCGGATTTCCTGAAGGAGATCGACTGGAACACCTTCGACTATTTCGCCGCTCCGCCGGAGCTTGTAGAGAAGGTAGCTGTACCCGTGGGGCGGTTCTTCGCCGAGCGCACGCGGAAGGAGCTGCTGTGGGGCGGGGTAGCCCGGCGGTGCTGCATCTACCCCGTGGCCACGCCACGCGACGTGGCCACGAGCCGGCAGCTTGCCGAGCGGGGTTTCTGGGCGGACATCGAGCACCCGGCGCTGGGCGCGGGCGTCAGGTATCCAGGTTCGTGCATCCGGGCCTCAGAGACGGTGAGTGGTGTCTTCAGGAAGGCCCCTCGGGTGGGGGAGCACAATATCGAGGTTTACGGGGAGATCGGCCTGACACGGAAGGAGTTGCTCGTGCTACGGCGACGGGGGGTGATCTAGGCGTGGACAAGGGGAAACAAGCTCTCCAAGGGCTGAAGGTCGCGGACTTCTCCTGGTTCATATCGGGGCCGCTGGTGGCCAAGTTCCTGGGCGACTGCGGGGCGCAGGTCGTCCACATCGAGTCTGGCACGAAGCCTGACAACATGCGGAGCACATTACCGATGAAGAACAACGTGCCTGGCGTCAACCGTTCGGCGGCCTTCGCCCGGTACAACAGCAGCAAGCTTGGCATTAGCCTGAACCTGGGGAATCCCAAAGGCGTGGAGATCGCCAAGAGGCTGGTGGCCTGGGCGGATGTCGTGGTGGAGAACTTCAGTTCGGGGACCATGGAGAGGCTGGGGCTGGGGTACGAGGAACTGAAGAAGGTGAATCCAAACATCATCGTGGTCAGTATGCCTATGTTCGGCCACAGCGGGCCGCTGGCGAAGCATCCCGGATTGGGATCGCAGTTGGCGGATCTCACTGGTTTCGGTAATCTTACGGGCTGGCCGGACCGCCCGCCGGTTTCGCCGCCGGGGGCCTACACCGATTTCATTTCACCGTACTATTCGATCGCGGCCCTGATGGCGGCCCTGGACTACCGGCATCGCACGGGCAAGGGGCAGTACATCGAAGTCTCGCAGTACGAGGCCGGGGCCCAGTTCGTGGCGCCGCTGGTGATGGACTGGTTCGTGCACGGCCGCGAGCCGCCACGCACCGGGAACCGATGTCCGGGCGTGGCGCCGCATGGGGTTTACCGGTGCCTCGGGGAGGAGAGGTGGTGCGCCATCGCGGCCTTCACGGAAGAGGAGTGGCGGAGCCTGTGTTGTGCTATGGGTATGGCTGATCTGGCCTGCGATCCGCGGTTTGTGACCGTGATAGCGCGTCTGCACAACCGGGAAGAGTTGGATAAGTTGATAGAGAAGTGGACTATGGAGCACCCGGCTGAAGAGGTCATGACGCTGCTGCAGAAGGCGGGAGTGGCGGCCGGAATGGTCTGCAACGGGCGGGACCAGAACGAGGGTTTACACCTAAACGCCAGGGGTTTCTACAGGGATCTGGAGCACTCGGAGATCGGCCGGCACCGCTACCTGATGCCGCCGTTTCGATTGTCCAAGACACCGGGAGAACCAAGCCTGCCCGCACCGTGCCTGGGTCAGCACAACGAGTACGTCTACCGGGAAATCCTGGGCATGAGCGACGAGGAGTTGGTCCGGTTGATCAACGAAAGCGTTTTCGACTAGCCCGACCTACTAGCTGCAGATCCAGAACACACTCACTTCGTAGAGTCATGTCAAGGAACCCTTTCGACGGGCGATGCCCTGGCAATCTCCGGGTGGTCGAATTCGTGCTAAGAGGCCCTCTTGCCTGACTTCAGGTGCGGTATGGTGGTTGTGTCAGGCACAGCATAGCCGAAGACGGCTCTTGCGTCAGATAGTGAACCTCACTAGCCCCTGCAATATCTTTGAAGACAGTCTAGTGGGCGATTGAAACCCATATCACCGATATGGTACCATCTTGGACAAATCTCGCAGCAACAGGTCCTATCATTCGTCATTTGGTCAGGGCAAGGATGCTCAATTAGGAGGAGAGATGAAGTGGTTATCCAACTGTGTTGTCATTGCTTTGTCTTTGGCGCTGGTTCTGGGCTCTGCAGGCTGCGGTGTTAAAGACACTTTCCCTCCTGATGCCCCCACTGGTATCGCTGCAACTACTGACTGTAATGACAACACCCCAAGCTTCAGTTGGGATGCTGCTGCCGACAAGGGGTCCGGGGTTGACTACTATCTTGTGGCTGTAGACAGTGGAGACTGGATAGATGCCGGAGACAGTACGGACTACACACTGGCTACCGCAATCCCGGACGGAGATCACGTGTTCAATCTTAAAGCAGTTGACAAGGCTGGGAATGAGGGTATCCAGGGGAGTCTTGCTTTCACAATTGACACAGGCGCTTCAACCATTTCCGGCGTTGTTGTCTCTATCACGTCGTCATCCACTGCCACGATTGCCTGGACCACGAACGAGAGTACAACCTCTCAGGTCGAATATGGCACCACCACGAGTTACGGGTCTTCTTCTACACTCGACAGCAACCTCGTAACAACCCACAGCGTGGGTTTGACTGGCCTGAGTTCTTGCACAACCTACCACTATCGCGTGAGGTCCAAGGATGCTTGCGGCAACGAAGCGATTTCGCAGGACTACACGTTTGCCGAAGGTCAATTGCCGGTCATCAAGATCGGAGACAAGTGGACATTTGAAGAGGTCATGGATAGTGTGTACTATTCGTGCATTTATGAGGTGACTGGCGAAGGGAAAGTCGGCGACCAGGACTGCTGGATTATGGAGTTCTCCTACAGTCCGAGCTTTTTGGGGATTAGTGAAGGATCCCAAAGGGTCAGCAAGGCGACCTGGGATATACTCCAGTTGCAGACGAGTATGACGTGGGAGGGCATGTCTGCAACAGCGGCAGGTGTCTGTTTATACGTGCCATCGGGTACGTCACTCTTTCCCCTCAAGGTGGGAAGCCAATTCACTCGTACAGAGACGTTAACCATGACAGTGACAGTTTTAGGTGAGACCGAGACGACAACTGATACACAAGTCCACACCTACAAGGTGCAAGGTGTGGAAGAAATAACCGTACAAGCCGGAACATTCGTGTGCTTCAAGATCACTGATACAGTGGGCACGAGAGTTTCTACGCTTTGGTATTCAGACAAGGCAAAGACCTTCGTCAAAGAGATAGCCGCAGACGGCAGTACAACAGAGCTGAAGTCTTACTTGGTGTGAGGTTATGACCCTGCCTTTTCGGACTCAGATGGCCAGGGGGCGTCTGTGATGTTCTGGTATATCGCCGATTCCCAGCCTCTTTGGCTGGGTCTGGCTACATTCTGAGTCTCAAATGATGTAGGCCGGAGGTGCGGGTCTATCGTGAGCCGCTGTTTCGACTAGCCCGACGCGGTGCCCGGGAGAAGAACGCGCAAATCATTCCCCACGCCATTCCCGCGGAGCTTGGCCCTTGCAGAGGCGGGTAGCAATGGCATCGCTCTGGCGTCACGGATTGCCTATGTCTGATGCTGACGCGGCTGCCTTGATCAGCTCACCATCTTCGGGTATCAGGAAGCCCGCCCGGATAGTTGCATCCGTGGAGTTCTGGACAGCCGTCACATAGAAGCGGTGATCCGGGTAGAGTCTCGACAGTGTCGCGTCATCGAACAGCCTGGTGGTCCCGAACAGAGAGGTGATTATGGGCACGGCTGGTTGACCCAGGCCGGAAAGCTTGGCAATAGGTACATCTAAATATGGGGTGCGGATGCCGCCTTTCACATTACCAAGCGCGTCCAGCACAAACGCCGGTGGATCGCCGGCGATTTCCAGGCGGTCAGCGGCGGTCGGAGCAACACCGGTACGCACCCATTTGTCGAGCTGGTGAATTGCCGCCTTCGCAATGAAATGCTGTGGTCCCGAATTGATCGGCAGAGGGCATTCAATGATTCCGGGATATAGAGTTGAGACCTCGATCACATTAGCCACCGATGGATCAGTGCCGGAGTCGCTGATGCCTGTGATCCCTACATAGATGTCCGCATGTGCGGTGCCAGCCATTTCCCACAGCCGTATCTTGTCAGTATCGTCCTGTCTGGCTCTGTAATAGCCAAGTATCATGACATCCGTCTCCGACTCCAATATCAGTACAGGAACGTTGATGTCCTTGCGGAAGAAGACCGGAGGCATGCCCGCCAAATCGATCTTTGACAAATCGACGCTGTCCATCGTAATACCACCGAGTGATGCGGAAGACGGCCGGCCGTGCACCAGAAAACCGTCGAATAGCTGGTCTCGGGGCTGGATAGCATTGATGTACGCAGTGAGCTGCATGGCCGACTGCGATTCACCTACTGCCAGAAGTCGTTCCACACGGCATCCGGGGAGCGGATTGACGCTGCCAGGGCTGCGAATCGCTCTGGCAACCTGCGAGAAGATGTCATAGCAATAGTCATCGCCGGGGTGTTTCAGCTCCCCGTAGCGCTTCGCATCTGCGGTCTTGAGATCCAGCTTCATGAGACCCAGCGACGTTGCTGTACCGCCTTCGACTCCTCCGTATTGCGCCGACACGCCAATCCAGGCATAGCCTCGGCGGAGCAGCTCGGTGTGCATGAGCATCCAATCAGGTGCGGCCTCTAGTCCGCCAGATACATTGAACCACTCCACCACCACAGTGCCGTTGAACCGGGTAGCCTCCATCGGACGGTAGACTAGAATGCGGGTCTTGTACGCGGCGGATGCCGCTGGCTCTACTTCCCACATCCCACTGGCCGGCAAGTCGTTAGCGCCACGGTATGCTGTGGCGGTGCCGGAAATGAAGTACTCCTTCGCTTCGTATCCCGCGGCTGCCAATGCTTGGTTCGATGACGTAGCCATCAGAAATGGAGCGCCGGGACCGGTGACCGGGCCCTCTATGATAGGGACATTGACCATGATCGTTCTCCTCCAGGGTCTGTTGAAAGCCACGGTAATCCTATAAGCGTGGGCGGCGTTCGTCAAGCACCGGAGTCAAATGGGCAGGGCGATGTGAGACAAGGACCTCCTTCTGGCCTCCATTATGAGGGAAGAAGAAAAGGAGTCCGAGGCATGACCTCGGACTCCCGCGAAGACGAATTCAATGGCCCGCGCCCTAGATTCTTGGCAGCCCCAGACCTCTCTGGGCAATAATGTTCCGCTGGATCTCCGATGTGCCCGCGCCGACCGTGGCGGCGGCGGCATAGAGATATTGGCGCTGGAAGAAACCGGCCAGGGGAGCCCACTTTGATCCCTCACCGACCAGCCCGAAACCCCTGGTGATCTGCATCCCGGCCTGAGCTACGCGCTGCTGGAGCTCAGCCCCGAACACTCTCGACATCGAGGCCTCATGGTCCATGGGCTTCCCGTTGCTTTGGAGGTAGACGATGCGGACGGCCAGCAGCCGGGCAATCTCGCCCTCAATAACCAGTTGTGTTATACGGTTGCGGACCAATGGGTCCTTGAACAACGGCACGCCGTTGCGCTTGGTTTCCTTGGCGAACTCCAGAAGGCGGTCGATGTTGCGGCGGGCGGCGGCGATGCGGTGGATGCCTGATCGCTCATAGCCGAGCGTGGCGCCGGTCACTCTCCAGCCGTCGTTCTGCTTCCCCACCATGTTCTCTTTGGGGACGACGACGCTATCGAAGAAGATTTCGCAGTACGTGCCCACGATGTTGGGCAGGAAACGGACGGTCACGCCGGGGGTCTTCAGATTGACCAGGAGGAAGGTGATGCCCTTGTGCTTGGGAACGTCCGGGTTTGACCTGACTAGCGTCAATGCCCATTCGGCGCGGTGCGCGCCGGTGCTCCATACCTTCTGGCCGTCGACCACGAAGTGATCGCCCTTGTCAACGGCCTTGGTGGACAGTGAAGCCAGATCGGAGCCTGCCCCGGGTTCGCTGAAGGCTTGGCACCAGACCTCCTGGCCCTTGGCGATCTTCGGCAGGTGGTCCTTCTTCTGCTGGTCGGTGCCGTATTGGATAACCGTCGGGGCACACATCAGAGCGCCCTGGAGGTCCACGCCGGGCAGCTCGTTGAAGTACATCTCGTGGCTGAAGATGAACTGCTTGGTCACGGAGTCCCATCCGCCGTGCTCCTTCGGCCAGGCCAGCGAATGCCAGTTCTTCTCTCCCACCTTGCGCAGCATGCTGTGGGCGAACTCCCATTCCTCGCCGTCCTTGGCTTCCTGCATGAGACCCGTTCCGGTCCACGTGGGGGGCAGCTCCTTCTTTATGAAATCACGCACTTCTTGCTGGAATGCCTGATCCTCTTTGCTGAATGCAAACTCCATATGACCCCCTGACGGAATTCTCTGTGTAAGAGTTTACGCTGGGCGAAGTCGGAGTGTCAAAATCAACCCCCCTTGTCCCCCACTCATGGGGGAAGGTGAATAGAACTGGGGGTATCCCCCGGCAGGAGGTCACCTCCTGCACCTCTATGATCAACTCCCAGTTTAGCCAAGGGGACACCAGGGGTATTTCGGTTCCGTTCCTCTGCACGCCGGCGGTCCTTCGCAGAGGAGACCATTCGTCTCAGTGACGACTTGCCAGTCATCCTGGGACATTCGAAGGCAAATTGTCCGGAACTTGATGGCTGTCAGCACGGAACGTATAATGATTTGCTAAGGGTTAGAACGAATCACTGAGAAGACGGAGGGCGACCGAATGGAGAAGTCTATTCTGCAGAGGGCCAAGAAGGAGAAGAGGACTCTTCTTACCGAAGTCGAATCCAAGCAGGTGCTGGAGAAGGCAGGCATAAGCATCGTTAGGGCAGAACTGGCAGCTTCGGCCGCCGAAGCGGTCGCCATAGGCAAGAGGCTTGGATTCCCGGTAGTGCTCAAGGTGGCCTCGCCTGATATCGTTCACAAGAGTGACATCGGGGGCGTCAAGGTTGGCCTGAACAACGCTACTCAGGTTACCAAGGCATACAAAGAGATAATGGCGGCGGTGAAGAAGAAGCAGCCGAAGGCGAAGATCCATGGCGTTTCCGTCCAGCCGATGGCCAAGGCCGGTGTCGAGGTCATCATTGGCATGACCAAGGACGCTCAGTTTGGTCCGGTCCTGATGTTCGGATTGGGTGGCATCCTGGTGGAAATCTTGAAGGATGTGTCTTTCAGAATCGTTCCTCTGGAGAAGAAGGATGCCAAGGAGATGATCCGGGACATCAAGGGCTATCCGGTGCTGGAAGGATACCGTGGTCAGCCTCCTTCGGACGTGGCTGCCCTCGAGAACATGATCATGAAGGTCTCGGCGTTTGTGGAGAAGAATCCGGAGATCAAGGAACTGGACCTCAACCCGGTGTTCGCCTACAACAAGGGGGCGGTGGCGGTGGATGCCAGGGTGGTGCTTGAGCCGGATGCTGTCAAATGAGTTGGCGTGGCAGTCCCCATAGGTGGTGGCTGCTGGCCCTTGGCCTCCTGATGACAGCCACCGTGGCTGGCGTGGCGGTGTTCACTGTGAAGTATGTCTCCCGGCCGCGCCCGGTGGAGATAGTGGTTGCTTCACCTGACGACGGATCCCCCATCGAAGTCTATGTGAGTGGAGCGGGAATCAGAGAGGGGATCTACACCGTCGGCCAGGACGCTACGCTGGATGACGTGCTGGAGAGGGCTGGCGTCATTTCTCCCGGAGAAGGCCCGCTGAAGATCAAGGTGATCGTTGTAGGCTCGGAAGAGGATTCGTCCTCACCAATCCCGGAAGATCAGCAGCCGGGGAAGATCAACATCAACTCTGCTACCGCCGCTGAACTGGATTCACTCTCGGGCATCGGTCCCACAAAGGCCCAGGCTATTGTCGACTACCGCAACCAGAACGGCCCGTTCCGCACTGTCGACGACCTGCTGAACGTTCCTGGCATAGGGGCCAAGACCCTGGAGACCATCAGAGACCAGATCACGGTTGTCGGTTAGGAATCCCCTCAGCCCCCGTCCGTCTTTGCTTGGACGCATGCTCACTCGTAGCCTTCCATCGTAGAGCGGCCTCACCTCGGAGTTGAACTCACAAGGTCAATATTGGTAATCTAAGATACAAGCATGATAATACAATTCGTAATATATTAATATCAGAGCAGACTATAGACAGACAACTATGAAACTCCTCTCTTTGAGCATCGCCTGGGTTGTTGGCGTTTTCCTGGGTTCGATGGTGGCGCTGCCGCCGCTTGTTGTGGTACCGCTTTCGGCAGTTGTGCTGGCCGCGGCGATCTTGTGGCGGAGAAAGGTGGCGTTACTGTGGGGCGGGCTGTGCCTGGTGACGCTCCTGGGTGGCCTGGCATGGTATCACTTCGCGGTTAATGAGCCCAGCCTGGGTGATTCTGGTGGCCGGATCGTGGTGCTGGAGGGAGAGGTCGTTCAGGACCCGCGTTACGGTGATGGCGGTTCGTGGTTCAGCTTCTCTGCGGAGCGTCTGTGTACGGGTGATTCTCGTGAGAAGGTCTCGGGAAAGGTACTGGTGTACACAGATGTGTTGTCTTCATACAGCCAGGGCGACGTGTTGCGTGTCATGGGGAGGGTCGAGCCTCTATCAGAGGTCGGCAACCTTGACTACCGGACGTTTCTCCAGCGGCAGGGTTTTGTGGGGACGATAAATGATCCGGACATCGAAATGGTGCGGAGGAGTTGGCTGTTCAGCCTCAGGGAACGGTTGTCCCGGTCCATCTCGTCAGCTCTTCCCGAACCGCAGGCCTCACTGGCGCAAGGGTTGCTTCTGGGCATGAGGAGTCATATGCCCGATGAAGTAAAGAGCGCGTTCACGACGACCGGCACTTCCCACATTCTGGCCGTTTCCGGGTTCCATCTGGCCATTGTTGGCGGCACCATCCTGGGATTCTCTGCCTGGCTATTTGGCCGGCAGCGCCCGGCCTATCTGGTGGTGACGCTGGTTATGGTGTGGTTGTACGCTGCGTTGACTGGAATGCAGCCCCCCATCATGCGGGCGGCCATCATGTTCAGCCTGCACCTCGTGGCTCTGTGGCTGGGCCGTCCCGGAAGCGCTCTGACCGCTGTGGCTCTTGCCGGTGCTTTCATGGTTGGTCTCAACCCCAAGGTGATGTGGGCCGTGTCTTTTCAACTGAGTTTCATGGCCGTGCTGGGCCTGATCCTGATCCAGCCACGCTTCCAGGAGATGGGTGAGAGGGTGATTCCGGAAGGAAGCTGGGTGTCATCTGCTTTGAAGCCGATCTTCGTGGCGCTTACCGTCGGGTTGGCGGCCATTGTGGCCACGCTGCCGCTCATGGTGTACTACTTCCAGTCGCTTTCGCTGGTGGGCTTGCCGGCTACCGTAGTGGCTTCCGCTTTTGTGCCGGGGGCGACGGTACTGTCCGGTATCACTGCCTTCATCGGTCTCCTTGTTCCGAAGGCGGCGTGGGTGGTGGGGTGGGGGGCCTGGTTCTTCCTCATGGGTCTCATCACCACCGTCGAGTGGTTTGCCCGTCTGCCCTTTGCTCTCGTTGAAGTCGGTCCCGTCAACGCTGCATTCGTGTGGGGGTACTATCTCGTTCTTCTATCTGCCATCGCAGGTAGGCGGTTGGTGTTGAGGGTGGCTCGTCTGATAGGTCTGGTGGAGCGGGTGTTCGACCGGTTAGGACAGGTTGCCTATCGTCTTCCGAAGAAACGGACTGCGGGCGCACTCGTTGTATGTGCATCCATGGTGTGGGTGGCGGTGTCGGTTCTGCCCGACACGAAACTGACGGTGTCTGTTCTGGACGTTGGGCAGGGTGATTCCATCTTGATCAAGACGCCGGCGGGGCAACAGATACTGATCGATGGAGGGCCGAGCCCGGACACAGTATGCCAGCAACTCGGCAAGAGAATGCCTTTCTGGGACAAGAGCCTGGACATGTTGGTGCTCACTCACTCCGATGATGATCATCTTGTGGGGTTGATGGGTGTGCTACGGCGCTACAAGGTGAGTCACGTGCTGGAGTCCGGTTACGGAGAGGGTCCCATCTACCGGGAGTGGTTGACCGGGGTGGAAGAGAAGGAGATCAGTTGGAGCATAGCCAGGGCTGGTCAGGAGATCGACTTGGGGGAGGGCATAGTGTTACAGGTCATTTATCCACATGAGGATTTGCTTGAGGGGACGGATTCCAAGCCGAACAGCAACTCGGTGGTGCTGCGGCTGGTGTGGAACGAAATCAGCTTCCTGCTGACCGGGGACGCCGATGACGCCGCTGAGCAGGAGATGCTGTACGGCGGCGTGCTGCGCGGCCTGGACTGCACTGTTCTTAAGGTGGGTCACCATGGTAGCAAGTATTCCACGACGCCTGAATTCCTGGATGCGGTAGATCCGCAGGTGGCGGTCATTTCCGTTGGCGAAGGCAACACGTTCGGCCATCCCAGCGACGAGTTGCTGGCCAGGCTGAACGGCGTGGAGGTCTATCGTACAGATGAGTGTGGGACCATCACCTTCTCAACGGATGGCAAGAGGCTGTGGGTCAAGACTGTCAAGTAGCATTGGCGGAGGTTAGCACAACCGGTTGCAGATTCCGAAGGAGAGAATGGAATGCTGTGGCGACTCCGTTGCGCTGGGTGATGGTGTCATGAGTTCAATCCGTCCCGATATCATGCACCGAGTGACATGCCGCATGGTGAGCCGGCGGAGCCCCGGCTCACTGCCGAAGACCTAGTGCGGCTCTTCTTCTCTGCCCAGGTTGATGAGGGCGGAGCTCTTCCTGCGCCAGGCCAGGGTGTTGCCGGGATCGACAGAAAGCGCCTCGTCCAGCACCGGCAGCGCCTCTTCGTACCGCCCGAGATTGATGAGGACCGTACCCTTGTTCGTCAAGGTCATCGCGTCTTTGCGATCCAGCTCCAGTGCTCTGTCAAGCGCCATCAGTGCCTCTTCATGCCTGTCGAGGTTGGCCAGGGCTGTGCCCTTGCTGGCCCAGGCCGCAATATCTTCAGAATTGGCGGCCAGAGCGTCTTCCAGAGCCTCCAGCGCCTCTCCATCTCTTCCCAGATTGATGAGGACAATGCCCTTTCTTCTCCATGCCGTGCCATGATGCGGATCGAGTGCCAGCACTCTGTCCAAGGCTTCCAGTGACTCCTCCAGCCTGTTCAAATTCATGAGGCACGCAGCCCTGTTCATCCAGACAGTGATGTTCTGTGGATCGAGGTCGGCTGCCCTTGCCAAGACCTGCGCAGCCTGTTCGTATCTGCCCAGGTTGATCAGCGCGGTGCCCTTGTTCACCCAGACTGAGGCGTGGCTGGAATCCAGACTCAAAGCTCTATCCAACACCTGTGACGCTTGTTCATTCCTGCCGAGATTGATCAGGACCGCTCCCTTGTTTGTCCAGGCCATGGCATAGTCGGGATCGATCGAGAGGGCCTGGTCCAGAGCCTGCAATGCCTCTTCGTGGCGGGACAGATTGGAAAGTATGGCACCCCTGCTGGTCCATGCCGAGGCATCCGCGTTCTGGGCGGCCAGGGCCTTGTCCTGGGCCTGGAGGGCCTCTTCGTTTCTGCCGAGGTTGGCCAGTGCCACACCTTTCCTGCCCCACGACGCTGCATCTCCGGGATGGATCGCAAGGGCCCTCTCCAGGGACTGCACGGCTTCCCTGTTCCGGCCCAGGTTGATGAGTACCGTGCCCTTGCTTGTCCAAGCCAAGTGGTCCTTGGCATTGATCTGCAGGGCCTGGTCGAGGGCCTGAAGCGCCTCCTCGTATCTGTGAGTGTTTGCGAGCGCCACGCCTCTCATGGTCCAGGACGTGGCATCCTTTGGCTGGATGCGCAGCGCGCCGTCAATGGCTTCCAGCGCCGTCGCGTTCTTGCCCAAGCTTATAAGAGTAGCGCCCATGCTCACCCAAGCCAGGGCGTCCTTGGGATTCAAGCTCAAAGCCTGTTTCAGGGCCTGAAGTGCATCTTCGTACCTGTGGAGACCGGCCAAGGCCACGCCTTTGTTGCTCCAGGCGGCGGCGTCCCTCGGTTCAATCACCAGGGCGCTCTCAACGGTCCGCAGGGCCTCCTCGTATCTGCCCAGGTTGATCAGGGCCGTAGCTTTGCTGGTCAAGGCCACCACGTCTTTCGGGTCCAGCTTCAGCGACTCGTCCAATGCCTGAACGGCTTCTTCATTCTTGCCGAGGTCAATCAGGACGATGCCCTTGCTGATCCAAGCCGTGGCATCCCTGGGGTCTATCTTCAGCGCTTCGTCTATGGCTTGAACGGCGTCTTCATATCTGTTGCGTCTTGTGACGCTCTTCTGTTTCTTCCCGCGGGATGCGGATTCCCTGGCATCCATGAGGCCTCCTCAGGCTGCTGACTGGGTGGTTTCTGCCGACCTAAGTTTGCCACGGCAGGGCACAAAAGTCCACCGTGAGGACAGAGCGATCTTCGGGGTCCACAACGGCCTTGGCGCTTTCATCGCGGGCGTCTATTCCCTGATGATCTTTACGAGGACGCGCTTGCGACGGCGGCCGTCGAATTCGCCGTAGAATATCTGCTCCCAGGGCCCGAAGTCCAGCCGCCCGTTGGTGATCGCCACCACTACCTCGCGGCCCATGAGTTGCCGCTTCAGATGGGCGTCGGCGTTGTCCTCGCCGGTCTCGTTGTGCTGCCAGCGGCTGCGCGCGTAGGGCGCCAGTTGCTCCAGCCATTCATCAAAATCTTTGTGCAGCCCTCTCTCGTCGTCGTTGATGAAGACCGAGGCTGTGATGTGCATCGCGTTGACCAGGACCACCCCTGCCTTGATGCCGCTTTCGCTCAGGCACTCCGTCACCTGGGGAGTGATATTGATGAAGGCTTTGCGCTGAGAGGTATTGAACCAGAGCTCTCTTCGGTAGGATTTCAAGGAATTGCACCCCCTTTGCCATTTGCCGAGTGACGGCGTCAGTCGTCTTCCGGATACTGCGCTGGGTGGCTGGCAGACGTGCCTTCGAGATCAGTGGCAACGCTCGGCAGTGACGGTGCAAACTTGAAGCCGGCCTGGGTGAACGCGGTGATGCAGGCTTCGGCAACGGCCGGGTCGTAGAGGATGCCGCTATTCTTGGATATCTCATCCAGCGCCTTGTCGGCACCAATCGACGGCCGGTATGGCCTGTGCGAAGACATGGCTTCCATGACGTCGGCCACCGCCAGTATCCGCGCCTCAAGGAGTATGTCTTCGCCGCGTATGCCGTGAGGATAACCGGAGCCGTTCCACCTTTCATGGTGTTGCAGCACAGTCCTGGCTACCGGCCACGGGAACTCGATCTTCTTCAGAATGTTGTAACCGACCTTGGAGTGGGTCTTTATCATTTCGTACTCGACCTCGTTGAGCTTGCCGGGCTTGCTTAGGATCTCAGTGGGGATAGCGATCTTGCCGATATCGTGCAGCAGCCCCGCGACGCGGATTCCCTCGATCTGGGTAGGTGGGACTTCCATCACCTTGGCTATGGCGCAGGCCAGTTCGGTCACCCTCATCTGATGGCCGGTGGTGTAGGGGTCGCGGGTTTCGATGGTGGTGGTGATGGCCTCGATGGTGGACTCCATGGTCTTTTCCAGTCTCTTGAGGCTGCGCTGCAACTCCTGCTCCGCCTTCTTCCTTTCAGTGATGTCGCGGTCGATGCCGCGGTACCCGAGGAAGCCGCCATCACTGCCGATGATGGGAACGGCGCTTGTCTCCATGACCACCGCATGCCCGTCTTTGTGGACGCAGGTGTTCTCCAGGAGGGAGAACGGCAGGTGTTCGGCGGCAAAACGCCGCACGATCTTGGATACCCGGCGGCTCTCCCTCTGGTGCATGAATTCGAAGGGGGTGTGCCCCAGTATCTCCTCGGGTTCGCGGCCCAGGATATCGCGGACTCTGGGGCTGACGTAGGTGTATCTGGAATTCCGGTCGATCTCCCAGACCCAGTCGCTGGTGGTCTCCACCAGGCCGCGGAAACGCTCCTCGCTGGCGCGGAGCAACTCCTCCGCCTCCTTGCGATCGGTTATGTTGCGGCACGCTCCCTGGAACCCGACCAACCGTCCCTCCGCATCACGAATGGCGCTGGTGGCCGCTTCCAGCCATATCTTGGAGCCATCCTTGCTGACGACTTCGATCTCCAGGAGGCGCGGTCTCAAGGTTCCTGGCTTGGCCTCTTCTGCAGCCAGGTCTTCTACGAACTCCTTGGCCATCGATGACAGTGAGTCTGGCGTGAGCAACTTGTCTACAAAGGCGCTGTCAGCGATGTCCTCGGTCGTATATCCCAGCAGCTTAGTCACCGAAGGACTGGCATAGGTGACCCTGAGATTAACATCGACAACCCAGATGATGTCCGTGGCGTTCTCGGCCAGCAGGCGGTATCGGAGTTCACTCTCACGCTGAGCCTCCTCCGCATGCTTGCGCTCAGTAACGTCGCGGAAATTCACCACTATGCCCTTGACCGCGAAATCATGCATCAGGTTCCGGGCCGTCGCTTCGATTACATGCCACGAACCGTCCCTGTGCTTGTAGCGTACACAGACGTTCTCAATTACGCCTCGTGGTTGGCTCTTCAACTTCTCGAATTCGAGCGCTAGCAAGGGTAGATCATCCGGGTGAATCTGCATGTCAGCAAGTGACTTCCCCAGCCATTCTTCAGGCAGATATCCTGTGGTGGCCCCCAGGGAGGGGCTTTCGTACATAACGTTGAAGTTTTCATCCACAATGGTCACCGCGTCCTGGGCGTTCTCTATGATGGTGCGGAAGCGCTCCTCGCTGTCTCTCAGTGCCTGTTCCGCTATGACGCGCTCTGTGATATCACTTAGCATCGCCATGACAGCCGGCTTCCCCTCCCAGGGGAAGACCGTTGCACTTATCTCGGCCCACTTGGTGTTGCCCTGTTTATCTATGACCCTCGACTGATAAGTGGCGGGGACTTCCTCGCCAGACATTCGCCTGACATAGTACTCCGCTAGCCTCTGCCGCTCGTCAGGATGCACGAAATCGGCGAATGATCTGGAAACCAGTTCCTCGGCAGAGTAGCCGACAAATTCGATGCACTTGCGATTAACAAACTTGAGCACACCATCCTGGACTACGATGATGCCCTCAGCGGCATTATCGATGAGCAGGCGGTTCTTCTCCTCGGACTCCCGCAGCCTGTCCTCCGCATCTCTGGCGGCAGTTACGTTTATCAAGGAGATCAGTAGTGCCGGCCTGCCCTCATAATCGAACAACGTTCCTGAACCGGAGACCCACACCATACGGCCATCCTTGCCTTTGATCCTCAGCGTAGCCACGTCACGTTTGTCGGGATCGGCCATGGCTTTGGCGAACTCCCGGAGCACCCATTCCATGTCTTCCGGTAGAACCCAGCCTGTGATGGCGTCGAGACCCACCATCTCTTCCGGCGAGCTGAAGCCAAACATCCTGGCTATAGCATGGTTGGCCAGCACCACCTTGCCGGTCTGGCTGTCAACTACCTCCATGCCCAGCAGTGTCTGGTTGAACAGATTCCTGTAATTTGTCTCGGTGGCTGCTAACTCCTCCTGGGTGCGCCGGCGCTCGGTGATGTCGCGGCAGGCTCCCTGGAATCCGGTGATACGTCCTTCTTCGTTACGGACCGCCTTGATCGCGGCTTCCAGCCACACCGTCGAGCCGTCCTTGCACACCGCTTCTATCTCTACGAGGCGGTGTGCCATGGCTCCCGGCATGGCGTCTTCTCGGTCCATGTCGCCTATGTATACCTCGGCCATGCGAAGCATGGAGTCCGGGGTGAGCAAACCATCGAAGGAATGACCGACGATCTCGTCCAGGCCGTATCCCAGCAAGGTGGTCACTGAGGGGCTGAGATAGCTGAACTTGAAATCGGCGTCGAGGACCCAGATAATATCTGAGGCGTTCTGGGCGAGCAAGCGGTAGCGCTCCTCGCTGGCGCGCAAGGACTGCTCCATCTGCCGGTGCTGGATGACATGCCCCATGAAATCCGCGATAGTGTCGATTAGATCCCTTTCTTCCTTCAGGAAAGGCCCTTCGTCAGCCTGTGGCATCTCCTCCAGGTAGCAGACCGTCACGGTTCCGAACTTCTTCTCATCCACCCTTATGTCAGCTGACTGGCTCCAATCTGTCTCACGGTAGTTCTCGGTCTTGAATTCCTTTGAATCCAGCGCTATACG
>JAFGCL010000080.1 GCA_016932645.1 Dehalococcoidia bacterium | reverse complement strand
GGTGCCCTCGGCGTTTACGATGGCAATGGCGTCCCAGGCATTCTCAATCAGCGCGCGGAAGTACTCCTCGCTCGTCCTGAGATCCTCCTCGACCTTTCTCCGCTGGGTGACATCACGTATGACGCCGAATAGCTCAGCCGGCTTTCCTTTAGCATCACGAAGCAAGGTGACTGATATGTCAACCCAGACGAATGAGCTATCCTTTCTCATCAACTCGATCTCAATCTGCGTCGACGAGGACCTGCCGTCTGACCCGTTGCCCTGTTTGCCCAACAACTCCGAGAAGGCCATCATGGCTTTGGGGTATGACGTTGGGGACACCACCTCCTTCATCTTCATGCCTTGAGCTTCCTGCAGGGTGTACCCGATGAGCCGAGTGACAGACGGACTGAAGAGTACCCGCTTGGATCTCATGTTCACAGACCATATGACGTCGGACACGTTCTCCACCAGCAGCCGGTAACGGCTTTCGCTCTCCCGGAATGCCTCCTCAGCCTGTCTTCGTTCAGTGACATCGTTCAGCATGGAGAGCACAGCGGGCCTGCCCTCCCAACTCAACTGGACTGTGTTGATCTGGAGCCACTTCATGCCGCCGGCCTTGTCCACGATTCTGAACCAGTAGTTGTTGGGGGCTTCCTCCCCCGCGAGCCTCTTGGCATAGTTGTCTGCTATCATCTGACGGTCTTCGGGATACACCAGCTCCAGAAACGATCTGGAGAGTAGCTCCTCAGTCGAGTATCCGCTGATCTCAGTGGCCTTGGGGTTGACGAACTTCAGGGCTCCATCCTGGACCACGATAATAGCCTCGGCGGCGTTGTCGACCAAGAGACGGTTCTTCTCCTCCGACTCCGCCGTCTTCAGGTCCGCTTCTTTGGCCGCCGTCACATCCACCATTGCTAGCAGTATCGACGGCCTGAACACATACTCAAAGCGGTTGGCCATGGCATTGACCCAAATGATCCGGTTATCCTTTGTCATGCACCTGGCCGATATCTCGGCACGCATGGGGGGATCATCCAGGAACCTGCTCAACTCGGCAATCACCGAATCCAGGTCTTCCGGCAGAACATAGGCCAGCGGTTCAGTGCCCACCATGTCCTCCGGAGAATCAAAGCCGAACATCTTGGCCATGGAGTCATTTGCCAGTACTACCTTCATCGTCTCTGCATCAACAACCTCCAGGCCCATGAGTGTGTGACCAAAGAGGTTCCGGTAATTGAGCTCGCTGGCCGTCAGCGCTTCCTGAGCCCTCTTGAGCTCAGTGATGTCGGAATGGACCCCCACCAGCCCAACCACCCTCCCGGAGTCATCCTTAATGGCGTCCGCACGCAGCAGCACGGGCAATCTGCGTCCGCTCTTGGACACCATCTCCACCTCACCGTTCCATGACCCGCCGCTCATGGTGGTGTTGAACACCTTGCGGGCTACATCCTGATCCACATAAGCTGCAGGCCCTCCGCCTGCTGCCTCAAGCTCCTCGACAGTGTATTCAAAGAGATCGCTGAACGCCTTGTTGTGATAAAAGTGGCGCCCCTCCGCGTCAGACATTCCTATTGCATCGCTTGAGCTTTCCATTGCTTTTCCAATGCGAAGAAGAGCCTCCTGAGCCTTCTTGCGCTCTGTGATGTCGCGGGTGATCCCCATGATTCCTATGGGCTTCCCGTCCTGGTCTCTCAGGAATGACGCTGTTATCTCGACCCACAACTTGGAGCCGTCTTTGCGATACGTCTCTCCTTCAGCGGTGCGTGATCTGTGTGGATCAGCTTTGCCGGTCTCCTCCAGCACGAGCTCTTCGGCTATGGCGCTCTTGATCCGAGCCAGGGTCTCTGGAGTCATCTGCTCCTCGAGGGGCAGCTTCATCGCCTCTTCAACCGTGTAACCTTTCTGGTGCACTACCGAAGGGCTGACATATGTCGTGTTGAGGTTCATGTCCAGTGCCCAGACCACGTCGGTTATATTCTCGGTGATCAGACGGTATCGTCTCTCGCTTTCCTGGAGAGCTTCTTCCGCCAGCTTCTGCCGGGTGATGTCCTGCACTATGGTCATCAAGGCGGGCTTTCCTTGCCACGTGAACGGAACGTGCCGCATCATGCCCCACGACGTCTTCCCATCCTTGCCGATGCCTTTGAAGGCTCTGTCCGAAGGGCGGTACTTGCCATCCAGCATCTGCTGGTAGCGTCGTTTCACAGCCTTTCGGTCGTCAGGATGGGTCAGGTCAAGGATGGACATCCTAGCCAGAGCTTCCGCCGACAACCCCATGGCTTCCTGGAGGCTGTGATTGGCGAAAACAATTCTCCACTCCTGCGATACGAGTATCAGTTCGCTGGAGGAGTTCAGCAATTGAATCTGTCTCTCCTCGGCCTCGCGGAGGGCGATCTCCGCCAGCTTCTGGGCGGTGATGTCCCTGAATGATGCGAGGAGGACGGAATTGCCATTGGACGCCAGCCTGACGCCACGGGCCAGGATCCAGACGTCTTTGCCCTTCTTGTCCAGCACCTTTATCTCCGCCCCCGATTGCAGACAACTGCCGGACGCGAGACCGGCCAGTGTAGTTATCGCGCGCTCGCGGTCTTCCGGGGAGACGTGATTGAGCGGGTCGACTCCAGCCAGTTCCTCTGGATCATCGAAGCCCAGGATATCGGCGGCGGCCTTGTTGGCCAGGGATATCCTGAGATGCTTGAGGTCAATGACGATAACGCCATCAAAGACGGTGTCAAGGAGCGCCTTGTCTGCCTGGAAAGTGAACCCCTCCATCATTCTATGCCCCCCGCATAATCCGATGGTTCCGGATCACGTCTTCAGTTTTGGAAAACGAAGCCCCGGTGCTGACCGGAGTCGGCCGGAGCTAGGCAGGCAAGACTACGGGCGCATCCAAGGGAAGGTCAACGCAACGCAGGAGACGCCAAAAATGACAAAAACGTGACATCCCACCCATAAATATCATAGCCCTTGCGCTCTGTCAAGAGTCGTGGCGGACTCAATTCTCCCAGTAAATGCCATCATGGAAGCTGGCGACCTGACATTGTCATGAAAAAGCTCACATATTAATCACATTTGGCTACTGACCTTTTCCATGTCTGTAATTAAGACAGTCGAAATCGACAATGGGGCTCCGTGGCGCACTGCCGGGCGGTGGCTCAGGTGGGGGCGAGGGCCAGGGGATTCAAAACGAACCATCAGGAACCAAAGGCAGGTTCCGCGGCCACGACGAAGCGAGGCCCTCCGACGACCGACCTGGATGGCCTCTTTTGCGGAAATGACAAGACAAAGCCTATCATTGACAAACAGCTGCAACAAACCTAGATTGTCGGTGACGTCGCCACCAGAGGCTTGGTTGATGGAGCAAGGAGGTACCATGAAGGAAGTCCGCAATGAGATCGAGATCGCCGCACCGGCGCAGGAAGTCTTCGACATCATTTGTGATCTGGAGCGCTATCCCGAGTGGAACCCCTTCTGCTCGAGGATGAGCGCCAAGAAGATCGTGGTGGGAGAAGAGGTCGACCTGGACTGCCAGATGACGGAGAAGCAGTTGCTGAAGAACGAGCACGAGGTCTTCCTGGCGTATGAGCCCGAGAACTTCAAGGTCTGCTGGGGGACGTCGAGAAAGAGAGGCAGACCGGGCATCAAGAGCTTTCACTGGCAGATATGTGTGCCGCTAGACGAGCGCCGCACCAGGTTGGTGGAATACGAGCAATTCTACGGGCCGCTTTCCTGCCTGGTGTATTTGCTTTACGGTGGCAAACTGCGGAAGGCCTATGCTAAGTACGCTCAGGCCCTCAAGAAGCGCGCCGAGGGCTGAACTGCGCCCCCTGTTTTCAGGGAGCATCTTGGAGGAAGGACGCCTTCTGTATTGCAGATGAAGAAGTACCGGGATCTGGCGGACTACTTTGAGTACCGGGGAAGGCGGTTTGCCGAGCGATGCACCAACTGCGGCGCCTGCCTGGAAGTCTGTCCCGTCTATCCGCTGACCGGCCTCGCTGGTAAAGACCCGAAGGCGGTAATGGAGAAGATCACGGGGCTGCTGAAGGGAGGCGACGTCTCGGAAGAAGCATACGAGATGGTGTTCGCCTGCAACGGCGGCTGCGACATCTGCAGCAGAGCCTGCCCGGAGAAGCTCAATCTCTACTCGGCCTTCACCTCTGCGGCGGCCCGGATCGCTGCTTCTGGCAGACAGCCTCCACCGCAGGCGTATCAGGTCATGCCGGAACACCGCCACAACTTCCAGCGGGTATTCTCCGCGCTGCAGAGCAAGCCATCGGAAAGGCCCTGGATGATCCGGGCCCCAGCCGATCCCAGGCAAGCCGAGTTCGTGCTGTACACCGGCTGCAGCGCCACCGGCATGGTGCACACCGTTCTGGAGGCCGTGGCTATTCTGGACAAGATGAGGGTAGACTACGTTACCCTCAGTGGCGAGGAGCTATGCTGCGGCACGGCGGCCATGCTTCTGGGAGACCTGAACGCAGCCCAGGCCATGGGCGAAGAACTGGTGACCGACATCACCGCCTTCAGGCCGAAGAAGGCGGTCCATTTTTGCACCGGCTGCCATGTGATGTGCTGGGCCATGCTGCCCCGCTTCATTCCCGTCCCGTTTGAGTCCAGCGAACTGGCGCAGTTCCTGGTGGAGAACATCGACAAGATCCCGTTTCAGCAAAGGATCGACAAAGTGGTCGCCGTCCATGACGCCTGCAGCGTCGCCCGGCTGGGCAGCCACGAGCACCCGCGCCGGCTGCTCCAGGCGATCCCCGGCATCACTCTCGTCGAGATGAAGCACAACAGGGCCGATGCGCTTTGCTGCGGCGGAGCCACCAACACCTGGCGGCCGGACATCAGCGAGCCCCTGCGGCGGGCGCCGCTCCAGGAAGCGGCGGCCACGGGCGCGCAGATCCTGGCCACGACATGCACGGGCTGCCAGAAGAGCTTCGCGCTGCTGGAGAAGGACTATGGGTTCGAAGTGCGAAGCTACATCAGCCTGCTGGCCGAGGCCGTCGGAGTCCGCCAGGAGGACAAGTTCAAGAAGTATGTGAACTGCGCGACCGTGGGTGAGGTGATGGCCGACGCCAGAGACCGCATCGAGGCCGGCGGCTACACCACGGAGGAGATGGAGCAGGTGCTGGCCGGCTACTTCGGCAGCTTGTGTCCGGGGCATGGCACGCAGGGCCGGCATTGAGATAGTTGCTCTCTGATTGCGTGAGGTGCCAGCCGCACCTCACGTCTATGCGGCGAGCGTCAATCGGCTCGGCACCGACCCCTTTGCTGCTATGGAAACATGCTTGCCAATGTGGTCTCCCTGTGCCAAAATGGCAGAACCACCCCGCAGATCGGCGGATCGTGGATACGTGGACATCGCCTGGCCTTGACCAAATCACCGGCGATTAGAGGTGCGGTCACAGCCTTGAAACAGATGACTTCCGCCAGAACCTGTTGTGCCGTTCTTTGCCTTGCCGTTCTGGCCGTCGCGGCCATCGCCGCCTGCAGCCTCACGGCGGCGGCTCCGGCCGGCGATCTCATCAGGATAGCCCTGCCGGAATCCGATGTGGCGGTCTTCCTGGATGCTAACGGGGTGGCTGCCTTCGACGGAACGGGCATTCAATACATCGGCCAGACGGGTCAGCCGTCCCTTCCTTGTCAATCTATCAGGGTCCTGCTGCCGCCCGATGCCGACCTGAGTACGGTCGAGGCCAGCATCACGGGACAGAAGTGGACGGAGATCGACGGCGAGTGGGACATTGCCCCCGTGGGGCGCTTTGCTGTAGGGGACGGCGCGGACACGGGTGCCGCATCGCTGGCGGAGGAAGCCATCGGTGTCCGGGATGCCGGAATCTACGAGAGCGACGCCCTGTTCCCCACTGAGCCGGTCTGCAAGGTGGACGTCCAGGTGATGCGCGGTTGGAACATGGCCCAGGTTCTCTATGCGCCCCTCGCCTGCAATCCCGTCGAGAAGCGCGTCTACGAGCTCTCCGGGAACGCGATGGAAATCACCTATGAAAGGACCGCTCTCAAGACCGCTTCCGCCGGCATTGACTTGACTGCCGCAGACCAAATCCAGGAGATGACCGTCAATTTCGCCGGCATGGCTGGGGAATATGGCGGCTATGCGGTGTCGGCGGACACCGGCCGGTACGTCATCATCACCACCAGCGCCATTCAGGCTGCCTCCAGCAGTCTCATGGACTTCGTGGCCAGCAAGGAGGCCCGCGGCTTCACGGTGCAGGTGGCCACCGAGGGAACATGGGGAGGGGGCACCGGCGACACCGCTGCCGAGAACCTTCGTGCGTGGCTCCAGGCCAACTATGTCAGCCTGGATATCGAGTATGTCCTGCTCATCGGCAACCCTAACCCCAACAGCAACAGTGTGCCCATGAAGATGTGTTACCCGCAGGACTACGACACGGATGACTCAGACTGTCCTACGGATTTCTACTATGCGGAACTGACATCCGATTGGGATACCGATATCGATGGCCTATACGGCGAATACGACGACGATTTCGCGGGCAACCCGCCCCGGGCGGCGGAGGTGGCGGTAGGGCGCATCCCCTACTACGGAAGCATCACCGATCTGGACGGCATTCTCTCGAAGATCATTGACTACGAGAACGCACCGGCGAGCGCGGTCTCCTGGCGGGAGAACGTTCTGCTGCCCATGGAGCCTTCGGATGTGTTGACTCCCGGCTATCAACTCGGCGAGGAGATCAAGGATGATGTGCTCCCCGTGAGCTGGACCTACCACCGGGTATATGAGGAAGACTACGGTCTCAATCCGGTTCCAGAGACGACGCCTTGCGACGAGGACGGTGTCACCAACGCCTGGAACGGGTCGGATTTCGGCGCCATCTTCTGGTGGACGCACGGATCGAGCACCACTGCAGTGGACGTCATGGACCTGAGCCATGCCGCCACTCTGGATGACGACCATCCCGGCTTCACCTTCCAGTGTTCCTGCACTAACGGAATGCCGGAGGTCACCAACAACTTGGGATACTCTCTCCTGAAGAACGGCTGCATTGCCACCGTAAGCGCCTCTCGTATTTCGTGGTATATGGAGGGACAGACCTCCTTTGCCGGGACACCGACGAACTCCGGCATGACCTTTGAGTACGCCAGCCGGCTGATTTCCAGCAAGATGTACGCCGGTGATGCGCTGAATGGTCTCAAGGCCGACATCTCGCCGTACCACGAAGTGTTATGGATGAACTACCTCGACTTCAACGTCTACGGCTGCCCGGCGGTCGGTCTCTTCAACAGCGCGCCGGACCAGGCTGCGCCGTCGGTGGTGACCTACTATGCCGAGAGCGTGACTACCACCTCCGCCCAGCTGAGGGCCAATTTGACTTCCCTGGGTACGGCAGACAATGTCACGGTGTCCTTCCAATTCGGCACGACCTCGGGCTCATACAGTGAGGAGACGGAGGCCGACGTGAAGGACACCATCGGGACCTTCTTCTTTGACCTTGGCAGCCTCGATCCGGCAGAGACCTACTACTACAGGGCCAAAGCTGCAGGAAATGGAACGACCTACGGCCTGGAGAAGAGCTTCACCACCCTGTCCACCCCACCGACGGTGACGACAAGTGGGGCCAGCGATGTCGCTACCAATTCAGCACGGCTAAACGGCAACCTTTCGTCGCTCGGAACGGCTGCCAATGTCAGCGTCTCCTTCCAGTGGGGGACCACATCAGAGGACTATGACTACGAGACCACGCCAGCCACGGTCATGATTGGCAACGGAACGTTCTACTTCGACTTGGGCAGTCTGGCGCCCGGCACTTACTACTACTACAGGGCCAAGGCAGTTGGACACGGCACCGTCTACGGCACGGAGGAGAGCTTCACCACTCTCACCACACCCCCGTCGGTCACCACCGACGCGGCTTCCAGTGTGACGGCGACATCTGCCACGCTGAACGGCACTCTTGGGGACATGGGCACGGCAGGGAGTGTCACCGTCTCTTTTGAATGGGGGACCGTTGATGGTGGTCCGTATCCCAACACGGAGACCGTGAGCACGCCCATGATAGCTCCTGGAACTTTCTCTGCGCCCCTGAATGGGCTTGATTCGGATACAACGTACTACTACAGAGCCATGGCCGTGGGCGACGGCTCCGATGAGGGCGGACAGGTGAGCTTCTCCACCCTGACCGTGCCGCCGTCAGTGACCACGGATGAAGCCAGTAATGTCACCATTAGTGGGGCCCGGCTCAATGGCACTCTCCAGTCGAGAGGAACAGCAGACAGCGTGTCGGTGTCCTTCGAATGGGGTACCAGCTCGGGATCATATACCAGCTTCACCACCGATAATGTGATGCCCAGCACAGGTCCCTTCTACGTTGACCTCTCAGGCTTGGCTGACAACACCACCTTCTACTACAGGGCAAAGGCCGTTGGTGACGGAACTTCGTACGGCGAGGAGCAGACCTTCAAGACGGGCACCGTGCCGCCGTCGGTGACAACCGGGAGCGCCGTCAACATATCCACTACCTCAGCCACCTTGACCGGAACCCTTGATGATTTGGGCACGGCTACGAGCGTCAATGTCTACTTTCTGTGGGGAACCAACGCTGGTGGGCCGTACCCCAACCCGACCGCCAGCCAGCCAATGTACTCCATTGGAGCCTTCTCCGCTGACCTGAGCGGCCTCACTCCCAGTACCACCTACTACTTCGTCGCCAGGACGATGGGCGACGGTGCGCACCAGGGCACGCAGATGAGCTTCACCACGCTGGAAGCGCCCGTGGTGACTACCGGCAATGCCAGCGATGTGAGCGGCACGTCTGCCACCCTGCATGGCGACCTCACCGATATGGGATCGGCCGCAACCGTCAGCGTGTCCTTCGAATGGGGAATTGCCCCAGGTGTCTACGACAACGTGACCACGGTCGAGGTCAAGGACATCCCCGGAGCCTTCGAGTTCAGCCTGACCGACCTTTCTCCGGGAACCACCTACTACTACCGGGCCAAGGCGGAGGGAGATGGAGGGGCTGTCTACGGTGGCGAGCAGAGCTTCACTACGTTTCAGACTCCGGAAGTCAGCAGCGTGGCCCCCGGCAGCGGGAGCCCTGGCCAGGGGTTGACGGTCATCATCACCGGGACCGGTTTCACCGGCGCGACGGCAGTCAGCTTCGGCGCTGACATTGTCGTGGACAGCTTCACCGTGGTCGGTGCTACCAGCATAAGTGCTGCCATTCACATCCCCTGCGACGGGACTCCGGGAACCAGGGGCGTGTTGGTGACCACCCCCGGAGGCACCGACAGTCTGTCGGACAGCTTTACTGTGTCCGCATCGGCCCCCGACCGGCCCCAGAATGCCTCACCGGCGAATGATGCCGACATCACGACCCTGACTCCCACGCTCAGTGCATCGGCCTTCTCTCACCTGTGTTCATTGAGCCACGTCTTCTCCCAGTGGCAGGTGACTGACAAGTCCGGGGACTACAGCGACCCGCTTGATGACACCATTGTTGTGGGAGGTGATCTCACCAGCTTCACACTGCCGATGGGAGTGATAGGCTCGCCGCAGCAGTATTGGTGGCGTGTCCGGTATCAGGACGATCGCGGCGCCTGGTCGGACTGGTCTGAGGAGACATCCTTCCACCGCCCTGATTTCATTCGAGCCGAACTGAATGGAAGCGCCGAGATCCGCGTGTATGACTCGACGTCCGGTGTGACGGGTTCTGTCGACGGCGAAGAAAGGGAAGAGATTGCTGACTCAGAGTATGTGGACGGCAACGTTGCCCTTGTTTCGCCCACGGGCGGGTATCGGTATGAAGTGGTCGGCACCGGAGACGGATCCTACACACTGGTTGTGACGAGGGCGGTGGGGAACAAGAGCGTTGTCTTCCGTGCCGAAGGCATTCCGGTGTCGGCCGGAGAAGTGCACCAGTACGTCGTTGACTGGGACGCTCTGTCACGGGGAGTCAGTGGCGTCACCATCAGTATTGACTCTGACGGCGATGGCGCGTTTGACAAGACCGTTCTGATGGATGGCAAGATCGACGCCAAAGGATTCGCCGCCGCGACGAAGGATCCCGAGATACCGTTCTGGCTCTGGATTCTCGTCGCCGTCAGTGTGGTAGCCGGCATTACTACCTTGTTGGTGCTGCTGCGGGCAGACCGCCGCAAGAAGCAGACCGCAGGGGCTGCTTAGCCAGCCTGGCTGCTGGATCCAGTCGGCCCGCTACCCGGCGGCCGCGCCCTGCTTCTTCAGTTCGTCGATGTCCAGTGGATCGCCCTTGGAGGGATCTCTCCTCAACTGGATGGCGTTAACGGGACATACGTCAACACAAACGCCGCAGCCCATGCACTTGGACAGATCGATGACGGCCTTCTGTTTCTTCTCATCCATGCTGATGGCAAAGAAGTGGCACGTCTTGTCGATACAGGCGCCGCATGCGTTGCAGTCGTCGCTCACCTCGGCAACGTAGCCGGAGGGGGCTAGTATGGGCACGGTGCCCGCAAGCATGTTCCACATCCTGATTCCCAGGCAGCAGCAACTGCAGCAGTTGCATATCATGCCGAACCTGTTTCCCGTCTCCTTCTTGAAGAAGGCGCAGTGGACGAGTCCTTTCTTGTGAGCATACTCAAGCACCTTCACGGCCTCGTCAACAGAGATCTTGTGGTACTTGGGATTCTGCTCCGCGATGAAGGAGGCATAGGGATCCCCGACGAACATGCAAACCTGCTGAGTTGGCGGAACGCACGGTTTCTCCACGTTCTCGCGACAGGGACAGGAGCCCACGGCCACCGTGTCGTTGGCTTTCAGGATGATGTCCCTGGCTACCTTGAAGGGCATAACCGACTCCGAGGGGGAGAGACGGATATCGTCCTTGTGATTCACCAGTTTCACGGCATCCTCGAATCTCACTACCTTCGCATGGTATATGCTGGTATCGAAACTCGTCGATGTCTCAGCGATCCGCAGCACGTGGTGCTTGATCATCTGGTCCACGTCTTCATCCGGCTTCTTCGCCGGTTCGACGGGGGCCTGGCCCGATTGCAGCATCGCGTAATACATGAGCCGCTGTATGTGTTTCAGGTAGTGATAAATGGGGAAGAAGTCGTTCTTGTCCTCCGCCGAATATGAATCCCAGAGTGCCTTGATTGAATCTTCGTCCATCGTCCCCCCTTTGTTTCAGTGAGCTTTCAGCTTCCGGTGCCTGTCTTTCTGAAGCTTGTTGCGGAAAGATTAGCACGTGCCGCGGGCCTAGTCAAAGCACAGTGACGCGGTTCGCGCGATGACAAGGCGACAACCTGACTGTCCTGTGCGGCTGGCTGAACACAATAAGTCTGTGGCACGTCCAGAAAAGCCAAGCCCCCTGGTGCCGTGATGCACGCAGGGGGCCCGTTTTGCGCTTGGCGCTCGCGACCTACGCGGGTGGGGGTGCCTCTTCAGTCCCGGAATCGAAGAACAGCTTCCAGACGATGGCGGCCACAATCGCACCCAGTATAGGGGCAATAATGAAGAGCCAGAGCTGCCTCATGGCGTCAGTCCACACAATCAGCGCCGGTCCCAGACTTCTGGCCGGGTTGACGGAAGTCCCGGTTATGGGAATCCCCACAAGATGGATGAGCACCAGTGAGAAGCCGATCGCTAAGCCGGCAAACCCCTTGGGAGCATTCTTGCTGGTGGAGCCGAATATGACGAAAAGGAACAGAGCTGTCAGCACCACTTCCGCCAGGAAGCAGGCGGCGAGGGAGTACCCTGCAGGTGAGAAATCCCCATACCCGTTCTGTCCCAGTCCGTTGTTCGCGCGGGAGTAGCCATCTATTCCGTTGGCGATGGCCAGGAGAATCAACGCAGCGAAGATGGCCCCAAGGCACTGGGCAATGATGTACATGATGCAGTCTTTGCCCTTCATCTTGCCCGCCACCAGCATACCGACCGAGACGGCCGGATTGACGTGACAGCCGGATATGGGCCCTATGACATAGACCATAGCCAGCAGTATCAAGCCAAAGGCGAAAGCTATGCCAGCGAACCCTATGTAGTTACCGGCAATGACTGCGCTGCCGCACCCGATGAACACCAGGGCAAACGTTCCCAGAAACTCAGCCACATACTTCTGTGTATCCTTCAAGATTCACCTCCTTTCTTGCCTCATTCTTCGACGGGATCGAGTTGATCCGATCAGAACGGCTTATAGCACAGCCTTCTGAAGATTGTCAATAGGTGTGTGATCCTGACCTGAACTCTGCTACACTAGGCGGCGGAGGCCGGATGGCCAAGTGCTTCACCCGTGATATCGTGGCCAATGGGATGGTCTTTCGGGCCAGGTTCGCCGGCGCCGGGAGTCCTGCCGGCGAACCGGTCATTTTCCTGCATGGCTTCCCGGAGACCTCCATCATGTGGGCGGGCCTCATGGAACGCCTGGGGGAGGAGGGATACCGCTGCATGGCGCCCGACCAGCGGGGGTACAGCCCGGGCGCCCGTCCGGGCAACGTGGAAGAATACGATTACCGGAAGCTGGTCTCGGATGTCATGGCGTTGGCCGATGCGCTCGGCTGCGCGCGGTTCCACTTGATCGGGCATGACTGGGGCTCCGCTGTCGGCTGGGCTCTGATACACCTCCATCCGGACCGTGTGTGCAGTTGGACCGCCATGTCGGTGCCTCATATGGACGCCTTCGCTTCGGCCATTGCCGATGATCCTGACCAGCGGGAGCGGAGCCGGTACATGGGGTTCTTCATGCTGCCGGAGAAGCCTGAGCGCCAACTGGCTGCCGACGACTTCGCTTTCCTGCGCTCGCTCTGGTTGTCGATCCCCAAGGAACAGGTGGATGAGTATATCGGCGTCTTCTGTCAGCCCGGTGCGCTCACAGCCGCGCTCAACTGGTACCGGGCGAACCCGGTTCTCCTGGAGAAGCGGCGCGAGGGCCCCGAGTTCGGCGCAGTGCAGCATCCGACGCTGGTCATCTGGGGCAACCAGGACATCGCCGTGGGGCGCGTTGCCATCGAGCGGACGGCACCGTACATGAAGGGGCCATACCGGCTGGCCGAACTGAATGCGGGTCACTGGCTGATCCAGGAAGAGCCTGAGCGCGTCCACGACGGGATCCTGCGCCACCTTCAGGAGAATCCCTGCAGTGAAAGGCGGTGCTGAAATGTTCGGTGGGCTGGAGGTCGTGGGATGAGAATCGTTGTTCTGAACGGCAGCCCCAAGGGAGAGCTCAGCATCACGCTGCAGTACGTTCTCCTGATCCGGAAGAAGTTCCCCGAACACCAGTTCAAGGTATTCAACGTTGCACAGGAGATACGGAAACTGGAGAAAGACGATGGCGCTTTCAAAGAGGTCATCGATGAGGTCAGGGCCTCTGACGGCGTGATCTGGTCATTTCCACTCTACTTTCTCTTGGTGCCGTCGCACTACAAGAGGTTTATCGAGCTTGTTTTCGAAAGAGGCGCTGGCGAAGCCTTCAGCGGGAAGCACGCTGCTTCTCTGAGCACATCGATCCACTTCTTTGACCACACCGCACACAACTACATCAACGCCATCTGCGATGACCTGGACATGAGATACGTAGGAGCCTTCTCACCTCACTATCACGACTTGATGAAAGAAGCAGAAAGGGAGAGGCTGATCCTCTTCGCCCGGCACATCTTGCGGGCGATTGAGAGCAATGCCCCGACCCACAAGAGCTTCGCGCCGCTGCTGCGCAGCGGCTTCGAGTACCAGCCTGGGCCGGCGCCGGCCTCTGTTCCTGTGGGAGACAAGAAGGTCCTGATACTGACCGACGGCGAAAAGGGCCAGGTCAATCTCGAGCGGATGGTACAGAAGGTCAGACAGTCCTTTGCGGGCCAGGCGGAGGTAGTGAATCTCCATGATGTGGACATCAAGGGAGGGTGCCTCGGCTGCCTGCTATGCGCATACGACAGCCGGTGTGCTTATAGCGGCAAGGATGGATACATGGAGTTCTTCAACTCGAAAGTGAAGACCGCCGACGTCCTGGTACTGGCCGGCGCTGTCAGGGACCGCTATCTCTCTTCAAGGTGGAAGCTGTTCTTCGACCGCAGCTTCTTCAATACACACATACCGATCATGATGGGGAAGCAGATCGGTTTCGTCATCTCCGGGCCTTTGCGACAAATCCCGAATCTGCGGGAGATACTGGAGGGATGGGGCGAGGGGCAGCAGGCCAACGTGGTGGGCTTCGTCACGGATGAGTGCGAGGATTCGGTGGAACTGGATGCTCTCCTGCTGCGGCTGGCGGAACAGCTCGTGCAGTTTGCGGTTGAGGGTTACAGGAGGCCGGTCACCTACCTCAGCGTTGGCGGACGGAAGATCTTCAGAGACGAGATATGGGGAGGCCTTCGCTTCGTCTTCCAGGCCGACCACCGGTTCTATTCCCGGCACGGGGTGTACGATTTCCCCCAAAAGAGATACAGGATGAGGGCAATCGTCGCCGTGATGATGCTGTTGACCAAGATACCCAGGTTCAGAGATGAGTTCAGGCGCAGGACGAAGGTGGAAATGGTCAAACCTTATCAGAAGCTGGTCGAGAGGGCGTAGGCTATCAGATGCGGGACAGACAGGCCGGATCAGATCATATGAACTGTCGTCTTCCTTAGCGCGTGATTCGTGCATACCGCCTGCTCAAGCCTCAGCGAGGTCACTTGACCGGAATGCCCTGGGGCATGATAGAATATGGCGCATGTCAAGACAGCAGGCTGGGGTTGATGATCCGTTTCCGGCCCCAGGCCTACAAGGGGGGTCAGAATGGCAAAAGTGATGATTAAGTGCCCTGAAACAGGAAAGCTGGTATTCACGGGTGTCTTCGGTGACAAGACTCTGCTAGAGAGTATGCAGATTAAGAAGAACAAGATGGCGCGCTGCGCAGCTTGCGGCAAAGAGCACCTGTGGCAGAAAGAGGAAGCTGTTCTACAGGACTAGCGGATCTGTGAGGGCCATACGGGTGGCCTTCGGCTGCGGACCCGCATTCAATGTCGAAACCACTATTGCCCCGGTATCCGGGCAAGGGGCGCACCATGCCCTGTTCGCAACGAATACATGATTTAGAGTTGCGGGACTCCCATATAGAAGCGTCTGTGGGAAGAGCCCATGCCTCGGACTCCTGGTCGCCGACCGGTTTGCACTGGCTTCCTGCAATTCGTGTAGTATAATAGCTCCGCAATCATCCGTTTCAGACTGACCTTTCCAGACTCATCGGGGGGAAATGACTCAGAGGTCCAAGGCTCGCAGAGCCATCCCGGCCGCTGTCATGCCGGTTTCTCGGAGCAAACCGCGCGGCAACAACCACTCGGAGACCGAGACCGAGAAAAGGTACCGGCTGCTGGCGGACAACGTAACCGACGTCATCTGCACGCTGGACAAGAACCTCGTGGTCACCTATCTCAGCCCCTCGGTGACCCACCTTCTGGGCTACACGGTCGAAGAGAGCCTCGGACAACACTGGAACCAGTGGATAGATGAGTCCCTGACTCCTGAATCGGCCAAGATCGCCACAGAGGTCTTCCGGGAAATCGGGGCCAGCATGGATGACAGCTCACAGGATACCTACAAGTCCTGGACACTGGAACTGGAGTTCAAACGTAAGGACGAGTCCACTTTATGGACTGAAGGAAGGGTAAGCATCCTGCGGAGCGCGGAAGGAGAGCCCATCGGCTTCCTGGCCTTAGTCCGGGACATCAATGAACGCCGGCGGGCGCAGGAGCTGTTCAAGACACTGGCCAACAACTCCCCGATCGCTGTGTACATTGTGCAGGATGGCAAGCTTCAGTTCGTGAATTCGCAGTTTCAACACCATGCCGGGGTTGGTGAAAGTGAGTTGCTGGGTACGGATGCGAGCCGGTTCGTGCTGACGGAGGACCGGGGATCGGTGAGGCAAATGGCGGAGGCCATGCTGAAAGGGGAACGCCCCAACCCCTACGAATACCGGTTCGTCGGCCCCGGCGGGCGCACAAAGTGGGTCATGGAGCAAGTGGCCTCCATTCAACACAATGGCCGGCCGGCCACGCTGGGAACCTTCATGGATATAACGGCGCGCAAGCAATCCGAAGAGACGCTGGTGCACTCAGAATCGCAGCTCAGGCTGCTATCTCAGCGCATACTCGAGGTGCAGGAGGAGGAGCGGGCGCGCATCGCCCGGGAACTGCACGACCAGCTTGGCCAGGAGTTGGTGGCCCTCAAGATCGAGGCCGTGGTCCTCATGGAGGAGTTGGCGAAGTCGCCCCGGCTTCACGAGCGTGCGAGAGGCGTGCTCGATCTGATAGACCGGCTGGACACGACGGCGCACCGCATCGCCGTGAGCATCAGGCCGGAGATACTGGACAAGCTGGGGCTGGTGAAAGCCATCCAGTGGTATGCCGAGGACTTCGAGCGGCGCAGCGGTATCTCTTGCCCTGTCGAAGCTCCCAACGATGAACTGGTGCTGCCGAAGGCAGTCTCGACCTGCGCCTACCGCATACTGCAGGAGGCACTGGTCAACGTGTGGAAACACTCCCGGGCTTCGCAGGCCAAGGTCAAGGTTACCAGCGGACACGGCTTGGTGAACATCTGTGTTTCCGACAATGGTGTCGGGATGGACCTGGGGCGGCTCTCTGAAGGCACCTCTCTGGGACTTCTCGGCATGCGCGAGAGGGCCAGCCTGGTCGGAGGGAAGATCAGCATCAGAAGGAATCCGGGGGGCGGCCTCCGATTGGCGGCCCACCTCCCTTTAAGTGTCGCGCAGGCGGGAGCCGGCGCCGCCGCAGACCTGGTGTCGGCGCAGACGGCGGCGTCGAAGCCCTGGACCAAGAGCGCCATCAGGGTGCTGCTGGTTGATGACCACAGCCTGGTCCGGGCGGGGCTGAGGCGCGTCCTGGAGCAGGCCCCGGACATTCGGATCATAGCTGAGGCCTGCGATGGGCGGGAGGCGGTGAGCAAGTTCCCGGAAGTGAACCCGGACGTCGTAGTGATGGATATCTCCATGCCTGAGCTGGACGGCATGGAGGCCAGCAAGCGTATCCTCTCGCTCCACCCTCGGGCGAAGATTCTCATGCTCACCAGATTTCATGAAGAGCAGTACGCCATCCGGACCCTCAAGGCGGGCTGCCTCGGATATCTAACCAAAGGTTCCTCCACCCAGCAGCTTCACCATGCGGTTCGTGCCGTGGCCCGTGGCAAGCGCTTCCTGTCCGAAGAAGGCCAGGACGTGGTGAATTTGCAGCTTCTGTCCAGTCAGTCGGGATTCGGACTGCTGGAGAGCCTTTCCGACCGGGAGCTTCAGGTACTCTGTCTCCTCGCACAGGGACAGGAGCTCAAGGGGGTGGCGGCGGATCTGGAGCTCAGCGTCAAGACGGTCGAGACCTACCGCTCACGCGTCCTCCACAAATTGCACCTCCGTAATGATGTTGAGATCTGCCAGTTTGCCATTCAGCACGGTCTCATTGATGAAATGCCCAGTCGCACAAGTATAGATCAATCAAGCTAGCGCGGGTACGTAGGGAAACTCCTGACAAGCGAATCAGAAGACTCCCGACACCCGAAGTATTTGATCTGGGTTAACCTAATTCATCACGCGCTGGACACAGCGCGGCTGATGTCGTTGGGGGGTGAGACAGCGAGCATGGCGCAACTTGGCATTGCAGGCAGCTTTGGACGTGGGTTACGTTTCCATCGGGCAAATTGTTTAGCAGGAGGATAGTATGGCTGCAGACGAGAGATATGACATTATAGTCGTGGGCGGGGGACACAACGGCACCACCATCGCGGCCTACCTGGCGAAGTGCGGACTGAGCGTCTGCATTCTCGAAGAGAGGCCGGAGCTGGGTGGCGCGCAGGAGAACACCGAGCCTGTTGCCGGCGCCCGCCTCTCCCCACATGCCATCGCCAACTACGGTGGGGCAGCGCCAGGATGGGAGCAACTGGAGCTGTGGAAGTACGGCTTCCGCATGGATCTTCATGCCCGTCATCCGGAGTACCGGCCGATGGCGACGGGGTTCATGACCGGGGAAGGCATGTACCAGATAGACGACGAGTCAGCCATGGGGTTTGGCAAGATAGCGGGCTACCTTGCCACACCATCATTCACCCAGGAATTGCTGAGAGCCACCTTTTGGTGCCCTCCGCATCCCCCCGAGGTCGAACTGACGACGGAAAACATTCCGTATATGCAGGTGTACAAGAAGCATGCACCTGATATGTGGACAGAAGAGCTTCTCCGGTGGACCATGTTCGACTTCATGGATGAGCATATCAAGGGCGGCGAACAGATGAAGACGGTCATGGCCTATATCGCCGCGGTGTCCGGGGCCTTCGGACACCATGAGGGGCAGGCTATCCCGGCGTTGTGCAGCGTCCTGGCTTGCACTCCGCCATTCATTCCCAGGCCGGTGGGCCCGCGCGGCAACATACACGGCTACTACCATGCGCTGTTGCGCTGTGCCTTAGCCCACGGTGTGGTGGCCCGCACATGCTGTCCGGTGGAAGAGATCATCATCAACAACGGCACGGCAGTGGGCGTTCGACTGAAGGACACAGCCCCCCGTGGCGAGAAGAGGATCTGGGCCAACAAAGCCGTGATCAGCGCCTGCGATATCCGGCATACCTTCAACAAGCTGATCGGACCCAGCCATCTCGACAGAGGCTTCCTGCAGCGAATCAATGACCTGAGCGCCAAAGGCGGCAGCCTCTACGTGACCCACTGGCTGACCAAGAACCAGCTCAAGTTCCGCCCTGCATACGCCGCCGCCATGTCCGGGGAAGGCGTCTTCACCGGCGGCCCGTATGTCGGAGGCGCGGCTACTAGGAAGGAGTACTTCGCACACATGGCGGAGGCCTTGGGGTGGAAGGGAAGACCGCGACTCCCGGCCAAACAGGGCTGCTTCCTCTGGGTGGGAAACCAGAACTACGACGAAACTCATCCGCAATGTACCAGGCCCGGACAGTACATCTGCGGTCCTTTTGACACGATCGTGTCGACGCCCGAGTATGACCCTGAAGGTCCCGAAAACCTGAACAAGATAAGGGCTGAGATGGATGCCTACAACCTGGAGCTGGCCGGGGTGGTCTGCGAGAACCTTGATCACGACAACATCGTCAAGACCTTTGTGAACACGCCGTGGGACTCGGAGCTTCGCAACTGTGGTCTGTTTGGTGGTTCCTGGTACGGCGTCCGGCACTCCAAGGATGAGTGGTGGACCACCCGTCCCACGCCGGAACTGGCCCGGGGCCGCACTCAGATCGACGGCCTGTACCTGTGCCATCAGTCGTCCATGCATCCAGGCGGTCTGTGCCTGATGGCCTGTGGCTACAACCTGATGCACACCATGATCGAGGATGGCCTTGCCAAACCCGGCGCATGGTGGTATGAGTCGCCGTGGTACATCCCGCAAGACGGCAAGATTTCGGCGAAGCGTCCGTAGAAAGTAAGGAGGACATAATGGACGGGATTTGCGGAAAGATATTTGACGAGTTCCCTGCGGACAGTAACTGGGACGCGGTGGTGATAGGCGGCGGGCCCAATGGTCTGATGACGGCAGCCTACCTGGCGAAGGCCGGAGCCAAGGTCTGCGTCGTGGAGCGGCGCTATGAAGTCGGCGGCGGGCTTGCCACCGAAGAGATACTCTTCCCTTGCTACTACTCCAACATGCATGCCATCTACCACCTGATGACGGACTACATGCCGGCCATGAAGGACTTCAACCTGGATGTCCACGCCCTGACCTTCATCAAGCCCAACCTCCAGATGGCCATGGTCTTTAGCGACGGCAGCACACTGCTGCTGACCAAGATGATAGAAGACACCATCGACTCCATCGGCAAGTACTCACCCAAGGACGCCGTGGCTTTCGGCAAACAGATGCGCAACTGGCAGCGGATGATGGACGAGATAGTGGGGCCGGCCACCTACTTCCCACCCATGCCATCTCTGGACCTGGTCGTGAGCATGCAGAAGACCGAGATCGGACGGGAGTTGATAGAGCTTAACGAGATGAGCCCCCTGGCCATCATGAAGGAGCACTTTGAGAACGACAAGTTGAGGGCTCTGCTGCTGTACGCCTCCTGCATGTGGGGACTGCATCCCGACGAGACCGGCCTGGGCCTGTTTGTGCCTCTGCTGCTCACCAGGGCCATGGACAAGGCGGTCCTGCTGGGCGGGTCTCACAAGATGGCCGGCGCCTTCTCCCGCGAGATACTGCGCAATGGCGGGATGATCCTGGACAATACCCAGGCCAACAAGATCATCATAGAGAATGGCAAGGTCACCGGCGTCGACACCTGGGAAGGCCGCACCCTGCACAGCAACGTCGTCATATCCAGCCTCGACCCCCCGAGCACGTTCCTGGATCTGATCGGCCCCAAGAACCTGCCGGGGACCTTCTTGAAGGAAAGCGCCGAGTCCTGGAAGTTCGACAAGTGGAGCTACTACACACTGCACACGGTGTCAAAGGAGATTCCGCACTACAAGTGTGATGACCCCTGGGCTGATGAGAGCTTCATGACCGTCGTCGGTTTCGACAGTTCAGACCAGATCGTCAAACATTGGAAGAACGTCGTGGATGGCAAGCTGGACCACAAGCTCATCGGCGGACATGTGACCTGCGAGAGCTTCTGGGACCCGCACCTGGTGCGGAAGCCCGGAGGACATGTCTCCTTCTTCCAGATGCACGCCCCGTACGGGATCGAAGGCGGCTGGGAGAAAAAGAACAAGGAAGTCGAGGCGGCGGTGATGGAGAAATGGCATAAGGCGGCCCCGAACATGAAGAAAGAGAACATCATCATGACCCTCGGCGAGACGCCGGAGGACATCGAGATCCGCTTCCCGAACATGCGGCGCGGGGCCATCAAGCACGGCGACTACAATATAATGCAGCTCGCCTACAACCGGCCGAACATCGAGTGCTCCACCTCTAAGACACCCATCCCGGGTCTGTATCTATGCGGTGCATCTACTTACCCCGGAGGAATGGTCACCGGCGGGCCGGGCTACCTCGCGGCCAACAAGGTAGCTGAGGATATGGGCCTCAAGAAATGGTGGAAGCCAACCAGGCTTATGGAGAAATACGCCAAGACCTATCTATAGACGTGCCAAGGGGGCTTCTCTACTTCGAATGCGTGCTGGCCTTGAAATGGCCAGCACGCGTTCTTTGTCAACTGATGCGCGGGCCATCACCCGCCGAATTTGATCCTGGCGGGGAACTCCTCCTCCAGAATACGCACGGCCTCGTCCACCATCTCCTTCACCACCTGCTTTGCGCTCTTCATTTCGCTGACCGCTCCGCATATCTGGCCGCAGGGAATGAAGTAGTTGTCCACCATTTTCGCCTGGCCCAGGTAGTCCTGCAGGCTGGTGCACATTATGATCGGCAG
>JAFGCL010000079.1 GCA_016932645.1 Dehalococcoidia bacterium | reverse complement strand
ATCATCACCTTGTTCAAGTTCGCCATTACACCCCGCCTTCTCTTCGATCCCCTAGCCCTTTATTCCCCTAGTCTCACCAACAGGTGGCGCAGTATTCGCTCGGAACTCCTCAGGTTCTTGTCCAGTTCGAGCGCTGAAGTAGGATCCATCTTGAACGGCGTGAGAACGTAGTTGCCTTCGCGGCAGTGCTTTATGGGATAAGCCAGTCTCTTCCGGCCCCACCGGTTCACTTCACCCACCACCCCTCCCCTCTGGCTGATCATCTGGCTCACCTTCTCAATCTCAGCCGGTATCTCTTCTTCAGCGATCTCGGGCCTGAAAATAACCGTCAGTTCGTAGTCACGCAATTCGTTGCTCCCTCCACCAGAACTAGACAATAACGCTCGTTTTTCCCGACAAACTATAGCACAGAAGTGGCGCCCGCCTCAACCCTGCGGGATTGGGAATCTGTCGCAGATGTCCTGCACCTCCTCAGCCAAGCACCCCTTCAGCCTCTCATCACCTGGGTTGGTCAGCAGCTTATGGATGATTACCGCGATCTGTCTCATCTCCTGCGTTCCCAGACCTCTCGTCGTCGTCGCTGCCGTCCCCAGCCTCAGACCGCTCGCCTGCCGCGGCGGCAGCGGATCGAAGGGTATGGCATTCCGGTTTGCCGAAATGCCTATGCCGTCCAGCGCTTCCTCGGCCTCTCTGCCCGTTATGCCCACCGGACGCAGGTCAACCAGCAGCAAGTGATTGTCGGTGCCACCGGTGACAATGCGGAAACCGAGCTTGGCCAACTCGGCCGCCAGAACCTTGGCGTTGTCCGCCAAGTTCTTTTGATAGACGGCGAAGTCCGGTTGGAGGGCCTCATGAAAGCACACCGCCTTGGCGGCGATAATGTGCATCAGCGGCCCACCCTGCGTGCCAGGGAAGACGGCCGAGTCGAGGCCCTTGGCCAGTTCTTGCTTGGCCAGGATGAAGCCTCCCCGCGGCCCGCGCAACGTCTTCTGTGTCGTGGCCGTCACTACATGCGCCCACGGCACCGGTGTCGGATGGATCCCCACGGCAATCAAGCCCGCCGGGTGGGCAATATCTACCATCACCTTCGCCCCTATGTCGTCGGCCACGCGCCGGATCCTCTCGAAATCCATGCTCCGGGGATATGAGCTGGCCCCGGCCACAATCAGCTTGGGCTGATGCTCTTTGGCCAGCCTCTCCATTTCCTCGTAGTCCAGCAGTTCCGTCTCTCTGTTGACTCCATAGTGAACGAACTTGTACAGCTTCCCCGAGAAACTGGCCGGACTTCCGTGGGTGAGATGGCCGCCGTGCGCCAAGCTCATGGCCAGGACGGTATCGCCGGGCTTGAGCAGCGCCAGATACACCGCAGCATTAGCCTGGCTCCCGCTGTGCGGCTGAACATTGGCGTACTCAGCCTTGAAGAGCTGCTTGACGCGGCCGCTTGCCAGTTGTTCCGCCTCATCCACCCATTCGCAGCTACCGTAGTAGCGACGGCCGGGATAGCCTTCAGCATACTTGTTGGTCAGCACCGAGCCCTGCGCTTCCAGCACGGCCCGGCTGGCATAGTTCTCAGAAGCTATCAGCACCAGCTTGCGCCGCTGGCGCTCCTCTTCCTTGCGGACAACCGCCGCGATCTCCGGGTCTCTTTTCGCCAATTCGCTCATACTTCCCTAGCCAAAGCCAAGCCCCAGACTGAGGCGGCACCGGCCGCTCTCAGGGCCGTGGCACAAGAATTCAGTGTCGCCCCTGTGGTGCAAACGTCATCAATGACTAGAACCCGCTTTCCGGCCAGCTTCGCATCCCTGCAGCCGAACGCCCCGGCCAGGTTCCGCTGACGCTCTTCAGCATCGGCAGTCTTCACCTGAGCTTTGGTATGGCGCAGCCTCACCAACGAATCAGTCACCACGGGAAGGCCGCTTCTCTTCCCAGCTTCAGCCGCCAGAAGAGCGGACTGATTGTAGCCTCGCTCACGCAGTCGCCTGGAATGGAGCGGCACCGGGACCAGCACATCCGCCGCCACCGGGTGGCATTCCAGGTACTGAGCCAGCAATTGCCCCAGGGGAGCCGCGAGCGCCTTGAAGTGGCCGTACTTGAGATGGTGAATTGCTCTGCGAGTCAGTCCCTCGAAGGCAAACGGGGAACGCACGCCATCGATGTCCAGCTTCCAGTTCCGGCAATATGGGCAACTATGTGCTTGAGCCAGAGGTTTGCTGCATGTCGGGCATATCGGAGGGGTCAGTCTGGGCAAACTCCCCTGGCAAGACGCGCAGATAAAAGCACCCTCACTTCCGCAACCAACGCATCGGGGTGGGAAAAGCAAATCAACGAGCTTGCCCTTGACCTCGTCCAGTCGGGCTATGAACACGCGTCTTCTATTGATCAAGATCGTCTAGCGCACCCGGGAGTTATGCATAGCGCCGCTGATAACCGGCTCGTTTATGTAGACGTCACCATTCCTTATCTTGAGGTTGAAGCCACAATTGGGGTTAGTGCAGACCCATGCTTTATAGTGAATTGGCGCGCCCTGACTGCCGAAGTCGGACAGCGGCACCAAATCGCCAGCATTGCACTTCTGGCACTTGGGTAAACTGAATTGCTCCACAAAACCACCTCCCACGAGTAGTCAACGAATAGTATATCCCATCGTGAAACGCTTTACAATTTTGCGGTCCGTCTCCATCATCCACACCTCTGATCTCCCACTCATGGGGGAAGAGAAAATTGGAGGCTTGGGAGACACCCTTCAGGCTCTCAGCGGGGGTGGCGTACAGTGTGGACTCTCGTTGATCTCATGCACCGATTCGGGATTTCGGCACACTGCCATCAGGGCCTCAGTCAAACCCGTACCACTTCACTAGGCTGTCGACTGGCTCTCTGTCAGAGCGGAACTCGTTGATGGGGTCCTCCCAGTCCGGGTACCCTATGGCTATTCCGACGAGAACCAGCTTGGAGTCGGGAAGGCCCAGCATCCGCCGCAGGACGTTCGGGTAGTGCACCGCCTGCGCCTGAATGATGGTCCCGAGCCCATGGTCGGTCGCCAAGAGCATGATGTTCTGGGCCAGCAGCCCACAGTCGAATACGGGGTAGACATTCAGGCCGACACGCTGCTCGAAGAATGACCGGTCAATCAGAATGTAGATGGCGGCCGGAGCGCCGTAGAGCCTGGGGCCCTGCAAGTACCATTCCCCGGCCTTCTTACCGCGCCTGCCCTTCTTGGCCGCCTCGCTCATCTTGGCCGCCAGGTTCTGAAAGCGGTTCTTGTACGCCTCAGGGAATTCCTCCGGCCCGGGGAAGTCCGGCAGCGCTCTCGCCCCGTGCTGTGTCGAGAAGGCTTCTTTGATCGCCTCGAGCTTGGCCCCTGAAACGATGGCCAGTTCCCAGGGCTGGGTATTGGCCCACGAGGGAGCGCGCAGGGCCAGTTCCGCTATCCGGCTCAACACCTCTTGGGGAACGGGGGTCGGCTTGAAGGCGCGAATGCTCTTCCTCTGCTTAATGACTTCGACGATGTCCATCGTTCACTCCTCACGTTCGTTCTTCAGGTGGTCTCGCTTCTGCGACCAACTCCGCAATTGCGGCCGCATCCTGTCAGCCCTTCCGGACGCGTCCAAAGTACAGGGCCAGCAGTATTGAGGCCACCAGTGCGCCTAGGCCCAGCATCATGACAGCGCGGTTCAATTCGAAGCGGAAATAGCCCACGCCGAAGATGAGGGCAAAGCCGCCGGCGAAGTTGGCCAGCCCCCAGAGAACGTTCACCCACGGCGGTGATTCGCCGACGCCCGGCGGCGAGGCGAACGGGCTCTGGAACCTCTTCCCCGATATGCCGTTCACGAAGTGGGGCACGCCGTTGACTAGAAGAGCGCCAGCCGCGAAGTAGGCCAGGTATTCATACCACGCCATGTCCGTCCCTCCTTGGCCAGTGTGTTCTGAATCTACTACGGCAAGTGCAGCCGGTCAAACAAGAGGCCACGCCACTCCCTCAACATTCCCCTGCGCCCTGTGCCCCGCAGGGGTTCACAGTCGAGAGGCATCACTGGAAGAAGTCGATCCTGTCCATTGGAGATACAGCCTTCATCTAACCGGACTACTCGTCTCGAGTTCCGATCATCTCCTTCAATTCATCTATTGTCAGGACGCGCTCTCTAGTCCTGTGCATCATCCTATGACAGTTTGAGCACACCGTCGCCATGTCCCGATTGGGATCTACTTTCGTTCTTTTCCCGAGAGTGCTTACCGGACGCAGATGGTGAACCTCGATGAATCCTAGGCCTTGCTCTCCATAGACGTCTGCGAAGTCGAAACCGCAAACTGAGCACAAGTACCCGTGATGCCGTATTGCCGATTCTCTGAGCCTAGGATCGCGCTCATAATGGCTGGTGAAGCGCCTCTTCTTACCGCCCTCTTCAAACAACTCGCCCTCATGTTTCAATGACTCAATGTCGGACCGCACTCGGGCCTGCATGAAGCTAGCGTCGGCAGAGAGGGCTTGAAGTAGCCTATGCAGTCTGTCGCCCGACAGAGGCAACACCGTCATTGGCTCCGCGCCCAGCTTGATATCGATAGGCTCAAATCGCGCATCCCAACTGACTTTCACTTGATGACGCCAAGGAAAACCCTCGTTGTCAACCAGAAGTTGAGCGTCGCCAAACCTGTAAGGGCGAGTGACTACGCCTCTGCCCACTATCTTCGTGCCCTGCTTGACATATATCGTGTCCCACTTCTTCACTTCGTATGCCAGACTCCTGAGACTTGACTTGGCGGTTGTCTTCAGCTGACGCCAGAGTCTGGTAGGCTCCCCAGGAGAATACTGGCGCAAGTCGACATCTCTGAAGGGGTCAGCTCGGTACGCAGCAACGCCCAGTCTATGGCACCTGGGCCACATGTCATACCCTCGGTCCCCTACCCGAAAAGCCATTCTCCATATTGCCATCGAATATCCCCCCTTTTCTGGTTGTCCGATCCCGCATTGTATATTTCCGGTGGCACGGCGTGTCAAGAAGAGTATCCAGCCGCATCCGCCTATACCTCAACCAGAGCTATCCGGTATCATATTCTTTGGACCCTATCATCAAGAACAGCTTGGAGGATTGAGATGGATATTAAGGGAAAGACCGCATTCGTGACCGGTGGCGCCAGCGGGCTGGGCGAGGCCACTGTCCGGCGGCTGCACGGCGCCGGCGCCAATGTAGTGATCGCCGACTTCAACCGCCAGAATGGAGAGGCCTTCTGCAAGCAACTGGGGGACAGGGCGGCCTTCGTT
>JAFGCL010000078.1 GCA_016932645.1 Dehalococcoidia bacterium | reverse complement strand
TCTCCCGAATGCCAGCAGCACCGCCGTCAGGGCCCCGGGCAGTATCTGGCGGCAGACCACCTTGACCGTCGTCTCCAGCCTGGTGGCTCCCATGGCATAGGAGGCTTCCTTTATTTCGTGGGGGACCCTCTTGATCACCTCGTCCATGCCTCTGATCATGATAGGGAGCTCGAGTAGGCTGAGGGCAATGATCCCACCGAGGAGAGAGGCTTTCAGGCCAAGGAAGATCATGATGATGAAAGCGAAGGCCCCGTAGACGATCGAAGGGATACCCCAAAGGACATCCAGTGACAGCCTGATGATGGTGGCGAACCTGGAGTTGCCGATGTAGTCCTTCTGCAGAAACAAAGCTACCGGAAGGGCCAGGATGAGGGCCAGTGCCGTGGCCCCGAAGGCCAGGTACAGCGAACCGACTATAGCGTTGAGCACCCCGCCGCCCTTGCCCAGGTAGAATCCCCCCTCGGGCGTCTTGGTGATCATGGACAGGCTCATCGCCGGGGCACCCTTCCAGATTATGGCCACGAATATGCCCACCAGGCTGCCGATGACCACCAGCGTAGCGGCCATCATCAGTGCCTTGAAGAACCTCTCTTCGAGTAGTCTTCTATCCAAGGCTGTACCTCCTCTCCATCCTGACCAGGACGAGCTGGGCGATAATGCTGAAGATGAGCACCATAACGAGCAGTACCAGGGCGGAGAACATGAGCGCCGACCGATACAGGGGATCGGTCATCAGCTCGCCGTACTTATTGGCGATGAGCGCGGTCAACGGATAGGCCGGGTCGAAAATCGAGGACGGGGCCTGCGAGAAAACGTTGCCCACCACCATGAGAACGGCCATGGTCTCTCCAATGGCGCGGCTGAACCCCAGAACAACGGCGGCGAAGATGCCCGGTGATGCTCCGCGCAGGATGATGAGCTTGGTGGCCTGCCACTTGGTGGCTCCCAGCGCCATGGAGGCTTCCCTCATGCCGGTGGGAACGGTACGGATGACCTCCTCCGAGATGGATATGGTGATGGGAAAAACCATGATGGCCAGGACTATGCCGCCACTGAGCACGTTGTAGCCGTTGGAAGCGACTCCGAAAGCTGTGGCGATTTCCCTGACCAGGGGGACGACAACCAGCAGGCCGAACAGTCCGTAGACCACAGATGGTATCCCGGCCAGGAGGTCCAGGAGCGGCTTCACCACTGCGCGGATACTGCCTGGTGCGTACTCCGCCAGGTAGATTGCGGTCAGGACCGACAGGGGCACCGCTATCAGCATCGCCACGCCGGTGACCCAGACGGTGCCCTGTATAAAGACAGACATGCCGAACTCACCTGGGGGGTTCCAGCCGGAGGAAAAGAGGAGTCGGTTCAATGGCTGGATGGAGAGGATGGCCCAGGACTCCTTGAGGAGTCCTACCACGATCAAAACGAGCAGCAAAGCGGCAAAGACCGTCAACGACAGCATCCAGCGGGTGGCCAGGATGTCTTTCAGTTTCCTGAGACGCATGATTCTCTCAGGCTGCCGGCTATCCGGTGACCTCCCTCCAGTCCGTCAGAGTGCCGTTGATCCATATGTCAACGAACTGCTGTTTCGTCATGCCGGATTTTAAAAGGTCTTCCAGCACGGGGTTCTTCGAGTCTATGACCGGGACCACCGCATCCTTGGTGACGGAGACCCAAAAAGCGCCCGCCTCAATCTCCGACGGGTAGATCTCTCTGGAGATCATGCCGATATCCACATGTTTGGCCAAGGCTTGTGTCATTCCCAATCCGGCTCCGCCGCTTGATATGTCGAACCTGACGCCGGGGTGCAACTTTCTGAATTCCTCGGCCCACTTCACCGTCATTGGATACAGGGCCCACGCACCGGATATCGCTATGCTGCCCTCCAGATTATCCCCCGCGCCTTCATCGCCCAGCTTGTCCAGTCCGGCCTGGATCTTGGCATCCGAGAGGGCGACGTAGCCTGCCTCGCCCACGTATTGTTGACCGTCCGTCAACACCCATCTGACGAATTCCGCAGCCAGTCCGGTGAACGCATTCTTGGTCACGAAATGGAGGTCTCTGGCCGGGGGGGAGGGGTACAGGCCGTCAGCTATGGCACTTGCCAGTTCCTGTTTGGTCCCGTAGAAATCCTCCCACTCGTCGATACGGCCGTTATCGTCAATGTCAATGGGCACCACCCGGAGCCCTTTGGTCTGAAGCCCGGTCTTCATGTCATAGGCATAGCCGATGTTGTTGAAACCGATGCCCCGGGCGTCATCTTGCACAGCCTTGGCAATCCCGGGGTCTCCATATATCGCTGTTCCCTTCAGGTCGTCCTGAATGTGGCTGTCCAGGTACAGCGCCCACGTCTCGGCCGCGCCGCACGAATCTGACCTGGTATAGACGCTGATGTTGTAGCTACTCCCTCCACCTCCGCAACCCGCCGCTACCAGCACCACTGCCAGAAGCGCCAGGCAGACGATAATCCGACTTGCTACCTTGAACGCGAACTGCCTTCTCATTTGACCCTCCCTAGTGTGTGCCGGTGACCCGCTGGCCGGGCACATCACACTCTAATTAGAGTGTGATTGTAGTATCATTATAACCCCGGTGTCAAGCAGTACGTGGGTCGCTCAACCTCCAATCGCGAAATCCGTAATCCTGAATCTGAATTCTCGGGCGCGCATGCAGGCCAAACCCCTGTGGGACGCTCACTGGCGTTCAAGCGTCACGGACAGACCTTGCCTGGTGCATGCCGGATCATCGAGGCGTGGAGAGGCGGGTTGACCCTCTATCCATCGAAGGCTAAGGGGTAATGGTTTGAGGCATCCGAGTCACACGGTCCGGGTTAGCCAGTGAGGTCGCAGACCTGGCCCCCGCGATTACAGGGAGAGGTAGGGGGGTGCTGTCAGGGTTTTGGGGGTGTCACCAATCCTGGCTCATGGTGAGCCGAGCTCCGAGCGGAGCGACGAGAAGGCGCAACAATCTCCCCTTACGGAGATGGTCGCGTTACCAATAGGCGGCAGGAGTTCCTCGCCATGAAAGTACTGGGAAGAACAGGGGACAGGGGGTTGAATAGGCTGATAGCGCAACCCCTCCACTTTGCCATTCGTCTCTGGTGTCTGGTATATTTGTGCGGAGCATCGTGAGGAGAGACTCTGGCATGAATGAAAACGGGCACGAGCGCAGGGACCTGGCCAACTCGGAATCTCAGGGTAGTGAGACCAGACTGAACGTCGTCCTGATAACACTCGATGCCGGCAGATATGATCTGCTGGTGGAGAACCTGGATTCGCTGCCCAACCTCAGGGCGCTGGCGGAACGGAGTGCGTGGTTTGAGAACGCGTTCTCCGCAGGACCAGTGACTACATTTGCCTTTCCTGCAATCATCGGGGGGGTGTATCCCTATCACTGGGGTGCGGGCATCGATCAGAGTGTTCAAGCAGTCGATGAGGTGCTGAAAGGTTCGGGGTACAATACCGGCTTCATCATCGAGTGGAATCCACTGCTCAGTCAGCGGTTCGGGTACGGTGTGAGGGCTGATTTCCAGCTATGCAAATTCGCCCTGGCGGAGTCTGGCGTTCCGCAGCCCACCGGTGCTGAACCAACGAAGGATAGCCGGGAGGCAGGAGCATGGCGCTTCATGGAACGACCCTATCCACTGGTGGGAATTGTCCGGAAGTTGAGGCCCTTGTGGGAGAGAAACCAAACGGCTAGGGCTGTTGGTGGCTATGGTCTCAGCGTGAGTCAATTCCTGAGGCTGTACGCGAAGCGAACAGGCCCCAGCGTCGACAAGTCGAGGCATGATCACCACCTCTTCCGACAGAACCTGCGTGGCTTCATCAACGACAGGTTTGAGTCACCCCAGTTTCTGTGGGTCCACACGACTGTGAATCACCTGCCCTACGTGACGCCTTCCAGTGGCAGCGCCTTCAGCGCCAGGCGGGCCAACTACCTGAATGCCAGAGGTGTGTCCAAGTTCGTAAACTACGGCGTTTGTCAGCAACTCAAGAGGCTGTATGTCGAATCGCTGAAGGTGGCCGATGATCTGGTGGGCGAGATTCTAGGGGCGCTGGCGGCGAGGGGGCTCCTGGACAGCTCGATTATCATAGTCACCTCGGACCACGGCGAAGAATTCATGGAAGAAGGGACGTTCTTTCATGATGTGGAGTCCAGTTCGGATATTCTGCTCCATGTGCCTCTAATGCTTTCTGGTCCGCGTCTTGTCAAGGCGAGACATATTCAGGTGCCGGTATCCAGCATTGATATTCCCCCCACCATATGCGATCTGCTGGGAGTCGGGGTGCCTGAGAGCTTCAGAGGGATTTCACTGAAGCCGATTCTATGTGAGACGGGGCGCCCGGACGCTGGTCAACACTTACGGAGCCGGCCTCTCTTCTCCGAGGGATGGGTTCTCAAGAGCACGCTGGATCGAATCCCCGGACACAAGAGCCACAAGCGGGTATTCACGGTCAGGAAGGGCAGCTACAAGCTCAAGGTTACGGAAGTTGAAAGGGGCAAGGGCACCATACACGAGAGGCTGGAGTTATCGGACTGGATCAGTGGCCGGAGACTTGATCCGGGGAGCCACAGAGAGGTGGTGGAGGAGCTAAGGCATCTCGTGCGGCAGCATGTGTACGAGGAAGGAGTTGTGGCTAGAAACCTGAAAAGGAAGTCTGAGCGACAACATGTGAAAGATGCACTCGCCAAAGCAAAGCGGAGATCGCCTGATGCGGACCGCAAAGGGGTCTGACGGCAGCCTTGTCATGGCTGGGATTAGGGTCTGGCTGTGGCCTGCGCCTTGTACCACTCAATAGTCGAAGCCAGTTGGGGGGCGAAGTCCTTGGATGGGGACCAACCCAGTGACTCCCGGATCTTGGCGGATTCAATGGCATATCGTCGGTCGTGCCCGGGGCGGTCCTTGACGGACGTGAGCAGGCTGTCCGGCTTGCCCAGGACCTGCAGAATCATCCTGGCCAGATCGATGTTGGCCAGCTCGTTGTCAGCGCCGACGTTGTAGACCTCTCCCGGCTTGCCCTTGTGCATGATGACATCTATGGCCCGGCAGTGATCGAGAACGTGGATCCAGTCGCGGACATAGAGGCCGTCGCCGTAGATGGGCACGGGCCTGTCCTTCAAGGCATTCAAGATAACAGTGGGGATGAACTTCTCGGGGTGCTGTCTCGGGCCATAGTTGTTGGAGCAGCGGGAGATGACCACCGGCAGGTCATAGGTGCGGTAATAGGCCCATGCCAGGAGGTCAGCAGCGGTCTTGCTGGCGGAGTAGGGGGAGTTCGGTCGCAGTTGGGACTGCTCCGTGAACCTCTCCTTTGAATCCAACCTGAGCGCGCCGTATACTTCGTCGGTGGATATCTGGTAGAAGAGCTTCACCTTGTGGCGCAACGCGGCGTCCAGAAGGACTTGCGTCCCCATCACGTTGGTCTTGATAAAGACCTGAGGTTCGAGGATGCTCCGGTCGACGTGGGACTCGGCAGCGAAGTTGACGATGACATCGATTCCCGGCATCAGCCTGTCCGCCAGGTCGCCATCCTCAATTCTCCCCTGGACAAACGTGTACCGAGGGCTGCCGGCAACCTCCTTGAGATTGTCTGGACTGCCGGCGTACGTAAGAGCGTCCAGGTTGACGACCTCATAGTCCGGGTAGTTCTCCAGGATGTATTGGACGAAGTTGGAGCCGATGAAGCCGGCCCCTCCCGTTACCAACAACCTCATCTTCCGAATCCTGCCACTACCATTCTACCCAGCAGTCTCGACGGATCACGTCGGACCGCAGCCTGACTGGTGCCCTCCAGGGGTCTGAAGCCGCTGATCAATTCAACCCCCTGACCCCCAATCTTGGGGGAACGTAGGGAGGGCTGGGGGACACCCCCAGACCCTCGGCAGGAGGTCTCCTCCTGCACCTCCGTTGTCATTCCCGCGGAGGCGGGAATCCAGTGGGCGACCCGTGGCCTGTCTACGGATTTCGTCGGTTCTCCGGTTCTCATTAATGTGTTCTCGCTGTGCCTCCGAGTTCAAGGTTCAGGGGCCCTGCCTCTCTCCTCGAGGTATTGTCTTACTGCTTCCTGCCAAGGGGGCATTTCTCTGCCGATCACTTCTGTGAGTGGGAAGGGATCGAGGACGCTGTTCTTGGGCCGGGTGGCGGCTGTCGGGAATTGGTCTGTAGTGATGGGAAGCACTTCGGTGCCGGTTCCCGCCAGCCGGAATATCTCCGTGGCATACTCGAACCACGTGGTCGGCCCAGAGTTGGTGGCGTGGTAGACCCCGTAGCGTCCCGATTCGACCAGGGATACCACTGCCTCTGACAAGTGCTGTGTCCAGGTGGGGCATCCTCTTTGGTCGTTGACCACGGAGACCTGTTTCTGCTTCCCGGCCAGTTTGAGCATGGTCTCGATGAAGTTTGGGCCGTGGATGCCGAAGAGCCAACTGGTCCGAACCAGGTAGAACCGGTTCAGCAGCCATAGAACGTATTTCTCTCCCAACAGCTTCGTCCGGCCGTAGGCGTTGATGGGATTCGGGTGGTCGTGGATAGTGTACGGTCCTGCCTTGGTGCCGTCGAAAACGTAGTCGGTGCTGAAGTGGACCAGGGGAATGTCTCCCTCCTGGCAGGCGAGGCACAGGTTCTGCACAGCGAGGCCGTTGATGACATTGGCCAAGGCCTCTTCCTTCTCTGCCTGATCGACCTTGGTATATGCTGCGCAGTTGATGATGATTTCAGGATTGGCGCTCTCTGTCCACCTCCTGATGGCATCAAGGTGCGTGATGTCCAGATCATTCTCCGGCGGAGCCAGAACGTAATGGCCTCGCTGCTGGAGACAGGGGACAAGGTCCCTCGCCAGCATGCCGGCCGCGCCGGTCACCAGGACCCTCATCCGCTCTTCACCTCCCATTTGTAGGGGATGCTGGGGTCATTGTAGGGAACCCGGTGCTCGTCGGGTTTCTCGTAGTTGTAGAGCTGGGTTGGGACATTCACGATGATGGTCATGTCGGTGCCCACCGCAGTGAAGCCGTGGTAGACCATCTTCGGTATCTTGACCAGTATGGGATTCAGTGTCCCCATGACGAATTCGTTGACCAGCCCCTTGGTCGGAGAGTCTTCGCGCGCATCGTACAGGGCGACCTTGGCCATGCCGCTGACGCAGATGAAGTGGTCATTCTGGTTCTTATGGTAGTGCCAGGCCTTGACCGCGCCGGGGTAGCAGGCCGTGACGTAGGTCTGTCCGAATCTCTCAAACTCCTCCCAGTCCGAGCGGAGCATCTCCATAAGCCAGCCGCGGTCGTCGGCCATGAGTCTCAGTTTTCTCACCTTGACACCTGAAATGTAGTCCATGATCCTCCTTCAACCCCCTTGGTCCCCCACTCTTGGGGGATCAAGAAAGGGATAATTGAGGGACACCCTCAAACTCCCGGCAGCGTGTCGCTGCACCATCTCGCCCGT
>JAFGCL010000010.1 GCA_016932645.1 Dehalococcoidia bacterium | reverse complement strand
GCCCCGATCGTCAGCCCGTTGGGGCCGCCTCCAACGATGATGAAGTCAAATTTCTGGGCCATCTTCCCTCCTTATCCTTGCTTGGATTTCTTAGGTCATCAGAACGAGAGTCTAAGTCTCTGTACCTGTGCAAAGCGCCCGGCAAACACAGCGGCCCGCCAGCCGTGCACACCGCGAGATGACTACAACTGAAGTGGCGGATTGATCCCCCCTTGGCCACCGCATGACAGCAATATCAGACCACGCGATGATGATTAAAACATGATGATGAAATGAGTAGGATATGAGGTATATAGTATAATCACAAGCCATGGCCGGATACAAGTCTAGAAGGGGCGACAATACCAGGGCCGAGCCGGCGACGATCCACACCGAGGGCGCCGGATTGCAGCGAGGGACTGGCAAGTACGAGGCCGCGCGCGCAGGGAAGCGCATGCCGGAGGGCGCGCTGGGACTGTCCCTGAAGCAGGTCGCAGATATTCTAGCAGGCGCTGGTGACGCGATTCTGGTCGTGGATCTGAGTGGCACCGTCATCTACGTTAACAAGAAGGTCGAGGAGGTCTACGGCGACCGGGACGTATTGGGCAAACGATTCATTGATGTTGACATCTTCGGGACCGACAGCCTACAGGAGAAGGAGGTGTGGTTCCATGACCTTAGCGCTCTCATGCAACAGGAGAACCCGCCACTGGCGGAGGTGGAGCTTCTGAAAGGTGATGGGACGCCGATCTACACAGAGGTGAGTTCGCGGGCCCTGAAGAGGAACGGCCGAGTGTGGGGTATGGTCGTAGTAATAAGAGACATCTCTGAGCGCAAGAAGGCGGAGGATAGACTCCGGGAGCTTTATGGTGAAGAAAGGAAGGTCCGACAGGAGATCGAAGCGGAGATGAAGAGGAGACTCGAGTTCATGAGAGCGGTGGCGCACGAGTTGAAGACGCCACTGACACCCATACTGGCATCGATAGAGACACTGACCGACGAACTGCGGGATGAGCGGTCGTTGAAGCTGGCCAGGAACATTGGACAGGGGGCTGCTGCTCTGGATAGGAGGGTCGATGAGCTGCTGGATCTGGCGCGGGGCGAGGTAGGGATGCTGCAACTCAGGCTGGAGTCCTCTGATCTCAGGCCGATGCTACGAGGCATCGCAGACAACATGACTCCGCTGGCGTTAGCGAATGGGCTGTCCCTGATAGCCCACCTGCCCCCCAATCTGCCCAAGGTGCGGGCGGACGTTAATCGTCTCCAGCAAGTACTCACAAACCTGATGCACAACGCCATTAAGTTCACGCCCAGGGGAGGGAAGGTCACCTTGTCTGCCAGAGACCAAGGGGCCAGCATCGTGGTGGAGGTCAAGGATACTGGCCCGGGAATGTCAGAGCGGCAGAAGAAGCACATCTTCGAGTCTTACCGCCGGCCGGAAGGCGGTCTGAGAGTTCGGCCATATGGAATGGGTTTGGGGCTGGCCCTGTGCAAGATGTTCATCGAGCTTCACGACGGCCAAATATGGGTAAGGAGCCGTCTGGGCAAGGGGTCGACCTTCGGCTTCTCTCTTCCGGTAGAAACACCGAGCAGCCTTCCGATGGAGGTCGACAAGGTCGGCAAACTATGGAAGGTGCTGATTATCGAAGACAATCCGCAGATCGTCAACGCTATCTCACTGGCGCTCGAAGCCGAATGGCCTCATGCCGCCTTGCTGTCCACAAGGATGGGCGAAGAGGGCGTGGACCTGGTAGGAACGGAACACCCGGACGTGGTCATCCTGGATCTCGGGCTTCCGGACAAGGATGGACTGGACGTGTTGCAGGACATACGGCTCTTCTCCTCCGTGCCGATTCTCATTCTGACTGTGAGACAGGAAGAGCAGGACATCACCAGGGCGCTCAGTATGGGTGCGAATGACTACATCACCAAGCCGTTCAAAATGAAGGAACTGCTGGCCCGGGTGAAGGTCCAGTTGCGCAAACAGACTCCATCCGGAGAGGACTCGCCTATTGTCTACGGGCCGCTTCGCCTCGATCCTTCAACTTTCGAGTTGTCTTACGGGCCGCGGGAGATCAGCCTTACTGTCGTAGAGGGCCACATCCTCAGACAGCTCATGCTGAACGCAGGCCGAGTGGTGACGTATGGCCGCCTTGCAGAGGCCGTGTGGGGAGACGAGGACTACCCGGGAGCGGTGGTTACTTTGAGGACATACATCAGACAGCTACGGCAGAAGCTTCAGCCGTTGCCGGGTGATGCCAAACTGATACTGACGAAGCCTAGCGTAGGATACTCGCTGGTCAAGCTGGCCTAGCTCCTTCAAAGATGGCACGATGGCACTTTAGGCATCGGCTGGAGCTTATGTGTTATGTCGTTCAGTTTTCTTTATGTTGCTGCTGGCAGGCTATTGCCAGCAGCCCGACCGTCAGGCAGGTGACCCTCTCCTCTCGCAAGTGCCGTAAGCGGGTACGGTGATCCACCGAACTAGTTGGCCGGGTTGACGATTTGTCCGTCTGTTGGTATTCTCCGTTGTCGGGGAACAACGCACATGCGGCTGGTCTGACTGCGGGCACCTTGTACGGTGACCATCTGATCGATGCAGAAGTGAGCCATGGGCGGTTCTCCCCCGGGTGGAAAGGAGAGACTGAGAAGGATGGCTGATAAAAAGGAAACTCGAAAGTGGGATGCTGAGGTTGATGTTATCGTGGTCGGGTTTGGTGGTGCGGGCGCGTGCGCCGCACTGGAGGCTGCACAGAAGGGAGCTTCGGTGCTGGTGTTGGATCGCTTCCATGGGGGCGGAGCGACCGCCGCCAGCGGTGCCATCATCTATGCTGGTGGCGGCACGCCGTACCAGAAGGCGGCAGGATTTGATGACACTCCCGACGAAATGTACAAGTACCTGAAGCAGGAGGTCGGCGAAGGTGTCATGTCAGATGAAACACTCCGCCGCTTCTGCGAGGGATCAGCCGGTGACATTCAGTGGCTGGCGGATGCAGGCGTCCCCTTCGAGGGATCGATGTGCCCATTCAAGACCTCCTACCCTACTGACCTTTACTACCTTTACTTCTCCGGAAGTGAGAACAACGAGATCTACAAGGCGAAGGCGAAGCCAGCGCCCCGCGGCCACCGTGCCAAAGGTCCGGGTATCTCCGGCCTGACGCTGTTCCACAGTCTGGAAGAGACGGTCCGCAAGCAAGACAAGATTCAGGTCCGGTGCCAGAGCCAGGTGACGAAGCTCATTCGTGGTGAGGACGAGCGAGTCATAGGTGTGGAAGCGCGTTCCATCCCACCGAGCTCGATATTCCTCAGGCGATTCCATGGTGGTATGACCTGGGTCAATGCCAAGCTCAATACCTATATGCCCCCGATGGCTAGCCTGCTCAATGGTTTCGCCGGTCTTATCATGACACTGCGAGCCCGCCCCTACCGCGCCAAAGCGCGCAAAGGTGTCATACTAGCAGCCGGCGGCTTCATATTCAACAAGAAGAAGGTCAGTGAGTGCAACAGCCTGTTCTGCAGGATCATGCCCCTAGGCACCTATGCGGACGACGGCTCAGGGATCGCGCTCGGCGAGAGCGTTGGCGGGGTCACATCGCACATGGACAAGATGGCAGCGTGGACCTTCTACGTTCCGCCCGAGGCGCTGATGCAGGGTGTCCTGGTAGGCAAGGACGGCAAACGACTCTGCGCCGAGGACCTGTACGGCGCCAAACAGGGCCAGTACATAGCCACGAAGGGTGGGGGCTATGCCTACCTCATTCTTGACAGCAAGACATTTGAGGAAGCCAAGAGCCATGTGAAGGAACAGTGCGCCGCCTTCCAGAAGCTGGCCATGACGCCCATGCTGCGGCTCGGCCGCAAGAAGGCGCCTTCATTCGAGGAACTGGCCAAGAAGATCGGCGTGTCCGCCCAGGGCCTCGCAGCGACAATGAAGGAGTACAATGAGATTGCGAAGAGCGGCCGGCCCGATCCGCTGGGCAAGTTCGAGAAGCGTTTCGTGGCGCAAGACACGCCTCCGTTCTACGCCATGGATATCTCCTTCCAGGGATTCTCTGCCGTGTTCACGAAGGGAGGCATTCCTGTGTCGGGCATCACTCTGGGTGGCTTGGTGGTGAACGAGAAGACGGGCGAGGTAGTCAAGAAAGACGGATCATCCATCGAGGGCCTGTATGCTGCCGGGCGAAACGCGGTAGGCCTATGCGGAAATGGCTATTTTGCCAGCGGGACGTCCATTGCAGACTGCATCTTTGCCGGCCGGCGCGCGGGCGGGCATGCCGCCAGCCGCCAACCTGGATAGAGACACTGGCGCACGTTAGAGCAACCTGAGGGCGGCTGTGTTCGCAAGAGGGACAGCTGCGGCCTTTGGGCCGGGATGCCGACCTCGATCCTCGGGCTGACTAGCCCTTGAGCTTGATCTCAGGGTGCCGGGCTGCCAGCATGCGGCGCATGCCGTCCCGCCACTTGATCATGCAATCCCCTGCCAGTTCCCGGCGCCGTGTGTTGTCCACTACGACGGTTCTGGCGGCCAGCGGATCATCGGCAGCTTCCTGAAACTGTATCTTCTGCCCCGTGATCTCTGCCATATAGGCGCAGTAGGTCCGCACGTCAACGGCTTCGTCACCGCCCCAGTTCACAATCGTCGCCGGGACGCTGGCCCCGGCCAGAAGCCCACCGACATGGTTGTAGATGTCCTCTTCGTAGATAGGGCTGCACACGGACGCGCGGCCCGGCTGCACCGGCACTGGCATGCCTGCCAGCATCCACTCGAACTGCCATGGCGGAAGCCCTCCGTATTCGCCGTAGTATACGTTCATCCGGGCGATGGTGGTAGGCAGACCAACCTGGCGGGCGCTCGCCCTGGCTGCTGCCTCTTCAGCGGTCTTCGATACGGCGTATGTCGGGCAGTGCGCTGACTGCGGACCGTGCAGCGGGTCAGACTCTTTGAGCGGATGGCCCGGGTCCTCAGGCAGTGCATACACCGCGCAGCTCGACATCACCAGCGCTGCCTTTGCTTTTCGACAATGCGCCATCAGAAGCCCGGTACCTTCGGCATTCACCCGCAACGCCTCGTCGAAGTCCAGGCCTCCTTCCTGGTAGACGGCGAAGTGGATCAGGTAACTGAAATCGCCCGGCAACGTGGCATACTCGGGACGCCCCAGGTCCATCGGGCACGTCTTTACCCCCACATTTTCCAGTTGTTTCTTCTTGCCCTCATCTCTGAAGCGCGCAATGCCCCACACCTCGTTGTCTTTCGCTAGACGCAATGCCAGAGGGAAACCGATTTGCCCTGTCAACCCCGCAAACAGTATCTTCTCGTTCTTCAGCGCATTCACTGATAGCCTCCTTGCATTGAATCTCTGCTTCGCACCACAGTAGTCAATCGCGTCGGCCGTCTGCCGCTAGTCACTATACATCCGAGTCTCCACCTCAGTCAAAATCCGCCAAATGCCCCCTATTCTTCCCGGCACATCTTGACAACCGCAGGGCAGCACTGCTATCGTCCGAGTCAACCTCAAGTCGAAACGCTGCCCTCGGGCCTTGGCGCGCCTGGACCTCTGGACGCAACTCGTCACTTGGGAGGCTTGGTGACGGTGACCGCCGTCAGCATACAAAGGAGGCTGAGCACAATGATCAAGACCATCGCCCTCATCAAGAGGAAGCCCGGCATGTCACGTGAGGACTTCGCGAAATACTACGAGGAACATCACGCTCCGCTGGCCCTTAAACACCTCCTTACTTTCAAGAAGTACGTGCGCAACTACCCCATCGCCATGCCCGGCACCGATGAGCCTGACTTCGATTGCATCACCGAGTTCTGGTTTGACGATATCGAGGGTGCTCTAAAGGTTCAGGAGATACTGGGAGACTACAAGACTGAGGTCGGCAAGATCTTCCTCGCTGACGAGGAGAAGTTCCAGGACAGGGGGAAGACGCGGACCTTTCTCATTGACGAGAGAGTCTCCTCGAAGTAACTGGTGGAGCGACAAGCAGCGGCGTCGGCAGGCGTTGTTGTCAGGCGCCATACGCTGCTCTCCAGTGACGGCTGACGGGATCACTTGACATAGGGGTGTTGCGATGAAGGTACTGGTGACCGGCGGACTGGGTAACGTTGGCCGGAGTTGCCTCACAGAGCTGCTGCAACAGAAGCACGAAGTGAGGTGTCTCGACCTGAAGACGGAAGCCAACCGGAAGCAGGCGAAGAGGTTCTCAGGCAAGGTGGATTTCGCTTGGGGCGACATGCGCCGGCCCGGCGACGTCGCGTCGGCGGTACGCGGGCAGGACGTGGTTGTCCATGTGGCCTTCATCTTGCCCCCTGCGAGCGATGAACATCCCGAACTGGCGGAGTCAGTCAACATCGGCGGCACCAGGAATCTGCTCGAAGCTATGAAGGGATTCGATGTCCCACCACGGATCATCTTCATTTCGTCCTTCAGCGTCTACGGGAGTTGCCAGGATAGGGTGCCGCCCCGAACCGCCTCTGATCCAGTCCAGCCGATGGATAACTACAATCGCCACAAGGTGGAATGCGAGAGCATGGTGAGGGAATCGGGTCTTGACTGGTCGATCTTCCGTCTTGGCGTCGTTCCACCGAAGTCACTGGGCGGTTTTACACCGAAGATGTTCGATACACCTCCCGGCCAGCGCACAGAATTCGTGCATCCCGATGACGTGGGCCTGGCGGTAGCCAATGCCGTGACCAGTGACCAAGTCTGGGGCAAGATACTCCTTATCGGCGGCGGACACAGCAGCCAGTTATACTTCCGCGACTTCGTCGGCGGAATGATGAAGGCCATGGGAATCGGCCGACTGCCGGACACCGCTTTCGCTTCCACGGCATGTGCTTTTTCGGACTGGATCGACACCATGGAAAGCGAGAGGCTTCTGCATTACCAACGGCATTCGTTCGAGGATTTCACCAGAGAGATCGCGGCGTCTCTCGGGCCAGTGAGATATGGCTTGCGAGTGTTGTCACCGTTGGTTCGCTGGTGGATGCTAAGTCAGTCGCCTTACTACAGGGCGGGCAAGGAGAACAAGCCTACGGCGCACTGGGAGAAGATGCGCTGATCGAGACACTACAGCCGGAAGAGCTCTGTCATGAGAACCTGAGGAGGTGCACTGTTGAACACCACGCCAGAGTTTAAGAGGTTGTTTGAACCTACCCGGATCGGGAAGATGGAGATCAAGAACCGGATCGTAATGCCGCCGATGGGCACGAACATGGGTACTGCCGACGGCCACGTCACAGAGGAGATCGTGTGCTACTACAGGGAACGGGCCAAGGGCGGTGTCGGCCTGATCATCGTGGAGACGACTTGCGTCGATGCTCCTGTCGGCAAGACTACCGCGTATCAGTTGGCCATAGACGACGACAAGTTCATCCCCGGCCTGAGCCGGCTGGCGGAAACCATACACCGGCACGGCGCCAGGACGGTGCTGCAACTTCAGCACGGAGGAAGAGGAACCAAGTCATCAATCACCGGGATTCAACCGGTTGCCCCATCACCGATTCCGATGCCCTATGGCACCCAGGTCGGCTATGAGGGCGAGATGCCCAGGGAACTCAGGATCGATGAGATCAAAGAGCTGGTCCGCAAGTTCGCCAGAGCAGCCGACAGGGCTAGGAGAGCGGGATTTGACGGAGTGGAGATCCATAGCACCGGTTACTACCTGGTGGCGCAGTTCCTATCCTCTACGGCTAATGTGCGACAGGACGAATATGGTGGAAGCCTGACAAATCGGGGCAGGTTCCTGACGGAGATCGTCCAAGCGGTCAGGGCAGCCGTGGGCCAGGACTATCCCCTACTGTGCAAGATCAGCGCCATGGAGCTGGGCCCTGGCGCCGGGTTAACCTTCGAGGAAGGGCCGCTGGTCGCCAAGATGGCCGAAGAGGCCGGAGCCGATGCTCTGGAGATAGCGGCGATGTTGTGGGGCGTCATGCCCGAGATACCCCCGCCAACTGCCGAAGCCTCCGGGGGCCTTCTACCTTTCATGGACGGGCTGAAGAAGGCCGTGAAAATTCCCATAATCGCGGCTGCCCGGATCACTCCGGAACTGGGCGAGAAGGCACTGCAAGACGGACAGGCCGACCTGATCGCCATGGGGAAGGCGCTAATCGCTGACCCGGAGTTGCCCCTGAAGGCAGCGGCAGGCAGACTGGATGAAATCAGGCCGTGCATCGGCTGCCTGCGCTGCATCGACAACCAGACCGTCAAGGGTATAGGCATCATGTGTTCGGTCAACGGAGCCGTAGGCAGGGAGCATGCATATGAAGTCAAGCCGCCAGGGAAAGCGAAGAAGTTGGTCGTCATCGGCGGTGGACCTGCTGGAATGGAAGCTGCCAGGGTGGCCGCCCTGCGAGGGCACCAAGTCACTCTCTATGATAAGCAGGACAAGCTCGGTGGTCAGTTGCTGGAGGCCGTGATCCCGCCACACAAGGATAACATGAAGCCCTTTCTGGACTACCTCACGAGGCAGATGGCGAAGAGAGGGGTTGACGTCAATCTGGGCGTGGAGGCCGATCAGCAATTGATAGCAGAGACGAAACCGGACGCGGCTGTACTGGCCACGGGTGTGACGACCAGCGTGCCTCACATCAAGGGCATTAATGGCGTCGGGGTATTGACCGCCAAGGAAGTCTTGAACGGGGCCAAAGTAGGTGACACCGTGGTCGTTATCGGCGGTGGGTTGGTGGGCTGCGAGACGGCGGAGTACCTCGCCATGCAGCAGAGGAGTGTGACCATCATAGAGATGTTGGATGAAGTGGCCGGCATCATGCCGCTGGCCTTGAGGAAGATGCTTCTGGCCCGCATGGCCAGCATGAGAGTCGCCGTGTTGACAGGTGTGCAGTGCCGTGAGTTCACCAAGGACAGCTTGCGGATCGCCACCAAGGAAGGCGAGAAGAAGACCGTAGCCTTTGAGACCGTGGTGATTGCTGCCGGTGGTAAGCCGGACCAGACCCTCATGCGTGGACTCCGGCGCGCTGTCCCTGACGTGTACTGCGCGGGCGACTGCGTGGAGCCCAGGGGTATAGCCGAGGCCATGGCTGATGGATACCGTATCGGCCTGGACATATAGGCGACCGGGCGGTTTTGAGTACTGCAGCCGAATCAGCTACAATATACACGTTGGAAAGAGAATTCGACGGCGCAAGCCGCTGGCACTTGTCCTGTCCACGCTTGGCTGATCGCTGAAAGGAACCCGGAACGGCACTCAAAAGTGGGCTGGTAGGCCTGCCCTCCTGCGGCAAGACCACTATCTTCAACGCCATTACGGCTGCGGGCGCGGCCAGCTACAACGGCTCCGAGATGAACCGGGCCGCTGTCGGCATTCCCGACCGCCGCATCGAAGCGCTGGCCACCATCTACCAGCCGCCCAAGATAACCCCGGCCACCGTGGAAGTGGTGGATATCCCCGGCCTGACCACCGGATCAACGGCCGGCGAGGGGCGAGGAGCCAGGCTGCTGGGCCATCTCAAGGACGCCGACGCCCTGTTGCACGTGGTGCGCTGCTTCGAGGATGACAGCATTCCTTTTGCCTACAGCACCATCGACCCCGCGCGCGACGTCGAAACCATAGACCTGGAGATGATGGTGGCCGACAGCCAGACGCTGGACAATAAGGTCAACCGCCTGGCCAAGAAGGCGCGCACCGATCCCGACGTGGCAAGGCAGGTAGCCGACTGCCAGAAGGTAAAGGACTCACTCGACCAGGGGGTTCCGGCGCGGCGGCAACAACTGACGCCGGAGCAACTGGCCAGCGTCAGGGAGTGCAACCTGGTATCCCTCAAGCCGGTTCTCTACATCTCCAACATCAAGTCGATGGCAGACGTCAACAACAAGCACTTCACGGCGCTGCGGGGCATTGCCGATGCGGAGGGAGCCGAGATGGTCGCCGTCTGCGGGCGCGACGAGGCCGAGATCAGCCAACTGGATCTTGCAGAACAGCCGGGGTTCTTGGCTGCTCTGGGCCTGCAGGAGTCATCGGTGGAACGACTGCTACGGGCGGCCAATCGCATTCTGGGCCTGGTCAACTTCTTCACCGCCGGACCGAAAGAAGTCCACGTTTGGACCTGCCGCCGCGGAGACCCGGCGCCGGTGGCGGCGGGCAAGATCCATGCGGACATGGAAGAGGGCTTCATCCGCATGGAGGTCATCCGCTGCGAGGATCTCATCGAGCTCGGCAGCGAGGCTGCAGTGGCCAAAGCCGGCAGACAACGAGTCGAAGGCCGAGCCTACGAAGTGCAGGACGGCGACGTGGTGGTGGTACTGTTCAACCCGAACTAGACTGCCCTCTTGCATTCTCGCCACCCGACCCTTCGTTCTGATGATCTGAATCCAGCGGCCCTAATATTGAGGATCTGTTCACCGGCCAGCGGCCCGATCGCCCGGTTTGACCGGCAAGCTTCGATCAACCTATGATCGTACGTACTGCGGAGGTACAGAATCATGATCAAAGCCCTAGGGAAGAAGGCGCCCAGCATTGCTGAATCTTCTTTCATCAGCCAGGCGGCCCATGTTCTGGGGGACGTGGTGATCGGAGAAAGGTGCGCGGCGTTCCCGGGGGCGGTAGTGAGGGCGGACTTCGGCCCGATAAGGATCGGTGACGACGTCCTGATAGAAGACAACGTTGTGCTGCATGGGGACCCCAAGGGGTTGGACATCGGCAACGGAGTGACCCTGGGACACGGCGCGGTGGTCAACTCCCGGCGCATCGGCAACCACGTGTTGATCGGGATGAATGCCACCGTACTGCATGAATCGGAGATCGGCGATCGCTGCATCATAGCTGCGGGGGCAGTGGTGGGCCAAGGCATGATGGTGCCCGACGGCTCCTTTGTAGCCGGCGTGCCAGGGCGCATAGTGGGCGAGGCCACCCAGGCCCAGTTGTGGTGGGTGGAGCGCGATCCGGCGGTGCACGCCTGGTTGCTGGAGTTGATCGAGCAGTACAAACGTGAAGGTTGGTGAGGGGGCTGGTGCCCATCCGTGAATATATCATGGCCAATCCCGCCAGATGAGACAAGGACGAGATCAATCCGGCCATGGCTAGGCCCTGCGTCTAGGGTGGATCCGACTGCGCCTTGGTTCATCCCACAGACTGAGGGTTTCGCTGGGGAATAGGGGTGCGCATTGGCCGGCACAGCTGGTATGATGATGATCGTCTAGTTGCGCTGAGAGCGCCAGCGGGAGAATTCAGAAAGGCCATGCCCTATCGAGTTCTACTGGTCAATCCGAATCTATTGAAACCTCCGGTGACCCCCATTGCACTGGACTATCTGGCTCACGCCCTGAACCAGCGCGGCATTCAGGTGGACCTGCTGGACCTGTGTCTCCACCCAGACTGGAGGTCGGCCGTAGATGCCTACTTCGCCCGCAACGCGGTGGAGGCTGTGGGGGTTACGCTCCGCAATGTCGACGACACGACCTTCAGCAGCCAGGGGTTTTTCCTCCCGGGCTTCAAGGAAGTCACGGACTACCTGGGCAGCAGGACAGATGCTCCCATCATTGCGGGCGGTTCAGGCTTCTCCATCATGCCTGAAGACATTCTGGCATACTGCGATATCGATCTCGGGATCGTCGGTGACGGTGAAGAATCGCTGCCTCTCCTGGTGGAAAGGCTTGCAGCCGGAGCCGACTATCGGTCGGTTCCAGGTCTGGTCTATCGCGATGGCCCTGTTTTCAAGTGCAATCCTCCCGCATGGCATGACATGGACAGGAACACCGTGTTAACCCGCACCTTCATCGACAACCGGCGCTACCTCGCCGAGGGCGGCATGGGGAGCATCGAGACGAAGCGCGGTTGCCCCAAGCGCTGCATCTACTGCGTCGACGCCCCAAGCAAGGGGCATCAGTTGCGTTGCCGCTCACCTGAGAGCGTCACCGCAGAGATGGAAGCCCTGCTGGCCCAGGGAATCGATTGCCTTCATCTCTGCGATGCCGAGTTCAACCTGCCTGAATCCCATGCCGACGACCTCTGCCGGGAGATAATTCGAAGAGGCCTGGGAGAGAAGATAGGCTGGTATGCCTATGCCAGCCCTGTGCCGTTTGGCAGCGACACGGCAGCCCTGTACCTAAAGGCGGGCTGCCGGGGCATCAACTTCGGCGTGGACAGCGCCGACGATGACGTTCTGCGGGCGCTGGCGAGGGACTATGTTGTGGACGATCTGCGGCGGACGGCAGCAGTCTGTCACGAGCAGGGCCTGGTCTTCATGTATGATCTCCTGTTGGGTGGGCCAGGAGAAACGAAGGAGACCCTGGGCCGAACGATCCATGCCATGAAGAAGATGTCGCCACACCGCGTCGGTACGGCCCTGGGGATTCGCGTTTTCCCGGGTACGCGACTGGCTGACATGGTGCTTCGGTCGGGACCCCCGGAATCCAACCGCAACCTGCACGGCGCTGTAGAGGACAACAATCGATTCTTCCGGCCGGTGTTTTATCTTTCAGCAGAGTTGGGCAATGACGTGCCGCAATACCTCGAGCGGCTGATAGACAACGACCAGCGATTTCTCTTCATGAGACCGCCGCGGGCCGGGGACATGAACTACAACTACAATGACAATAGCCATCTGGTGGAGGCTATTCGCCAGGGATACCGCGGAGCTTTCTGGGATATCCTGAGGAGGATGTCAGAGGACGCTGCCTAACTGGGTGTGGTCCAGCTGGCTGAGTGCTCGGCATCAGAGGTGCCATCTGAGAGCAGCTCCATGAGGGTCCCGGGATCATGTGTCCAGTATCTGAGCATCAGGACCCGCGTGGTGACGGTGATCACGCGGCGGCTAGGACCCATCCCAAAAGTGACCGGCGACAACAATTGCCGCTGCAATGATCCAGCAGAAGACCCCGACGCCAATGCAACCCCATACGATCAGGCCGTAGACGGAACCAGGAGAAGCAGTGGTCGTTCCGCTGGCAGTCGTCAGCCTGAGCATAATGAAGCCAATCTCAGAGACCAGGGCGGCGAAAAAAGAAACCAAGCCAGCCGCAAAAAGCACCTTTGCCATGACGTCCCAACTATATCACGACTGTGTCGGCGCATTTAGAGCCAGGTCAAATGCCGGGGCCAATCCGAATCATCCTCTGGCCTCATCGTGAACCGAGTCCTGGGCGCGTCAAGGGACGCACAGATGCAGCAGCACTCGGAGTCATCCATGGTCCGTCACCGGTGCGGGGCACTCGGTATGGAACAACGGAAGCCCTAGCTTCTTGAACAGGCCGCTGCGTCTCGGCTGGGATATCCTCCAAACGCCCCTCTTCACCACCATCCCTGAATACCCAACCTGGAAACGCGAACGGGGTGAGAAAGACATGCTGGCGCAGGTCTCCACCGTGGGCGAAGTTGAGATGACAGTCTGGGTCTGTGATGCAGAGTATGACACAGTTGTGGGCTCTGTTGCTTCCCCCTTCATTCATCGGCACGAGGTCATGTGCTGTCCAAGCGCCCTCGTATCCCCGCCTGTCTTCATAGACCATGTTCAGGTACTTGCCGCACTTGGCACAACGGCCGTGCTGCCTGACGAAGGCTGCATTCTTCGCGCTGTAGTCAAAACCCATCTCTCAGCCCTAAGACCTATACGCGAGCGCCCATGAGACCGGCACTAGCATGCTCCTTCTATCTGTGTTCTGAAACGTCGCTGCCCGGCAATGCACCATCCATCCTCTTGCTAGGTACTTCGAGAATCCCCCGCACGCTGCCATTGGATAACACTCGGTGATTCGATCTACCCAACCCCAGTGGAATTAAACATACATCCCGAGCCAGACTCCTAAAAACAGAGGGCACAGACCCTATGCTCCGGAATAGGCTGCCTCCTGGGGCACGTTGGCCTCTGCCCGATCGAACTCGAACCTGTGCTCTCTGAACATCCTGATGCAGGCCTCAACAGCAGATGGGTCGTACAGCGTTCCCTTCCCGGATTCAATCTCGCCCAGAGCTTCTTCCAACGTCAGTGCGGGCCGATAAGGACGATCAGAAACCATCGCCTCAACCACATCCGCGATCGCGATTATGCGCGCCTCGAGCAGAATATCCTCGCCTTTGAGCCCCAGGGGATAGCCGGCTCCGTTAAGCCTTTCGTGATGCTGGTGGACAATGTCGGCGATGGGATAGAAGAGATCAATGGTCTTCAAAATCTGGAACTCCGTCTCGGCGGATTCCTTAATGGTCGCAAACTCAGCTTCGGTCAGCTTGCCGGGCTTGTTCAGGGTTTCATCAGGAATAAACACTTTGCCCAGGTCATGAAGTAGGGCTGCCAACCCAATCGTGTCGACTTGTCCCTTCCCCAGGCCCATCTCCCGGCCTATGGCGCAGGCCAGCTTGCACACTCGCGCCTGATGATGAGCCGTCGGAGGGTCTTTCATCTGGACGATCATCTGGATTGCCCCGATGGTGTCCTCCAGCAGCTTGCCCAGCTTGGCGAAGGCGTTGTCCAGAATCTGTTCATCCTCGGCGTGCTGAGATGCCTCGTTCTGAAGAACTTCATTCAGACGGGCCACTTCACTGAGTGATCTCTCAATGCTAGATTCCGCCTCTTTGCGCGCCGTGATATCCGTGACTACAGCCAGCAGTTCCCAAGGACCGCAGGCAGCCGCTCGAATCTGGTAGTGAGTTGTACGACCACCGCACTCAACATCGAATTCAACAGTCTGCATCTCACCCGTCGTCAGGAAGTCATCCATAAGCGTCCTGCCTCGACATGCCAACTCCTGACCGAGGCTCCTCGTTGCCTCCAGAGACTTATCCTGTTTGTTGGCCTCTGAGGCGGAAGCTGACACGCCGTCCATGACGACTTGGGTGCGGGTACGCCCATCTCTCACTGAGACGGAGCCGTCATGTTTCGCCTTGACGCGAAACACTTGATCGGGTATCAGATCCAAAAGGACTCGACGCTCCGCTTCCGCCTGGGTTGACTTGGCGGATGACGCGGTACCTTTCTGTGTACCGGCGCGCTCCGCATGCGGCGCCCCAAAGACAACTAACTGGCTCTTTCGGCTGGATCTTGATGTGGTTGACATAGCATGACCTCCATCACGACAGGTACGTACTGCGCGCAAACGCAGCATTCGGTATCAGATGATAGATCGGCCGGTTAACCGGATGGTCACAGAAGCGATATATATTGTCACAAAATCATCTGAATAAGTGCTTCTCGGCGGCACACCTGTCGAAAACGAGAAAAGCACAGGGTCTCCGGAACCTGACGCCGCGACGCCAGGGCAAGTTGTCGGACAAAGAGAAAAGTGCATCTCACTCGGTGGGCCTCTCTTTGTCTGGAGTGTGGGGGGGTGTCCTTTCCAGTGCAAAACCAGGATACCACTCCGGTTTCGGCGTTGCCTTGGAATCGGATTAGATGGCACTCAGAAGAAGTGGAAATCCCGCTCAGCTGAGGCAGTTGCTGAAGTCCACAGGCCCTCATGTGACGGGAATGTGAGGTCACCGAAATACGTTGAGACACGTTTGCAAATAGCACCTCGTAGACTTTAAGATGTAATGGAAATGTCATACATTTCTAGGTCATTGACAGACGCGAGGCTCTGACATCATTCGAACTACACTGATGCCATCTCGGAGACAGCGAGACGGCCGTCGCGCCAGCGGCGTTTGTCAGACCAGCGAAGGAACCCCGAGAGAACCTCGACACCCGCGTTCGGTTGTCTGTATCGGAGACAGTCTTGTTCGGGGACAGGTCAGCATTGACTTCATTGACATTTTGAGGGGGCGCTTAAGCGACGAAGGCTTCCGCTTCTTCAATCACGGGGTAAATGGCGACCTGTCCTACAATATTCTAATCCGGTTGGATACCGTCGTCGCTCGCCAGCCAGAATTCGTCATCGTTCTGGTTGGTGGCAATGATGTCAATGCTACCCTGAGTCCAGCCCTCCGGCTGGCATATCGACTCTGGAAAGGACTTCCCGAGGAGCCCGTCATCGGTTGGTACTACGGCAACATGCTTCAGATAGTGAAGGTCCTCAAGGAGAAGACGCCGGCCAGGATCGCTTTGGTCTCACCTCCTGTCTTAGGAGAGCACCTGACGTCGTTGCCTAACGAGCGCATCAGGGCCTACAGTGCATGCCTGATGCAAATAGCGACCGAACAGCAAGTGACCTACCTGCCGGCGCATGAGCGGCAGGAGAACTACCTGTATAAAGTTCATGGTGCGGCTGGGCGTCGGCATCATCCCAACTCGACCCTGATGTGGACCTCTCTCTTTCGTCACTACGTTCTCAGGCGCAGCTTCGACGAAATTGCCAGAGAGAACGGCTTTCTATTGACTACAGAGGGAATGCATCTGAACGGCACAGGCGCAGCCATCGTCGCTGACACGATCGAGCCATTCCTCCGCGCCGGTGCGTGATGTTCCAGCGCGGCGTCTTCCTGGCGCTGGCTGCAACAGTCCATCCCCAGCAACTCATCGAACCCTTGGCATGTCAATTCCGGAAGATCGCGATAGTCCTTTGCGTCTTACATGTTACTATTATGATAGATGAGCACTTGACAGACAGACAGATAATAGTAGTATATCCTGCAAGTCGACCTACAGGCCTACTCTCTCCTCTCCGGCTTCTCATGGTGGACAGTGCCCTCCACTAAGTAGGAAGACTAGCAACAACGAGCGGTCTCACATAAGTCACTTGTCACTCGTTCATTTGTGAGGCAACAGATGCCGGAAGAGATGGAACGCCTGAGCACCAGTGCTGCACTCAACTGCGTGGACAAGGCGATGTTTGCACTCCATAGCCAAGATGAATCAATGGTCAATCACTATATACTAACCATTGATGGGTCCGTGGATCCTGTCAAGTTGAAGTCCGCTCTGACGACCGTACTGCTCTGCCATCCTAGTTTGAGATCAACCATACGTGCTGGACTATTTCGGCAAACCCGAGAGACAAGAAGCAACTACGGCAATGACATATTGAGTGTGTGGGACTTGGTGCAGCCACAAGGTCCAACTGACTCAAGTCGCAGTCAGATTGGCGCCCGCTATGACAGTCTTGTCTCGGACTGGATGAACAGACAGCTTGACCCAGGTAAGCAGCTACCGTGCAGAGTTCTTCTACTGAGAAGGACACGCACAGAGTCCTCACTCGTTTTCACCTGGCATCATTCGGCGGCAGACGGACTTCAGTTTCTTCGCTTCATCGGTGAGGTGGTTCAAGAGTACAACGGGGCCACTGACAACTCATCTCGCTCAAGGCATTCGCTGGGGAATGAAAGGGGGGATGATCTGGTTGCACTGGCGCAAGCCTGCAGGCTGAGAGTGGGGTATTTCTACCTCAGGATGATCGCCACTCTCGCCCACCGGTTTCTGTTTGCTCCCCTTTCGCCCAACGCCAGGATTTGTCGTAGGAGGTCGAGGCGATCGGCTGAGATCAACTTCTGCCAGGGATCGTTGAATCCCTACGAGCTAAGACAGATTCGATCCAAATCGAGGTCAGTCGGCGCAACGGTGAACGATATCCTCATGGCGGCATGCTTCAAGACCGTTGAAGAATGGAATAGCGCCCACGGAAAACCAAGCCGAAAGATTAGTATCATGGTGCCGGTGAACATTGGCAGCCCAATGTCCTTGCAAGTCATCGCAAATAGAGTATCCTTCATATCAGTGTCGACCACGCACAAGGAGAGAGTGGACCCGGAAGCCCTGTTGCGGACAGTGAAGGAGAAGACTTCGCGAATGCTTAGGAACGGAATAGCGTTTTCCATCGTGTATGCCGTCTATTTCTGTACCCATCTCCCGCTGCGAATCCCTAAGTACGTAGCCAAGTTCTTGATAGCCACCGAGATATACCTGGATTCCACACTACTCACAAATCTGGGACTTATCTGGCCAGAATGGAGCACCTCAAGCGAAGGGGTCAAAATGGGTGACGCGGAGATAACCAGCGTTTTAGGCTTGCCTCCGGTCGTCAGCCCAATGGGAATGAGCCTATGTGTTGGCACATATCACGATCACCTGCATATAGCTCTTGTCTACAAAGCTGCCTGTTTCTCCAAAGCGGAGGCGAGGACGTTTCTGAGTCTCTATCTTCACGAACTACGAAGCTATCAGAGAACGGCTGAAGGAATTCTTGCGCCGCAGGTGATACAGCGGCACGTCCGAGAGCCTGTGTCAACCGGATAGCCATGGTAGTCTCAATAGTGAAGCTGGCCGAGCCCTTCAAGTCGCTGCGCGAAGCCGTATCCCTGTGTGACGGTTTCGCGAAACTGGACAAGCACGCCAGGATCATGGTGAAACCGAACATATCCGTCGGCCTTCGCCTGCCGCCATACGGCATGATCACCACAACGTGCATGCTAGAGGCGCTTCTTCAGTTGCTGATCGAGGAGGGTTGCAGCGACATAACCATCGCCGAAGGGTCCATCGAAGTGCTGGGTCTTGACACGCGCAAGGCCTGTGCGCGCACGGACATCGACAAGCTCGCTACGAAGTATGGCGTAAGGCTGATGGACCTCAACAGGGGGCCCTTTCGCCAGGTTGAACTCGAGGGCTTCCAGGTGCAGATCGCCCAGAGCGCCCTGGAGACGGACTTCCTGATCAATGTCCCGGTGCTCAAGACCCATGGACTCACCAAGGTTTCGCTGGGCTTCAAGAACCTCAAGGGCTGCCTGAGTCCGGCATCCAAGACCAAGTTTCATGGCAGCAACCGCCTCAACCGTCTCATCTACCTGCTGAACGAAGTCGTGAAGAGCGACCTTACCATTATCGACGGAACATACATGCTGGAGAGGGGTCCGGACACGCTCCTGGGGACCGCCCGGCGCAAGGATCTGATCATCGCCAGTCAGGACAAGTTTGCCTGCGACGTTGTGGGGTCTGCGATCATGGGGATTGATCCCTCAGAGGTCGGCTATCTTCGTGCCTATGCCGAGAGTCATGGCCGGCCTCTGACAACTGATGGCATTCAGATCGAAGGTGAAAAGGACATTAAGGCCCTGGGAGAAAGGCTGGAATGGAAACCCGACGTGGCGAAGGAACTGCTGGCTCCGGCCGGCGTCACCGGCATCTCGGTTCCATATCCGGGCGACAGCCTTTGTTCGCGGTGCTATGCCAATCTCGGCCTGGCACTGGTGGCCTTTGTGACAGACAACCCGAACAGGGACTGCGATGAACTGGTCATATGCTGCGGCAAAGATGTGAGGCCGGAACACGAGGGCCAAAGAGCGATTCTGTATGGCAACTGCGCCATCAACAACCATGATGGAAGCACAGGGACTGTCGTGGCCGTGAAAGGGTGCCCTCCACGACTCTGGGATACTCTGCTGGCATTGCATGTCATGACTCTGGGCAGACGGCGATCTCTAGGGGTAGTGCCCAAGGAGATATTTGGACTGGCGGGAGCAAAGCTTGGGGTCTATGAATATGCCTTGCCCAAATGGAAGACCTACGATTCAGAGGGATTCGACAAGAGGCACTTCAAAGTGTCCCTGCAACGCTGCGGCAGTCGATCACGCAGCAAGGGAGTCAGGCAACTAAGACGTCATAGCTCGGACATGGGCGTTGGCGCTTCCCGGGCAGTTCGAGACTGAACGGCCTAAGTCAGAGGCCCCCTCGTACGTCAGTGAGCCATCGGCTGGTGGTGATCGTCATGTTACAGCGTCAGTCCCCGTGCACTGCGGCAGCCAATAGCCCCCGTCGCTCCAAATCCTGTGCTACATCCTTTAGGTCGATCTCTTCAAGTTGTGTCCTTGTCTGGAGTCCCGAGGCCACATCCCACCGCCGAAGCTGATAGTATTCGTCCTTCATCCTCTCGAAGGCTTCCCGATCTACTACTCGGCCCTTGAGGCTGACCACCTCACCATCCTTCCCAGGCAAGATCAACTGCGAATCCTGGATTTCGTATTCGAGCGGCTCTGTGTAGGCTTGTTCCGGGATCACATCAGACACTCTCCCCCTTGTGCACTTCACGGAGATGGATGGCTCTTACCAAATTGAACACCCTCTCACCAATACCATTAAGGCCCGCTTCATCCATATCCCTGCCGGTCACGGCAGACACGACCCTGCTTTCCAGGGTAGGATCGCCCACATGTCCTCGGAGGACTCCAACTCCAAAACGGGCCATAGCCAATCGCAGAGTATAAGGCACTCCCTGGCGTAGGAACGGTCCTGCATCTTCTTGGCCGCCAGGGCCTTTCCTTCGTACGTGGAGAAGTCGGCGGCCAGCTCACTGCCCCAGAATCTGGCGGCTATGGCGCGGACCGTCTGGGTGGACGGATAAACATTTAGTCCCATGTAGCGCGTCAACCACTTGCCCATGCAGGTAGTCACCTCATGCAGCAGGCTTATGGCCAATCTCGGCTCCATGGCGTGCAGGAGTCCAGTCATGATATGCAGTCTCGGCCCATAGGGCTGGCTGTATCCGGGTTCAGAGAGTATGCCCCCGTTCCTGATCTGCTCCCTGGCAGCCGAACCAACCTCATCCGCGGCTCTGTCCAGTCCCTGAGCCAGTATGTCCCCGAAGCCTTCGCGCATGGATATCTTCTTCAGCAGGACTTCAATGAATACCTGGCTTCCCAGCTTGGATATGGGTATACCGGTACTCTCGTCAGTCAGAATCCCGGCTTTCTGGCACGCGTTAAGCCAACTTATGATCAGGTCAACGTCAATCGTATCCAGCCCATAGTTGTCGAAGAGCTTGGTAGCGTGGAAGGGGACGTCGTTCCAGTCCTTGTAGTACTGTTCGGCCCACGGTTGGTACACCCATGCCGAATGGCAGATGAACTTCCCCGACCTCCCGTCCTTCGAGCGGTAGGTGCTCCGGGGGCATCGGCCAAGACACCCATAGCATGGCTCTTTCTTCAGAGTGCCTTCACCAAGCACCACCCGGAACCCGAGTCGGTGGTCGTGGGACCACCGACTCAACACATTGTGGAAGCCCTCGTCATGGTAGGGAAAGCCGATCTTCATGCCGCGGTAGTATTCGGACAGCTCTCTCAACTTCTCCGGCTGGGCGATGTTCACCGCCTTGCCTTCCCACTTGACCGCAACGGCCTTGAGCTTCTTGGATCCCAGGACAGCGCGATTCTACTACTGGCCTGTGCTGTACTCAGAGCCACGCGTCCTGACTCGGATGACGACGCTGGTCTGAAAGACAGCGAGAAAGACATTGCCGGCTGGCAACCTGCAAGAACAGGATGTCCCGCCCACCTTAGAGTGCAGTCATCTCCCGCAAGGTCACCATGACCCATGGTGCGGGATGGGCAGTCAGTCCATAGCGTGGCGTCCGAGTCACAGGAGGCGAAGTTCCCGCGCCCGGGCCACTGCCTGTGTGCGGCTATGAACGTCGAGTTTGCGGTAGATGTTCAGCAGGTGAGCCTTTACTGTTCCCGTCACCAGCACCAACTCCTCGGCGATCTGTTGGTTGGATGCACCGGCAGCCAGCAGCTTGAGCACCTCCAGCTCACGCTTGGTGATCGGCTCCGACATTGGCTTCACACGTGGTGCGGTGATGCCGGTCGATCCATCGCGACCGGTGGCCGTGCCAAACGACGCCAGCAGGCCCGACACGTATTCTGGCATGATCCGCTCTTGCAGCGCAGACCGCAGGAGCTCGGCCATCGGCTCCCCCGCATCCACGAAGATGCGGACATATCCCTCGGGCTCCGCCAGCGAGAGGGCCCTCTGCAGCGTCTGCATGGCCTCATCGGCCCTGCCTTGAGCACGAAGCGTGGTGGACAGCAGGACCAGTATCTCAAGGACGCTACCCATCCTGCCCTCTGCCTCAGCCCTTTTCCGCACCTGATCCAGCATGGCCGGAACGCCCTGTAGTTGCCCCCTGGCGATCTTGAGCCGGGCCAGTGTGAGATACTCGAATTCCAGTGCGAACTCGAGCCCCTCATCCCAACCACCTTTGGATCTCTCCCTGGAGGCCGCCCACTGCAGAGCCTGGCCGATATCGCCCCTGGCCAGAGATAAACGGGCGCGCCACGAAGCGGTCACCCTGGTCATCACAGTGCTCCGCGATGCCCTAGCCACACCCTCCAGTTCATCCAAGGCATCGGACAGTGCAGTGGTCTGTCCGATCAGCTCCGTCAGGGGCGCTAGCCCCGGAACCGCCATCACGGCAATGGTCAACTGCACCCCTTGCCTGCCCAAATCAATCGCCCGGTTGACATAGTGTATGGCCTCTTCAATCTCATTCCATTGGTAGAGAATCTGAGCCAGGCATATATGGGCGTAGCTGGTAGCGGGAAGGGGTTCTCCACCTCCCCATTCCGTGCCGAGGCGGATAGCCTTGCGGCTGGCCTCGGCTGCCTCGTGCAGCCGCCCCTGTCTGACATAGATGTCTGCCAGGTGTCCCATGGCAACCAGTGTGATGAAGTAATTACCCGTGGTCTGTCCGTAAACCGCTGCCTCTTCCAGATAGGGCACGGCACTGGACATGTCCCCCTTCATCCAATGCGCCAACCCCAGAAGGAGCACCGACATGCATCGCACCGTTGGCTGGTCGTCGGCTGACTGCTCAATCGCCTCATGACAGAGGCGGATGGCCTCGTCGGTTTCACCCCGGGCCAGAAACAGCGGTATGCGCAGAGACGTCAAATGGTTGCGGATGCGCCTGTCTGACTCCGCCTCTCTGGGCGTCCTGGCAGGCCGGGCCCGGGAGAGGATGGCCTCCACTGCATCCACTAGTGGCTGAACAGCAACAAGCTGGCCGCGTGCCTCCCGGACATTGGCCAGGCCGATGCAGAGCCACGGGCGCGACAGGATGACTTCCTCGGGCAACTTCTCCAGCCATCCCTGCGGCGCCGAAATCTTGCCCTGTGATATGAGCGGCACGGCCACTGACTCGATCAGGTCTGCAGCGCGGTCAAGGTCCTTGGCTGCGAGAGAATATTGAATGGCTTCGGAAGTCAAACCCTCTCTCTCAAACCATTGGCTGGCCCGGCGTTGCAGCATTGGTATACGGTCAGGCTGCGTCTTCTGCAGGCGATCGCGCAACAGGTCAGAGAATAAATGGTGGTACCTGAACCACTTCCGGCTCTCGTCCAACGGCACCACGAATAGATTGGCCGATTGCAGATGATCGAGCATCTCTTCTGCATTGTCCCCACCGGTCACGGCATTGCACAGCGACGCGCTCAAACGATCAAGAACGGAGGTTCGCACCAGAAACTGCTGCACGCTAGGTCTCTGACGGCCAAGCACCTCCTCCACCAGATAGTCCATCACATGGCGGTGGGTGCCCGTGAACTCCGCGATGAAGCTAGGGATATTCTCGCATCCCTGCATGGATAGCGCGGCCATTCGGATGCTGGCTATCCAGCCTTCTGTCAGAGAGTCGAGCGCCCTAACGTTGTCAGTCGTCAGTCCCAGGTTCATGATGTCATTGAAAAAGGCGGTCGCTTCGTCCGTCGTAAAACGCAGGTCAGCGGCCCGCAGCTCATTCAACTGCCCACGAACTCGCAGACGGGCCAGTGGGAGCGGCGGATCAACCCTGCTCGCCAGCACCAAATGCGCCCGCGGCGGCAGATGGTCCACGAGGAAGGCGATAGACTCGTGGACCGACTTCGATGCTATCTCGTGGTAGTCATCCAGTATCAGCACGAAGTCACGCTTGGCCTCGCTGATGTCATTCACCAAAGTGGTCAACACAGCCCTGATAGAGGGCGCTTTGCCCGTCTCCAGCATCTCCAGTGAACGTTGTCCCAGACCCGACTGCACGGTTTGCAGTGCGGCCACAAAGTAGGTCCAGAAGCGATCCGGATCATTATCTTCCTTGTCCACGGAAAGCCATGCAGCAGGTGGGGCATGCATGGCGCTTCCGCCCGCTTGAAGAGCGATCCACTCGCTCAGTAGCGTGGTCTTGCCAAACCCGGCGGGCGCGCAAACCAGCGTCAACCGGCAACGCAGCGCGGCGTCGAGGTGTTTCCTGAGGCGGGGGCGCGTGAGCCACCCCGGGGGGACGGGAGGAACATGCAGCTTTGTAATCAACAGGCGTTCAGACGTCGTATCACTCTCCTGAGCCAGGACAATAGAGGCTGCCGAGCATGATTGGCCATCGTGAGATGGCGGCTCGCGGACAGCGCGATTCTACCACCCGCATGCTGTCTCCGGCAAAGCGTTCTGTTTCCGGACGAGGGTGAGGTGCCTATTGATGCATTTTAAAACCACGATTTTCTTCACAGTCTGGCAGTATGAGAGAGTCCCGCTTACTGACGGATGATGTGACCGTGAGGTGTCATGGTCACCGAGCACCTGATGAACAGCGGTTGCCTGAGTTTGGCATCAGGTATTCAGGCAGTTTTCTTTGAACTGTGCACTCGGAACATCGTTGGCTGGTGGGCAGTGCGTTGTTCCAGCAGTAGCTGTAGCGGTTGAGGGACTGGGGATTGGAGAAATCGGGGACTACCGTGTCCGCACTGATGAACCGCCCGATCGTGCCGTTGTAGTAGCGGGCGTTGCAGTAGTTGGGATCACGGGCAAGCCGTCAGGCTTCGCCCGTGCCACGGGACACCTGCATGCGCAAGCTGCTCACCATACTGAACTCAATGGCTAGAGACCATATGCATTGGTCTCCTGCTTGCCTGGGAGAACCTTGATAACCAAGGCAGTTGCCACGTTACTCAGGATACCTCCCTAGTACCCATCGCGTCGAAACACAGGCGGCTTAACAGGCGTGCCCTAGTCCTCCTTCTTGACGGCTATCGCCATGCCAGCTGCCAAGCAGGCAATGGCCCAGGTCACCATCACGGCGATGCCCGTCTTCAGAGTAGGAGTGAACTGCTGGATCTCGTTGCCACTGGTACCGCCGCCGGGATTCATCGGGAGACTGCTCGACGCGCCGAGCACGCTGGTGATCAGACCACTGGAGTAGGTGACGATGAACCAGGGTTCCTGATCCAGTACGGATATGAGCATTTGTACGATGGGCAATATCATCAAGAGCGCCAGAAAACTGACAATGGTGGCAGACATTGAGCGCTTCAATAGGCTGCTTATGAGGAATGCCACGCTTACCGCGGCGACAGAGTAGATCAAGGCCGTCAGGAAGGATTTGCCCAGTGCCCCTGGTATTTCTCCCCAGCCGAAGAGCTGTCCTATCTGGAGAGTCAGCACCACATAGTAGAGTGAAACCACCAGGAAGGTTGCCATCACTGCTGCCGCGTACTTGCCAACAAATATGGAGGATCTTCTCTGTGGAGTTGGGAAGATCAGCAGGCTAGTCTTTTTCTCGAATTCGCCACACACAGCGTCGCCGGCAAACATGGCAGCCGATATCACGATCAGGACGTTCATGAACTGGAGCGACATGTTGGCAAAGTCCACTGCGGCATTCGGGTCTGCCTGGTAGAAGTAGACATAGAAGAACAGCGGCACCACTATCGCCAGTGCGCCCACGATGAAGAGCCTGCGGCGCTTCAGATGTTTCAGCATCTCGAACCGGAGCGAAAGCCAGCTTTCAGAGAGGTCGTTCCTCATCCTCACTGCGTCTATTGCCATTTAGTTGACCCCCTTCTCATCGCTCATGACGGAGACATAGTATTCTTCCAGCCCGACACCTTCGGCCGCATAGGACACGACGTCCAAGTTCAGAGACACGAGGAGTCTCAGTATCTGAGCACTTGTCTCTGGCGTTCCATCGTACTGTAGTCGAGCCGTACTATTCTTCATGTCAACGCCCTTTATCAAATCAATGTCTTTGAGCTTGCCGATTTCTTCGGGGGATAGCGGATGGAGGAACCTTGCGTCCACCACAGCATGCCCCACTCTGCGGCCTATACCTTCCACAGAGTCTGACGTGACCACTTTCCCTTTGTCCAGGAAGATCACCGAATCGCAGACCTCGGCCACCTCACTCAGGAGATGGGAACTGAGGAAGACTGTCATGCCCTCGCTGCGGAACTGCCTTATCATCTCCCTCACCTCCATGATCCCCTTCGGGTCCAGGCCGAGAACCGGCTCGTCCAGGATCAGGATGTCCGGCCTGTGGAGGACGGCTTTGGCTATGGCTAGGCGTCGCAGCATTCCGGTGCTGAACGCCCCGGTCTTCTTGTGCTCCCAGTCCGGCAATCTGACCAGTTCCAGCGTCTCCTTAATCCTCTGGTCTATCACATCGCGGCGCATGCCGTAGACCCGGCCGAAGTAGGTCAGCATCTCGTGCGGCGTCAGGTAGTCATACACCCCTGGCACTTCGATCAGCGCCCCCATAGACCGCAGGGCATCTCTCGGGTTGGAGACCACGTCTCTGTCGTTCACGTGGGCCCTCCCCGACGTGGGCCGTATCAGGCCGGTCAGTATCTTGATGGTAGTGGTCTTGCCGGCACCGTTAGGACCGACATATCCCACCACCTCGCCCCTACTTACCTGTAGAGAGACACTGTCCAGGGCTTTGAAGGTCTTCCCGTATGTCTTGCTCAGATTCTCCGTTCGAATGGCGTATTCCACTGCTTCACCTCCCTGCAGCCCCAGCCTCCAAGGCCTTGCTGCACCTATCTCTAAATTGCATATCTTAATTCCACCCACTCCTTGCTTGATCCTAGATCCCTAGTAGCGGACAGGCGGTTGACCACAACAATCGATTCGATCCCGAGAGCCCAAGCTTGGATTCTTGACTGCCTTGCTCACTCTATCCTGCATAGTTGGCCCCTTTCTCACTCTGCCCGGGTGCCGAACATCAGCGTGCCAAACACCACCATCACCACCGCAAAGGCGCCAAGCACTAGCAATGACTTCCAAAGGTCGGTCCAGACATACCCATAAAGAACCAGGTTGCGGACACCCACAACCGCATAATCCACCGGGTTGAACTGTCTCACTGTGTTCAGCCAATCAGGAAGTGCCTGAGAAGGCATCATCATGGAGGACATGAACATCAGCGGCATCGTGAGCAGGTTGGTGGTAGCCATCACCGTCTCGGTTCGCTTGAACAGAAGCGCCAAGCCATTGGAGAAAGCAGCGAACCCCGTTCCAAGCAAGGCGACAAGCAACAGCACAAGCAGCACCCCAGGCATACCGGTAGCCACACGTACGCCCATGATGGCAGCCACTACAAAGACAATCAGCGCCTGAACCAACCCCACCAGCACGTTAGCAAGGACGCGGCCGGTTATGATGGAGACCCGGTTAACCGGCGTGGCTACCATCTTGGACAGAACACCAGAATCCATGTCCATCAGCGTACTCATGCCGGCGAAGGCCGAGCCGAACAGCACGGTCATGACTATCACACCCGGCGCAAAGAAATCGAGATAGCTGATTCCCTCTCCAGCTACACTGCCACTGAGGGATTTGAATATCTGAGTGAAGAGCAACAGCCACAGCACAGGCTGAAACAGGTTCATGAAGATGAACACGGGCATGCGAATGCGACTCCTGACATCGCGCAGCACGACTTGCCAAGTATCAGATAAGGCCCACATCATTGGTTTCGCCTCCTGTTAGCCTGCCGCCTCAACTGAGCGAAGTTGGTCCGGGTCCCCTCCTGCGTGCGGATAGTGCGACCGGTGTACTTGAGGAACACGTCATCGAGAGAGGGCCGTGAGATGGATATCGTCTTGACATCGATTCCCTGGCCGCTCAGTATCTGCATCATATCGGGTACGGCTGAGCTGCCATCATTCACGTAGACCGCCAGAGCCCCATCGCTGGGTTTCATCTCCGCTACAAACGGCTGACCCGCCAGAACCGCCTCAGTGCGCTTGATGAACTCCCGGAGTTCCTCATCCCTCTCTACCGGAGGGGTCAGCGTCACCACATCACCCCCTATGGATTTCTTCAGTTCGCCCGAAGTGCCGAGGCTCACTATCTTGCCCAAGTCGATGATGGCGATTCGATCGGCCAGGCGGTCCGCCTCCTCCATGTAGTGGGTAGTCAGGAATATGGCTACGCCCATGCTTCTGGCCAGATTGTTGATATACTCCCAGAGGTGAGCCCTGGTCTGCGGATCAAGTCCCGTGGTGGGCTCATCCAGGAAGATCACCTGAGGTTCATGTATCAGCCCCATGGCCAGATCGAGTCTCTTGCGCATACCGCCGGAGTAGGTCGAGACCATCTTGTCCTCATAGCCAGCCAGATCGACCAGCTCGAACAGATCCTTCACCCGCGCCTTGATCGTTCTGCCATCCAGTCGGTAGAAATGGCCGTAAAGCGACAGGTTCTCCCGCCCGGTGGCATGCTCATCTATGCCCACGTCCTGGGCCGCGTAGCCGACACGCCGGCGGACTTCGGCCGAATTCTTCGCCACATCAAAGCCGGCTACCGTGGCTGTGCCGGAGGTGGGCATGAGAAGCGTGTTTAGCATCTTGATCGTGGTCGTCTTGCCGGCGCCGTTTGGCCCCAGAAAAGCGAATATCTCGCCGGCGTTCACATGGAAATCAATGGTATCGACTGCCTTTATATCCCCAGGGTAAATCTTGGTGAGAGCCTTGGCTTCAATAACGCTCATGAGCCTCCTTCGTAGGAAAAGGTGTTCAATATACACTTCCATAACGGTAATAGTGCTGGGTACAAACAGCCCGCGTTCTGCATCATTTGTTGCCTCTAGGTTGCCCCTCGATTTGTCACTATCGACGCATCAAAGGATAAGCTTAGCATCTCAGAGGTAAAGCTATCGTAAAGAGCAAAGAACGAGGAAGTCATTGCGTGCCCTTATTCAAGCTCGAGGCAACTTTGCCGAGCAGAGTCAGCAGTATGATTTGCTCCTCGGGCGTGAGGCATTCGAGGATGCTCCGGGCGCTCTGTACTGCATGGGCCTCCATGGCCTCGTGGATTCGCCGTCCGACATCCGTCAGGTCTACTCTCACCACCCTGGCGTCCTCGGCATCGGGTACTCTCTTGGCAAATCCCTGTTCCTCGAGCATATTGATGACACGCGTCACTGTAGAGGGAGGAAGCGACAGATCCCTGCTGAGGTCTCCCATTGTTGGCTTGGGGTCTCCGTACAGCATACTAGCCATGCGATGCATGGTTGGCGGCTCGGCCACCAGGTGAGGACTGAATCGAGGAGGCATGCGGTCCAGGCCTTTCAGAAAAGGCCCCATGTCGGAAGGCCTGAGCTTTGGCAGTATCTGCATGAACAGCTGCAGCAAGCGCTGGACGCGTTCATTGGACGCCTTCTCTTGGTTCTCAGTGCTCATCTCTCCAAACCCGTAAGTTACTTCCAGTATGGAAACTATATTACTATCCGGAGGGTATGTCAATGCTATCTTAACGGTTTGATAGGAATTTGAGATGACTGTAGGACTCCGTTAGCCACTCCGGCCCGGTTGAGGGGTAAAGGGCACGCAGTGGGGCACATCATACACTCGATTACGATCTCAACGAAAAGAAGCCCTTCTGGAGCTCCTGAGCCATCGCGCGCTGACACGTTAAGCAAAGGACATGCGGCTCTGAGCGCCAGAGGGTTGAACAATCGTCCAGTATTGTTCGATGTCCTTGATCCAAAGGTGAATCGTCTCGCGCTGTTTCCCCAACCTGTGGTCAATACGTGCCTTCGGCATCCTTTGTTCGTGAAGCTCCCAGCAGAGGGTGATCGGCGTACTATCTTGCATGTCCATGATTCTACATGGACTGTCGGATTCCTACGGAAACATTGTGCTATCTTGAGGCAAGAACTCGGACTAAACGTCAAGCCCTTCGTATTTGAATTCCTGCATCACTTCGGGAACGTTTGTATTGGCCCGCTTCGCTGATATCAGCCTAGACACTGTATGAGCCTGCATCTGACTGGCATCGTATGGTTCTAGAAGGGAATCGATCGCAGCTCTATCTAGATTCTTGTCCAGCCACTCCCTTTCATCAGCCTGCCTCAGTATGACCGGCATTCTCTTCCTAGTGTTGTGAATCCGTTCCAGCAGAGGATTGGCCTTTGTGGTGATAACGGAGAAGGTGTCTTTTACCTCTCCTGTCCTATTGTTCTGCCACCTGTCCCATATCCCCGCCAAAGCGAAGGCATCATTGCTGACCAGAGAGATATAGTAGGGGTACTTCTTGTTCCCTTCTTCTCGCCACTCGTAAAAACCGTCTGCCAGCACAAGACACCGCTTCGTCATTATGGAAGACCGGAATGACGGCTTCTCATGGATGGTCTCGGCCTTGGCGTTAATGGTCTGGGTCCTGATTCTCTCGGCGACAACCTCATCCTTCGTCCAGAAAGGCACAAGACCCCACTGGAAGAATCGAATGGACTCCATGCTCTCATTGCTTATCACGGGATGGAAAGGGGCTGAGAAGCCTGAATGGTGATATATGGGTTCAAAGAGATCCGGGTGCTCGAACTTTGCCTGGAATCTCTTCTCCAGGTAATCCTTATTCCTGGATAGGGAGGTATGGTAGCACATGTTCTGCTAGTACTCCTGGCCACATTGTACCACTCACTTAGCTTGACAAAATCATCCCAGACAGGTACATTTGTACCTGTTGAGGAGAAAATGACTCACCTTCCACTAAAGTACCTGCAAACGCTCGAATCAATTCGCCGGCTCACACGGGATAAGGGATATGTGCCGACATTCAGAGAGATCCTCCAGGATCGTCACAGCTCGTCAATAGCCTTGGTGCAGCGTCATCTCGAGGTGTTGGAAAGGGAAGGCTATATTAGGCGTAACCCTGGCATCCGCAGGGGCATCGTCCTGACCGGGAAGGCAGTAACTGCAGGTAAGGTCCCTCTCTTGGGCTGCATTGCCGCTGGTCAGCCCATACCCGTGCCTCAGTCAGATACTTGGCACGAGGAGCCATTGGAGATGCTGGACATTCCGACGGATATGGCTTCTGACAAGGTCTTTGCTCTGGAGGTCCAGGGGCTATCCATGATCGACGCTCTCATTGATGACGGCGACGTTGTTATCATGCAGGCCACCAACGCTGTTCATGATGGTGAAATGGCGGCAGTATGGCTCAAGGAGGAGCAAGAGGTTACTCTGAAGAAGGTCTACCGGGAGCGCAACCGCGTCCGGCTGCAACCAGCCAACAGCCAGATGAAACCCATGTACCACGATCCTGAAAATGTGCAGATCCAGGGAAGAGTCATCGGCGTCATCCGTAGACTGACGAAATCGAACTGAAGTCCACCTCTTAACCCGCAGAGGAATCACAATGATAATTCTCTGTCTTTATATTCCCCATCTGCCAATACAGTGGGAGTTGATGAGGCATCCCGGGTTGGCCCAGTCGGCACTGATCATCGGCGGATTTCCTCATGAGCGCAAAGCCGTATTCGACTGCTCCCATAAGGCTGCTGCCTCGGGCGTATACCCTGGGATGACACTGAGGCAAGCCTCACACTGCTGTCCCGATGCCGTCTTCATCCCTATTGACGAGGCCGGTTATGCCAAGGCCTCAGAGGAGGTTTTGGATATCCTGGATCAGTTCACTCCTGTTGCGGAGGCAGAAGACCCAGGCCGGATCTTTCTTGACGTCTCAGGAACGGAACGTCTGTTCGGCCCCAGTGAGAGTCTGGCCGGGCAGGTCATCGACGAGGTGACCCGCACAACTGGCCTGCGGCCTCAGATCGGTATAGCCAGCAGCAGGTTTATAGCTGGTGTGGCCGCATCGCTGGCTGTCACCAGTCCATTGATAGTAAGGATCGGCCAGGAGCGGACTTTCTTGACACCACTGTCCATTGAGTTTCTGCCCATCGCCCCGGAGTCCATAGCCTGGCTCAAGCGGTTGGGACTGCGCACTGTGGGCCAAGTGGCCGACCTGCAAGTGAATGCTCTCGATAGCCAACTTGGCCAGGAGGGGCTGATGGCACACCGTTTGGCCAATGGGATAGACGAAAGGCCGATCATACCCAGACCAAGGCCGGATGTGCTGGAGGAGACTTTGTCTTTCGAGCAGACATTGGAGAGCTTAGACGCGTTGCTGGCTGCTCTTAGCAGGTCTCTGGACAGGCTTGTTCCTCTGCTGAGAAAGCGCTACCAGGTCTGCCACCAGATAAGGCTGAGCTTCCGTTCCGATGATGGTAGTGCTTGGTTGGATACCGTAACCCTGAAGACACCTTCGGATTCGCAATCGGAAATGCTCGGCATATTGAAACGCCACCTGGAGCCGCTTTCTTCCCCTGAAGGAATAGCGGAAATCTACCTCGGCTTAGCCAAGCTGGGCGGCGAATTTGGAAAACAGACGCTTCTCTCCTCAAAGGCGAAAAGCCAGCAGGAAGAAGCCCTGCAACGCCTGGAGAAAGATATGGGGGATCGGTTCGTGCGTAGTTCACTCAAGAAGGTGGTGACGCTTGACCCAGACTCCCGCATACCGGAGCGCCGGGTTGCCTTGGCCGATGCTCGCATCGATGGATAAAGGTCAATCATCATGGTCACGCCGCTTAACATCCCCAGAGATATCCGCGTTACAGCCGACGGAGACGGCAGTCCTGTCTCCATCTGGCTAAGTAACAGGCAGAGGCGGGTGGCCCGTGTCAGGAATGTCTGGCGCATAGATGATGAGTGGTGGCGGCAGGAGATATCCCGCCGCTATTTCGATCTGGAACTGAGCAACGGTTCAGTAATCACCGTGTTCCAGGATCTCATCTCTGGAAACTGGTCCCGGCAGAGATACTAACCATGTACGTTGAGCTCCACTGCCACAGCAATTTCTCCTTCCTTGACGGGGCTTCCCACCCTGATGACTTGATATCCAGGGCGAAAGAACTGGGCATGACTGCGCTGGCCCTGACTGACCATGATGGGCTGTATGGCATAGTGAAGTTCAGCAACGCGGCCAAAGAGCAGGGAATCAGGCCAGTTGTCGGCGCAGAGATGACGCTCGAAGGCGGTTATCATATCACTCTGCTGGCCAAGAGTATGGCAGGCTATACCAACCTCTGCCGCCTCATCAGCCAGGCCCAACTCAGTCAGGGCAAGGGGCAGGCTTCTCTAGCCTTGGCCATGTTGGAGAGCCATTCTGATGGGCTTTTTTGTCTGTCTGGCTGCAAGAACGGCGAGGTTTCCCGACTCATCCTGAACAACAGGAAAGAAGAGGCCCTCAAGGCAGCCCGTTGGTATCTTGATATCTTTGGTCCCAACTTCTACATCGAACTTCAGAACAACCTCTGTCCCGAGGATAGATGGCTCTGCCGTGACTTAGTAAGTCTGGCCTCCGGTCTAGGGGTAGGATATGTAGCCACCAACAACGTGCATTATACCCGGAGGGGAGGCCACCGCCTGCAAGATGTCCTCGTCTGTATCAAGAACCGCACTACTTTGGACAACTCCCACTACCTGCGGCGGCCCAACTCCGAATACTACCTCAAGTCCGCTGAGGAGATGACCTGGTTGTTCAGAGAGTATCCGCAAGCAGTGGCTAACACCCTGCAAATAGCGGATGAATGTAACCTCGAACTGAATCTGTCCAGCCATCGCTTTCCCGATTTCCCGGCGCCGCCGGGGGAGACTGCCGACAGCTACCTGGAGAGGCTCTGCCGGGAGCGAGTTCGCCAGAAATACCATCCCGTGACGGAGGAAGTAGAACGGCGGCTGAAAGACGAACTGCGCTTAATCCACAAGCTGGGTCTGGCCGGCTATTTCCTTGTGGTCTGGGACATTACGGAATATGCCAAGAGGAATGACATCCCTGCTCAAGGCAGAGGCTCGGCCGCCAGTTCCATCGTGACCTATGTCCTGGGCGTCACCCGCGTCGATCCCGTAGAGCAACGGCTGTTCGCCGGCAGGTTCCTCAATGATGAAATGTCGGCTATACCGGACATAGACATCGACATCGCTTCCGATCGCGAAGACCAGCGGGAGAAACTCATCCAGTACATCTACCAAAAGCACGGAGCAGGGCATGCGGCCATGCTATGCAACGTGGTGACCTACAAGGCTCGGAACACGGTCAGGGAAGTGGGCAAGGCCATGAGCCTGCCGCCGGATCTCGTGGACCGGATGGCCCGGTCACTGGATGTTTACACTGCAGCGAACATAAAGGAAAGCCTGTCTGGACTAACTGATTTCCAGAGTTCTCTGGATTCCCAAGTCTGGGAGCAGTTCCTGGAGATGTGCCGCCAGATAGCCGATTTCCCCCGCCATCTGGGCATCCATGTGGGCGGAATGATCATTTCCACCACACCTTTGAGTGATATCGTGCCGCTGGAGAAGGCCGCCATGCCGGGCCGGGTGGTGACCCAGTGGGACAAGGATGACATCAGCGATGTTGGCCTGATCAAGATCGACCTACTTGGCCTGCGTATGCTCTCACTTATTCACGAGGCTACAGATTTGATCAGACGAAGTCGGGATATTGACCTGAACCTGGACAGCATACCGTTGAACGATCCCCGCGTCTACGACATGCTTTGCCGGGGAGATACATTGGGTGTCTTCCAAGTGGAATCGGGAGCCCAACAGTCCATTCTCCCGCGCTCCCGGCCCCGTTGCTTCGAGGCCTTGATAGCGGAAGTGGCTATCATCAGGCCCGGACCAATCCAGGGCAACGCTGTCCATCCCTATCTCAGTCGCAGGCAGGGAAAGGAGAAGGTGACTTACCTTCACCCCAGCCTGGAACCGGCGCTCAAGGAGACTTTAGGTGTCATCATCTACCAAGAACAGGTGATACAGGTGGCTATGGTCATTGCTGGTTTCACTCCAGGCCAGGCAGACTCGCTACGCCGGGCGATGAGCCGCAAACGCTCCAGAGAAGCCATGGAGAAGCTGAAAGAGGGATTCATGGATGGCGCTCGTAGAAACGGCGTAGAAGAGAAGGTGGCCGGTATTGCTTTCCAGCAGATCGCCAGCTTCGCTGAATTTGGCTTCTGCAAAGCCCATGCAGCGGCCCTGGCTGAGACGACCTATCGTTCTGCCTGGCTCGTGCTCTATTACCCCTGTGAATACTACTGTGCCCTGCTCAACTGTCAGCCCATGGGTTTCTATGCGCCCGAGGTGATCGTCAACCACGCCAAACAGAAGGGAATCAAAGTATTGCCTGTTGATATAAACCTCAGCCGAGCCAGATGCACTGTGGAAAGAGGAAAGATAAGGCTGGGCTTCCGGTACGTAAGAGCCGTGGGTGAGGAGGCTTGGCAGAGGATAGAAGCGGGGCGAAACCAAGGGCTATACACCTCGCTGGATGACTTCTACACCAGAACCAGGCTGGATAGAGAAGCAGTAGAGAACCTTATCTTGGTGGGTGCCTTTGACTATCTTCATGTGCCTCGGCGGCAACTACTCTGGCAGATGAGGATGCTGGTGAAGCAACCCCCAGATACCATGCCCCTCCGGTTGCCGATGCCCGGAGCAAATCTGCCCCGGATGACGCTGGAGGATGAGGTGGCAGCGGATTACCAGATCCAAGGACTGTCAGCCACGCACCACCCGATGGACGTATTCCGCTCCGATGTCTCTGGAAACGTCCTCAAGAGTTCTGACATAGCAGCCATTCCTTCAGGTACCAAGGTGAGGGTAGCTGGCTGCGTGGTCTGCCGGCAGATGCCAGGTACAGCCAAGGGGCACGTTTTCGTCACGTTAGAAGATGAAAACGGTCTAATCAACGTCATTCTCAGGCCAAGGGTATATGAGAAATATCGCCAGACCGTCCGACTGAAGCCGGTTATCGTGGTGGAAGGAATACTTCAGAAGCACAGCGGAGTGGTCAATGTGATAGCGGGGCATCTGCAGCCCATCCACCATCATCAAGAGGAACTGCCTCAAACGATGCCAGTGGCCAAGGTCAGGAACTTCGCCTGACCTAAGAAGCTGGCGAAATCGACATCAGGCGTGGGGGCAACTGTATGTGGATTCCTGGCGGTGGGCGCTACTGTACGGTAGACAGAACCAGAACCTTTGAATTGGCCTTCACTCTATGCAGTGAGCGTAGGACCAAAGGAGCGATGGGGGCTGTGTGATACTTGAGATGAGCACACAGGTCTCTCCTTGTTTGTAGTTTGCCGGAACTGACAAATTCACGGTTACGCTGTCGCACGTCCGCCTCTGTATCATGGCCGTCAATGAGTGCTGAGATATCGCTTCCAAAGCCATCCTCGAGGTCCTCAAGCCGTATTCTTGCCATTGTGCTCTCCATTCCGATCTGCCTTCGTAGGCTCCGGGAGAAGAGAAGGGGTGAACATCTCTGCCCACCCTTATGGCCTGCCAAGGGTGGCCGTTTCTCTCCACCCTTCGACTTCACCTAGACTTATCTATCATAACCTCTAACTACCTATCTGTCAATCATCGTAACGGCCCATCCGCAAGCCTCCATCCCTCTGCGTCGTCCTGTGTAGCTTGAGATTGCCTCGGGAGGTTGACAGCATGTGTCCGATCATGACGTTCTCCGGGGGGGGGTGACTTCCATGCACACACGATGAAGTGACACAGAAAAGTGATGGCTGGCCTGTCAGGATCACCCCCCTCTTGTGAAACTAGAACTGACTGCCAGCCATTTGGCGCAGAGATTGCCCTCATCTACTAGCCCACGGCAATCTCATTCTTGATTCAATCCTCAGCAGGGATCTTATTGAGCCGGCGAATGCCATGACGCATCAAATGATACAAGGCGAACGGTGATGCAATAATCAGCAACAGGACTATCTCCCACTGCATC
>JAFGCL010000077.1 GCA_016932645.1 Dehalococcoidia bacterium | reverse complement strand
TGCCTCTGTCACCGTCTGATCCTGGCACGATCTCCTTGACATCCGCCGGACTTCTGAATACAAAAAAGGAGATTCGTGACCTTCAAAGAGTTCCAACTGGACCCACGCCTGCTGGCGGCGGTCGCCCGCGCCGGCTACACCGCACCAACTGCAATTCAAGAGGCGGCCATTCCCCCAGCCCTTGACGGGCAAGACCTGATCGGCACGGCGCAGACCGGCACCGGCAAGACGGCGGCCTTCGTGCTGCCCATCTTGCACAAGCTGATTGGCGGCCCGCGCGGCCGTACGCGCGCGCTCATCCTATCGCCCACCCGGGAGCTGGCGGAGCAGACCCACGAGACCATCCGCGCCCTCGGGGCCGGGACCAACATTCGCAGCGCCAGCATCTACGGAGGCGTCCGCTACCCGTCACAGGTCAAGGCCCTCAAGGATGGAACGGACATCATCGTGGCCTGTCCGGGGCGGCTGCTGGATCTCATCGGACAGGGCTACGGCCGGTTCGACAAACTGGAAGTCCTGGTGATCGACGAGGCCGACCGCATGTTTGACATGGGCTTCCTGCCCTCCGTGCGACAGATACTGAAGCAGATCCCGGCAAAGCGGCAAACTATGTTGTTCTCCGCCACGTTCCCGCGCGAGATCGAGCAACTGGCCAGCCAGATACTGACTCATCCGAAACGCGTCGCCGTCGGGCTCATGCGCCCCGTCGATACGGTCTCCCATGCCCTATACCCGGTCGATGAAACCTACAAGATGCCCCTGCTCCTGGCGCTGCTGAAGTCCGTTGACACCAGGTCGGTGCTCGTCTTCGCCCGCACCAAGCACCGGGCGGAGCGCCTGACGCAACAGATTAGACGTGCCGGATACAAGGTCACCAGCCTTCACGGCAACCGCTCGCAGAACCAGCGGGACGAAGCCTTGGACGGGTTCAAGTGCGGCAAATACCAGGTCATGGTGGCCACCGACATTGCCGCCCGCGGACTGGATGTGGAGGGCATCTCGCACGTCATCAACTACGACATGCCCGACACCGCCGACGCCTACCTTCACCGTATTGGACGCACCGGACGGGCCGAACGCACCGGCGACGCCTTCACCCTCGCTACTCCAAAGGACTGGGAGATGGTGGGGGCACTGCAGAAGATCATGGGACGGGCGCTATCGCAGCAGACGCTGGACGGCTTCAACTACGGCACATCGGGCTCACCCATCTATGCCTCGGCAACAGCGCAGACTGTGGGCGGCCCGGCTGCGCGGCCGGCGAAGCCTCACGTGCGTCATTTCGCGCCTGCGCGACGACCGGTCCGGGGTTTCTACCGCAGAGGGGGGTAGAGAACCACCTTGGCCTCTCTCTGTTCCGAGGATGTGCCAACACCATGAGACAAGTCGGTCTCATGCCATTTCATGGATGGGATCAGGAACTTGGACTCACGGGCAAGCTCCGCTTCGCCCATGCCACCCCGCCGTCTAGCTCGACCAGATGGCGTCGATTATCTTCGTCCGGATGGTCTGATAGGCCGGGACGAAGGCGGACGCTATGGCGACCCCGCACAGAATGAACGCCGAGGATACCAGTTCCGGCACGTCAACGGCAAGCATGACGTCCCCGAAGGGGAAATGGAACGGATGTTGCGCTTCAATAGGCACCACTATGTAGCGGAAGATGAGGGCCGCCGCCAAGATGCCAAACGCGGCATATATGATGGCACGGAGGATGTACGACGCTACGATTGAGGACGAGGTTATGCCGATGGCGCGCTCAATGCCGATTTGCCGCCGCTTGTTGACCAGGTCAACATAGGTAACAATGAAGATGGTTATGGCGGCGACGATCAGGGCAGTGACGCGTAGAATCACGATGATCTGGTCAAAGCTCTTGGTCATGCTCTTCAGGACTCCCAGCGCATCCTCCCATGTCTGATACTTCAGCCCGCTTCTCATGGCCAGCACCTCATTCACCACTTGAGATCGATCAACGCCCTTTTCCAGTTTCACGTAGATGCTGGTCGCCGTGTCATGCAACTGAGGAGGAACCATGGTGTGCAAATCGTCCTCGGTTATGTAGGCCCTGATGTCACTCTGGACGAACTCGGTGAAGAATATGCCCTTCACCGTGTACTCCCTCTCCACCCCATTGACGTAGTCAATGACTACCGTGCTCCCGGCATGGACCGTCTTCAGAGAGCTGGCATACAACTCCAGGTCTTCCCGTTCAGCACCAGCCACCTGAGCCCCCAAGAGTATCTGTCCAACGTCTCCAGGCTCCAGTGGCTCGCCTTCGATAACAGCCTCGTGAATCTGGAAGACCTGGTCATCCTTCTCCGGGTCGATGGCATAGACCCCTGTCGCAAAGGTTTCGCTCTCGTAGTGGATCTCCGCTCCCAGGTTGTTCCTGGCACAGACTGCAGCCACGCCATCCACATTCTCGATGGCATCCACCAGCTCCTGAGCCTGGAAGAGCACCGGGCTTTCGCCGGTCGCCTGGAAGAGCAGGTCGGCCGACATCGTGGTTCTGGTCTTGTTATTAATATTCTGCACTGCGCCCGCCAAGAGCGCCGGCGTGAACACCAGGTTCAGATAGACCAGGATCAGCATGGAGATAGTCAGCAAGAGGACCCGCCAGTCGCCTCTTGTTAAGGACTTGAAGGCCAGAAAGGCCGCTACTTTCAACGAGTTCATTGTATCTTCAGCAACCTAGAGATACTCCTCTACCTGTTTCCCGTCTTTGAGATAGATGAGCCTTCCAGCGTACTTCTTGTCGTCGGGGTCGTGGGATACAAAAACGATGGTGATGCCGAGTTCCTTGTTGAGCTTCAACAGCGTCTGCATCACCACCTCAGAAGAAATAGTGTCCAGGTTGGCGCACGGCTCGTCAGCAAACAGAACACGCGGGTTGTTGATGAGGGCTCTAGCTATGGCTACCCTCTGTTGCTCACCTCCAGATAGTTCCTTCGGCTTGTGATGTATCCGCTCCCCCAGTCCCACCATCGCCAGCAATTCCACAGCCCTCTTCCTATGGTCATGAGTCTTTCCACCCAGCATCATACCCGGCAGATAGACGTTCTCGTGCGCTGTCAGTTCACCCAGGAGCGCAAACTCCTGGAAGATGTAGCCCAGGTAGGTCAGCCTCATTCTAGCCCTCGCACCATCGGAGAGCCTGGTCACATCCTCGCCATCAAAGAAGATTTGCCCCGACGTAGGACGGTCGATGAGTCCCAGTTGCCTCAGGAGAGTCGACTTTCCTGAGCCGCTCTTGCCCATGACGCAGGTCACCCCTCCAGCCTCAAGAGCCAGAGACAAGTCCACCAAGGCTCTGACCTCGACGCTCCCGAGCTTGTACACCTTCGTGAGGTTACTGACACTGATCATCTAGACTGTCTTCTTCCTCACCTGGGCCCAAGACCAGACGCCCTTGAACACATCAATTGCCACTAACAGCGTCGCGCTCGCCAGTACGGCGATTCCCCAGTCGGTCCAGCGCAGGCTATACGTGTGGAAGTACTGCTGCAGGGCTGGAATGTAGATTATCGGCATAGTGGCAGCGATAGTGCCCACCATAGCCAGAATGAGCCACTTGTTCTTAAGCAGGCCCATCTTCAGAAGTGAGTCCTTCTCAGACCGGGAAACCAGCGCCGTGAACTCGCCGATCACCATCAGCGTAATGAAGCAGAGAGCCTGCGCTTCCTGGGGTTCCCTGCCGGAACTGAGCGCCCACTTGAATACACCAAACGTGGTCAGGCCAGACCAGATCGCGGCCAGCGCGATGAACCCCAATACCCTCGGAGTGAAGATGCTCGTCCGCCGGCTCCGCGGCGGCTGGTCCATCAGGTCTGGATCCGGTGGGTCGAAAGCCAGCGCCAGCGCCGTGGGCCCGTCAACGGCTATGTTCAGCCACAGAAGCTGAACTGCCACCAATGGCAAGTAGCGCGGGTCAACCAGCACCGCCACTATCATCAGAACCAACTCCCCGATGTGAGCCGAGAGCAGGTACATGAGGCACTTCTTGATGTTGCCGAAGATGTGCCGGCCCTCTTTCACTGCCGCCACGATCGAGGCGAAGTTGTCATCGGTGAGCACCATGTGAGACGCTTCCTTCGACACATCCGTCCCTGTTATCCCCATGGCAACGCCGATGTCGGCTCTCTTCAGGGCCGGAGCATCGTTGACTCCGTCTCCGGTCATAGACACCACGTGCCCTCTCTTCTGCAAGGCCTCCACCACACGCAGCTTATGAGCCGGCGACACCCGGGCATAGACCTCGATCTTCTCGACTATCTTCTCCAGCTCCGCGTCGTCCACCTGCTGCAGCTCGTCTCCGCTCAAAGCCAGGCCGTCCTTGAGCAGGCCCAGTTCCCTGGCTATGGCCGCGGCAGTGGCCTTGTGGTCACCCGTGATCATGACCGCCTTCATGCCGGCTTTCTGGCACTGCCCTATAGCTTCCTTGACCTCCTCTCGCGGCGGATCGATCATGCCTACCAGCCCCACGAAAACCATGTCCCGCTCCACCTCTTCCTGGGCTTCGGTCACTGCGGGAAGTGTCTTGTAGGCGGCCGCCAAGACGCGCAGGCCCACCTCCCCCATTTGCGCGTTCGCCTCCGCCACCTGGTTCCTGTCGTCTGGTGTCATGTCTCTCTCCAGCCCATCGGAGAAGACGCGATTGCAGGAACCGAGTACAACCTCTACAGCGCCCTTACTAAGCGCCATTGGACCATCCGGCGTTTCATGTATGGTGGTCATCCGCATCCTCTCCGAAGAGAAAGGCATCTCTCCCACCCGTGGCCAAGAGGTTGCCAGAGACCTGGCATCCAGTCCCGCCTTGGCGCCGGCGCTCACCAGCGCCCCTTCCGTCGGATCGCCCCTTATGATCCAAACGCCTTTTTGGGACTCCAGGCTGGCGTCATTGCACAGAGTGCCGATCTGCAGAAGCCTCAGCAGAGAGGAGTGCTTCTCCGGTATGACAGTACCACCGTTGCGGTGGAATTCGCCCTTCGGTTCGTAGCCCGATCCGCTCACCTCCACAAACGATCCATCAACATACAGCTTCCTGACCGTCATCTGGTTCTGCGTAAGAGTGCCGGTCTTGTCAGAGCAGATAAAGGTAGTCGAGCCCAGAGTCTCCACGGCGTGCAGCTTGCGGATCAGAGCGTGCTTCTTGGCCATCCGGTACACCCCAAAGGCCAGGGTCACCGTCACTATCGCGGGCAGAGACTCGGGAACCACCACTATGGCCAGGCTGAGCCCCCACATGAAGATCTCCATTAGGCCCTTGTCGGTGCGGACCAGAATCAGGATTGCCACCATAGCAGTGACCGCCAGCAGGGCCACGGCCATCATCTTGCCAAACCGGTCGAGCCGTTCTTGAAGGGGCGTCTTGGGCTCTTCCACATCCTGAAGCATTCCGGCAATCTTGCCGAACTCCGTGGACATCGCCGTTGCCGTCACAACCGCTTTTCCTTTGCCGTAGGCCACCGTGGTTCCGGCGAAGACCATGTTCACACGGTCAGCCATAGGCGTGTTCACCGGGACTCTATCCACGTTCTTCAACTCGGCCACCGATTCACCGGTGAGCGCTGCCTCATCTATCTTCAGACTGGCCGCTTCTGTGAGCCTGGCATCCGCAGCCAGTCTGTCCCCCGCCCGCAGCGTAATCACGTCCCCCGGCACCAAGTCCCGCGATGGCTGCATCGACTCCTCGCCCTCCCGAATGACGGCTGATGTGGGTGCAATCATCTGCCTCAAGGCCTGCATGGCCCGTTCAGCCCGGTACTGCTGAATGAAACCCAGGAGGACGGAGATCATGACCACAACGACGATGATGATGGGGTCCCAGATACTCCCCTCCTCGTCAACCACATTGATGACCAGAGAGATCGCGGCCGCGGCCAGCAGGATGATGATGAGCACATTCTTGAACTGCCCGAGCAGCATCAGCCACCAGGTGACGGTCTTCTCTTTTCGCAGTTCGTTGGGCCCGAACTGCGCCAGCCTCTTCCGCACCTCTTCAGCGCTCAAGCCGTCCTTCGTCGAACTCAGCGCCGCGAGTGCTTCCTCAACGCTGAGACTATGCCAGATACGCTCTTCCATATCCATCAGACACTAGACAGTCACAACCACTCACTGCTCATCGGACACCGTGAATGATGCCTCTAAACCACACCAAATGTCAGCAGGAGAAGGTAGTACTTCAGGGTTTATCCCCAAGGCGGGTCCGCCACAAGCTGAACTAAGCCGATACAGGAACCAAAACCTGATGGAGGTGCAGCCGCCTAGAGAAACGAGGCCACTTCGAGAACTCGCCATTCGAGACAATTCTACCGCAATTGGCGATGGGGCGCTTCCCGGACGCAGCGAACTCAGTGAGGCAAGAATCCTCTCAACCGGTTACATGTCGATGGCTGCATTATTGCGCAGCGCATACCACCGATGATGGTCTAGTCCATCATTCCCGGCACGAGGGCTAAGAGCACGCCAGCCGCTACAGCCGTCCCGATAACTCCGGCTACATTGGGGCCCATGGCGTGCATCAATATGAAGTTATCGGGGTCCTCCCTCTGCACTTCCCTCTGAACCACCCTGGCGGACATAGGCACCGCCGAGACACCGGCCGCACCAATGACCGGGTTTACCTTCTTCCGGGAAACGAAGTACATTACCTGCCCCAGGATAAGTCCACCGGCTGTAGCTGCCATGAAAGCAACACACCCCAGCGCGAATATCTTCAGCGTGCCCCACTGCAGGAAGACCTCCGCCGTCATGGTGGACCCCACGGTGATCCCGAGTATGATGACCACGCTGTTCATCAAGGCGTTCTGCGCCGTGGCCGACAGCCTCTCCACTACCAGGCACTCGCGCATGAGGTTGCCGAAGGCGAACATGCCGATCAACGGGGCTGCCTTGGGGACCAGTATTCCCACCACAATCGCCACGATGACTGGGAAAAGTATCTTGGCTGGTCTGGAAGCGCGGCGCGGTGCATAGGGCATCCTGATACGCCTCTGTTCCCTGGTCGTGAGCAGCCTGATTATGGGTGGCTGGATGACCGGCACCAGGGCCATGTATGAATACGCGGCCACGGCCACCGCCCCCAGTATTCCGGGACTCAGCTTGGTGGCCAGGTAGATGGTGGTTGGACCATCAGCACCACCCACTATGCCAATCGACGCCGCCTCGGTCAGATCGAACCCCACAGCCACAGCCCCCATCAAGGCTATGAAAACGCCGACCTGGGCGGCAGCGCCCAAGAGGATTGTGTAGGGGTAGTTCAGCAGGGGCTCGAAATCGGTCATGGCGCCCAGGCCAAGAAAGATCAAGAGGGGAATGATCTCCGTATCTATGAGGTATGTTCTGAAATAGTACAAGACGCCGGTGGCCTCATCGCCTTCACCGGAGCTGACTATCTCCTGCAGTGGCAGGTTGGCCACCAGAACACCGAAACCGATCCCCACCAGGAGCAGCGGCTCGAACTTCCTGGCTATGCCCAGATAGAGGAGGACGCAGCCGATGGCCATCATGGCCAAGATTTCGGGTTCTTCGACTAGTCCACCTTCTCCCGTGAATCCTTCGAAGAGGTTCTTCAGACTATCCCATTCCATGACGAGTTGCTGCCTCGATCTCTATTCGAACTCTACCAGAACGGTCCCATGAGCTACGTTCTGCCCCTGAGACACAAACACCTTCTTCACCACACCGTCGGCGGCGGCTAGTATGTTCAACTCCATCTTCATGGACTCCAGCAGGCACACTTCCTGGCCGCGCTTCACCTTGTCTCCAGCCTTCACCCTCACCGCCAGGACCACACCCGGCATGGGAGCAGCAAGGGTCTTGCCGTCAGTGGCCGGCAGCGCCGACGGCGCCTTCGCCCTAGGTACAGGAGCAGCCAGTGGTGGAGGGGCCACAGGACTGGAGGCAGGGGACAACACGGGAATTGGCCCCCGACCCATTTCCTGCGCATCCCTTTCCAGCCTGACACTGAACATCTCGCCATCAACAGTGACCTCGATGGTGGACTGGCTGAGGTCCCCTATTTCTACTTCATAGGTCTTGTCGTTGACGGTCAGTCTGAACGTCTTCCCCATTGCCGTCCTGCCTTTCCCCTTGAACGCATCGCCTGCTCCCGGCCCGACACCACCCAGCGGCTGGGCTCACCTGCCCACCCAACCGCACTCACCATCCCTTGTTCCGGGGTGACCTCCTGCTCTCTTTCCATGGCCTTGGCCACAGCCACAGCCAGAGCGGCGATCCTCCCTCTATCGGAGTCCTCGGATTCAGTAGCTTCAAGCAACACCGGCCCTTCTGCTTTCTTGCCCCTGTCCGGCGTCATTCTATTGATGATCATGATAGCTGACATCAGGATGACCAGCGCGCAAAAGACCACCGCCATTCCCATCAAGATCAGTAGTGCCGCTTCTGCCAGATCTTCGCTCATGTCTTACTTCCGTCGCCCCAGCCCTGCCGGTGTCTCCCCAGTGGGTTCTCCAGTCATCAGTCCCCTCACCGGCTGTTTCCCAGTGCCGCACGCGCCGCCCACAGAATACGCGACACCTTGCGCAGGTTGAGGAAAGGGGGAGAGAAAAACCGAGAGCATGCCCCGTCGGCGAATTGCCATATTGAGTTTAGATATTACCTGATTTGCCTGTAGAGGGCAACGTCCCTTACGGCCCCAGTTTGCATTGAGAAATGCCATTCGGTAAAATGACTCAATCTTGGGAGACATCCGTCAGCGACCCGAGGCACGGTTCGCTCGCAAGGACGCCTCGCGCCAGACGGAACAACAGCACAAGGAAATGGCATCAGTGGATCTTACCAATGTCCCAGTGCTGGTCTTGAACCAGAATTTCGAACCGCTGAACATCTGCCGGGTCAGGAGAGCCGTGATACTGGTCATTGATGGTAAGGCAGAGGTAATCGAGAATGGCCGAGGCGAACTCCATGCCATAACCACCTCCGTCCCCATCCCGTCAGTCGTTCGCCTCACCAAGTTCGTCAAGCGCCCCCGCCTCCAGAAGCGTCTCACCCGCTTCGAGGTGTTCAACCGCGACAAGTACACGTGTCAGTACTGTGGACGCGAAACCAAGGACATCACTTTGGACCACATCATTCCAAAGAGCCGGGGGGGCAGTCACGAATGGGACAACGTCGTCGGCTGCTGCTTCGCCTGTAACCTGAGGAAGGCTGGTCATACACCGGCAGAAGCCGGGATGAGACTACTGAGGCAACCCATACCTCCACCACCAGCCTCCTTCTCCGTCCCCTACCACTACCTTCGCGCCCATGTGGAGTGGCGCAAGTTCATCGCCCAGACGAACTAGCGCTTGCGTGGTCTCTGCTGTCCCTTCTTGGGGGCTTCGCTTGGGGGTTTCAGAGTAACCTTGGCAGCCGGGAACTCGACTGCGGCCTGGCTCTCCATCTGCACCATCACCGTCTCTTTGATGGCATTCACCCCAACCACGACCCCATCACCCAGTGGTGTTGTCACCTGTTTGTTCATGCCCGGCAGCTTGCCCTTCATCGACCGGTAGTATTCAGCCTCATAGCCCAGACAGCAGAGTAGGCGGCCGCAGGTGCCGGATATCTTCGCCGGCTCGAGGGAGAGACCTTGCTCCTTGGCCGTCTTGATTGACAGTGGATTGAACTCGGTCAGAAAAGAGGCGCAGCACAACGTGAAACCGCAGCGCCCTACGCCACCCATCAGTTTGGCCTCGTCCCTCGGCCCAACCTGACGCAGCTCCACGCGTGCCCTCAAGGCAGAAGCCAACTCTCGTACCAACTGCCTGAAATCAACACGTCCCTCCGCACTGAAGAAGACGGTGACATGGCTGCAATCGAGGCTGCTTTCTGCGGTGAGTACCTTGATGGGCAGATTCAGCTTGCTGCTCAGCTCAGCGCATCTGGACAGGGCTTCGCGCTCTCTCACCCGCACACTATCCAGTCTTCCATAGTCTTCCGGCGTCGCTTGGCGAAGTAGCGGTTTCAGCGGATCCGTCAGTTGGCTGGCCATGACCTGCTTGGGTGCGATCACCACGCGGCCGATCTTCAAACCGCGCTCAGTCTCTGCCACGACCTGATCCCCCAGCTTTGAGTCCACGCCTGCGGGGGCGAAGTAGTACACTCTCCCGGCCCGTTGGAAACGTATGCCGACAACATCTTTCGGCTCGTCGGGTTTACTCTCTTCCAGCTTGGGCAGTTGTTCCTCGAGCGCCTCCGCTGCGGCATCTCCTGCTTCAGGCTCTTCCTCCTTCAAGCCTTCTTTCGGAGGCAACTCCACCGTAGGTATGTCGAGCCCTTCACCCTCAAACGGACGTTCCATCTCAGTCATTCTTCTTCCTTCGTCTCCCGGCCAGTCTCACTTCAACAGCCCTTGAATGCGCGTCCAGTCCCTCAGCCCTGGCTATCGCAGCCGCGGCCGGACCAATCTTCCCCAGAGTCTTTCGGTTAATGGCTACTACACTGGTCACTTTCAGGAAATCGTCCAGATTGACCGGCGAGCTGAAATGCGCAGTGCCTCCGGTGGGCATGACGTGGCTGGGGCCGGCAGTGTAGTCTCCAACGACCTCCGGCGAGTCTTCGCCGACGAACACACCGCCGGCGTTCTTGACCTTCTCCGCCCAGGTCCAGGCATCGTTGACCATCAGGGAGACATGCTCCGGGGCATACTCATTCACCAGGCTCAGTGCGGTGTCCATGTCCGGAACCACCACGATACCGCCCCTGTCCTTGAGTGACTCGCCAACCACTGAACGTCTTCCAAGTCGTGCCACCTGCTTGTCAACCTCCAGGTTCACTGCAGTAGCCAGCTTCTCGGAAGGCGTAATCAGGATAGCAGAGGCCATGGCGTCATGTTCCGCCTGCGCCAGGAGATCAGCCGCACAGCAGGCCGGGTTCGCAGTGTCGTCAGCAACGACGATGGTCTCTGTCGGCCCATAGAACCCATCTATGCCCACCGTCCCGTACACCATCTTCTTGGCCAGTTGAACGAAGATGTTGCCTGGACCGCATATCTTATCCACCTTTGGAATCGTCTTGGTGCCGAATGCCATTGCGGCAACGGCTTGTGCCCCACCCACCTTGAACACACGGTCCACCCGAGCGATCTCCGCAGCCAGCAGGGTCGCCGGCGATATCTCTCCGTCAGTACCAGGAGGGCTGGTGACGATGATCTCTTTAACGCCGGCCACTCTGGCCGGTATGGCCGTCATGAGAAGAGTGGACGGATAGCTGGCCTTGCCGCCAGGGACATACACGCCAACTCTATCCAGCGGCCGGATCCATTGTCCCAAGCCTCCTTCGCCGAAGTCCATCCAGCTCTCACGTCTGCAATTCAAGTGGAACGCCCTGATCCTATCGGACGCCAACTCCAGTGCCGAGGCAAGCTCACGGTCCACCCTGGAGCGGGCCTTGGTCATCTCCTTCCCGGTGACCTCCAGGCTATTGATCTTGACTCCATCCAGCCGCCACTCGAACTCCAGAAGAGCCTGATCACCGCGGGCACGTACTTCAGAGAGAATGTACTCCACGACCTCCTGCAGGCTCATCGGCCGGCCAAATGCTCCCTCTATTCTCTTCCTCAACCAGGGAGGCCCCTCCTGCGTTTCTGGAGGAGTGCGCTTCAACAGGGTCGCTCTGGCTTTCTTCACATCACGGACTATCTTCAAAATCCACCTTCACCAGTCAGACTACCGAATCCACGAGTGTCACGCCGGGCCAGCGCAGGCTGTTTCAAGTGACGCGCCAGTCCATGAACAGCACTGCCTCATAGCGCGTGTTGCAGGACAACCGTCTCTGTCTCCAGTGGCAGCTTGTCCTTCTTGATCTCCATCTCGCTCGCAGCCACCCGATTCACGTTCTTCCGCCCCTTGAGGAAATCCTCGACTCCCGTGATAGGGTAGTCGCACTTCGCCGTCTTGACGTGCATCGGAATGACGACCTTGGGTTTCAGCGCCTCGCATACGGCGGCGGCCTGCCTGGCATCTATGGTGTAGAACCCACCCACCGGCACGAGTGCAACGTCCACCGCGCCTATCTCCTTTACCTTTGCCGCATCCAGATCATGGCCCAAGTCGCCCAGGTGGCAAACGCGGACGCCGTCAACCGTGAAGCAGAAGATTATGTTCGGGCCGCGCTGTGCCCCCTTGGTCCCGTCGTGGTAGCTGGCTACCCCAAGGAAATCAATGCCTTTGACACTCCTCGCCCCGGGCGCATCCACCACTGTCGGCTTGCCTTTCACCGCTCCAACATTGTTGTGGTCCTGGTGCTTGTGGCTCACGGTCACGATTTCCGCCGTCTCCTGGATCGGTCCATAGTCGATCCCCCCACCCCGGGCATACGGGTCGGTAATCACCCGCACCCCGCTGTCAGAGGTTATCAGGAATGACGCATGTCCCAGCCACTTGATCTTCATGATCACCACCTCCAAACTAACAACACTGCGCTATTCCGCCTCCAGATTCACGATTAGATTGACCAGTGTGCGCACCGTAACCCCGGTAGCGCCTTTCACGACGTAACCTTTCTCTTTCTTGGACAGAGATGTGCCGGCTATGTCCAGATGAACCCAGGGGGTATCACCCGCAAACTCGCCAACGAACTGGGCCGCCGTTATGGCGCCTCCGTACCTTCCCCCGGTGTTCTTGACGTCTGCCACGTCACTCTTGTACTGCTCCTTGTACTCCTCAAACATCGGCATCTGCCACATTCGCTCACCGACCTCGGCCGCCGCCACCATCACCTTCTTCGATAACTCATCATTGTTGCTGAACACGCCCACCGTCACATCCCCCAGCGCCACCCGGACCGCACCGGTCAAAGTCGCTACGTCCACTGCCGGAGACAGACCGTTCTTCACCGCATACGAGAGGGCGTCGGCCAGGATCAGCCTCCCTTCAGCATCGGTGCTGATGATCTCGATGGTCTTCCCATTCATGGCTTTAATGACGTCGCCCGGCTTCAGAGCGCTGCCGCCCGGCAGGTTCTCGGTTGCCGGGATGACAGCCGTCACATTGATCTTCGGCTTCAGCCTCCCCACCGCCCGCATGACAGCCATGACCGTAGCGCCGCCAGCCATATCACCCTTCATCTCGCCCATGTCCTCAGACGGCTTCAGCGAAATGCCGCCGGAGTCGAAAGTGATGCCCTTGCCAATCAGACCCACCGTCTTCGGTGACCCTGCATCACCCTTGTAGGACAAGACAATGAACTTGGGATCTTGATGGCTGCCCTGTGACACGCCCAGCAGCCCGCCCATCCCCATTTCCTTCATCTGCGGACGCTCCAGCACCGTCAGCTCCATCCCGCATTCACTAGCGAGGTTTCGGGCAATGTCAGCCATAATGCTGGGCGTCATGAAGTTGGCCGGCTCGTTGATCATATCGCGGGCAAAGACGACCGCTTCCGCCACCACGCTGCCGACATCACGCCCCTTCTCTAACTGTGCACGCTTGGCTTCGTCTCTCTCGACAATGAGAAGCTCCTGGATATCACCATTATCCGGTTCCTTGGACATGTGCCTGCGGAACCGGTACAGCCCCAGGATCGCGCCCTCGGTGATAGCCTGTGCCGCCCTGTCCGGCTCGACGCCGCCCACCCCACCCCCGTGCACAATAGTAGCCACCCTCCTGGCCGCTTTGCTCCGGGCAAAGCGGCTGGCCTCGGCGCTCACGCGCCGGATGGAATCGACGTTGAACTGCGCCTGCTTCCCCAAGCCAGCCACTACCACGCGTTTGGCCGGTATCTTGCCCAGGCTGTGAACCAGCGTCAATTCCCCTGACTTCCCTTTGATCTCGCCGGCGGCAATGAGCTGGGTAATCGCGCCGTCGAGCGCCTTGTCGACCACCCCCGTCGCACCCCCCGGCTGGGTCACGCCTTCGAACAGGTTGACGATGACGGCGTCAGCCTCTACTTTGGTGCAATCGCCGATAACTACCTTGATTTCCAGTTCCGGTCTCCTCTCTTTTCCTTTTGGTTGTTCGCCTTAGCCAATCCCCCTCGGTCCCCCTTTAGCAAAGGGGGAAAGGAGAGACGCAGAGGAGCTGCGCCCCTCTGCACGCCCCGGTGGGCATGAGATTTCCTCTCCCTTGATGGGAGAGGGTCCGGGCGAGGGTGCCAAGCCAAATGACTTGTTGCACATACTACCGGTTCACCAGACGTACGATCTTGTCGATGACTGGGGCAATGTCCCTGGAGCTATCAACGGCAAAGTGGTTGCGGTTGATCTTTTGAACCGTCGGCTTCATCTTGCTGTACACATCCCAGTCCGCCTCTGAATGGTCCGACTGATCCACCCTCCTCGCACGTCCCTCCAGCCGCTGCTGCACCAACTCCGGCGGCGCCTCTATGCGCACGATAATCAGCTTTGCGCCGGACTGGTCCGCGATATGGTAGAGCTGCTCCCTGTTGTGCTCTTCAAGATTGGTGGCATCGAGCGCCACGCTGATCCCTTTCCTCAGCAGTTCCTCGACCAGCCCGTGGCAGGCCCGGAAGAGCTGTATACTCTCCTCTTTGCTGTACGAAGGAGCGGGAAACAGCAGCTTGCGCAGGCTGTCGCTCTCCAGGATGACCAGGTCGATTCTCTCCGCCAGCTTGCGGCAGAAGTAGGACTTGCCCGTGCCGGGCAGGCCGCTCACGACGATGAGAGCCGGATGGGCCACGGGCTCCGGCAGCGGGGGCAGGCTCTGCTTCAGCACGCCGACATCGTCAGCCAGACGGGTCGCCTTCATCATGGCCAATTATATGGCATTCCGATAGGTTTTGAAACGAGCGGAAGATGACGTCGATTTCAGATGAGGCCTAACAGAGAAGCCGCCTAGATGTGACTGCGGTCGAAGAGCATGCGGTTCACCAGAATACCGGCCTTGAGGCCTTCCTTCTTGATGTCTTCGGTCAGCCCGTCGGTCAACCGCTTGGTCACGATCAGCGCGAAGAGAGCGATCCCTGCTCCGATCCTCCACCACCCCGCATCCATCACCCAGCACCCCAGCGGGAACAGGGCGAAGCCGAAGAACATCCCCAGCGGCAGGCTAAGGCTGGGGGGGCCGCCCAACTCCATGCGCTCATCCATGCTCTGACCCCGGCGAAAGAACCGGGGAATCGTCCGGATGCCGGCCCCAATCACGATCGGCACCAGAATAAACGGGATGGCCTGGTAGACCAGCGCAGCCGCCATGCCCATACCGGTGGTATTGGATTTCTCACCGCGCAACTTGAGAAACACCGACCACATCTCCCCCAGGATCACCGCCACTCCCACCCCGGCCACCACCCAGTCCTCCAGGTGGAAGCCTCGGTCGACCACCAGCACAGCGATCGCGCCCTTGACCACGTCCCAGAGAATGCCGAAAAACCCTTCGACGCGGCCGACCTTCCGCCAAAGGCTGATATGCATGTCCTCTTCTTTAGAGAGATCCACGCCCCTCAGCCGCCCGATGAGATAGACCACCGGTACCGCACCGTACAGGTACGCGCCGATGATCCACAGAATGTTGCTTAGCATTAGAATCCCTGATTTGCCGCTCTGCGCCTCTCGCCGCTACTCGCGGGAGTGCCGCTCCCAGGAACCCGCCCAGCCGTCCTGTTCCCGGGGACCCAGCCGCCGGTCCACGAGGGCCGGGCCGAGGATAATGACCAGAGCAATGATGGCCAGAACTACCAGATTGGCCAAGTTCACACTCCTGCCGCTGGCGGATGCCATCATGGTGAGAATGACAAGCGCGGCCACCAGCAGGACGCCAACCCTCAACCAGCGTTTCTTCAGCCGGGTGAAAATGATCACTATGCCAGCCAACGCCAGGAAACTCAGAGCTATCCACGGCTCAAGGCCGTGGAGAAACCCGCCACCCTGTATGAGGCCATTGTTCCACCGATCTGTGAGAACCCATCCGATCACAGCCAGGAACGGCAGGGTCGACAACGACCCAAGCAGCCAATCCCGTCTCCATGTATGCACCAGAATTATGGTGCATATTGCCGCCACTATCGAGAAGTAGACCACGACGGAAGCCCACAGCCACCAGGAGCTGGACAGGTCCGCTGCGCCCAGCGCTTTGTCGAGGAGCACCAAGCCGACGACCAGAAACGGAGCAAGCGCATAGCCCAACCACGTGAAGAACCAGGTCGGCTTATTGTGCTTCCATCCGTAGGCCACAGCACCAAACACGGATATGATGATGATCGACAGCCAGAAGGCATTGGTCCACTGGCGGAAGGCAAAGAGAAGCCCGAAGAGCACGTGGGGCAACGCCGCCATGACCGCCTGTGGCCAGTTGCTGATGCTGTGCACCTCGTTCAGTTCCTCAGCCACCTTGTTTGACGGCCCGAACTCCTGCGACGCTATAGCAATCGCTTCCTCTTCAGAGAGTCCAGATTCCTGCAGTTCCCCGACCCGGTCCTCGAAATGGTCGTACAGTTCAGTCAGGATTTCCTTCTCCGAAGAAGGATCCAGCTTCAGTTGCAGCCGGAGAGCATTGAGAGAGCTCTTGACTTCGCCCGACATCTCTGAACTTTCCCCTAGCTGGCGGGCTCCATGATCAGATTTACCGCTGATGAGAAACCCTGCCACTCGACTACCTTCACTTCCAGCAAACTCAGACCTTTGTCCGTCAGTTGGTAGTACCGCCTTTCCTTGCCTGACGGGAGCTTCCGCCAACTCCCCTCCACCAGCCTGGCTGCTTCCAGTCGATGCAACGCCGGATAGAGCGTCCCCTCTCTGAATCTAAAGTAGCCCCCGCTCCTGCTCTCCAACTCTCTGATGATCTGGTAGCCATACATCGGCTGACCCCGCAGCAGCGAGAGCAGTAGCGTCTCGGTGCTTCCCTTCAAGAGTTCCTTCCCATACTCCATAGCGCCCCCTTTTTTCTCTCTTCACATCCAGACCGGAATCATTACAGATCTCACCGTCTTTCTCCCAACAAGACACCAGCAATTCACTTGCCTAGAATCTCATTTCTCGGCGTAGAATGCAAGGCCCAGAGCTCCTCTGCCGGCAGAATAGCCCATAATCGGGCTGAATTCGGTGAGCCACAACTCAACGCAGTCGAACTCCTTGCGCACGCGTTCCTTCAGCTTCTCTCCCTCCTCAGCCGCATCCGCGTGATGAACGGCAACATGCACCCGCTTCCCGTGAACGCGACTGCGCATCAGGCCAACGATCTGGTCGATCCCTTTGTCTTTGCTTCGGGTCATGCCCTTAAAACGTGCCGCTCCGTCCCACCAGCCCATCACCGGTTTCACATCGAGCAGAGATCCCACTCGGGAAGCGAGCCTGGGAATCCGCCCCGTCCTGTAAGCATGGCGGACGGTGTCCAGAACGAAAAGCAGGTCCACCCGGTCGCGTACACTCTTGGCCTCATCGATGATCTCCGCCAGGCCTTTCCCCTCAGAAGCCGCGCGGGCTGCGGCCATCACCACAAAGCCCTCCGCACCTGTGCAGGTGCGTGAATCCAGAACCTCTATCCTCGTTTCGGGCAACTCGTCCTTCACCAACCCTCTAGCGGCAAGAGCTGCATTGTGCAGAGTACTGACCCTGGAGGATAAAGTGATGAAAACCAGACTCTCAGCAGTCCGGCTGATCTTCCGATAGGTATCCGCCAGATCACCCGGCGACGGGGCCGCAGTGGAGAATGACTCCGGGTCTTTCTGGAGCAACTCATACGCCTGGCCGGGGTTGATGTCCAGCCAGTCACGGTAGACGCTGCCATCCCAGTAGATGTTAGGCGCAACTATCTCGATCCCGAAGGTCTCGACGAGGTCCCGCGGAATGCAGCCAATGCTGTCCGCAATAACGGCCACCTTCCTCACACCGGAATCCCGCGTGATGCATACATCGGATTACTATGTATCATACTAGTGTTGAGAGCAACTCCTGTCAACGAGGCGGGCGTACATGCAAGGACATCGGCTGGCGACCCTCAGAAAGCGCGGCCTAGAGGTTTGACAGAATGTAGTCCATGCTGCCCATGCCCAATTCCTGCGCCGTCCTGAGCTGCACCAGGCTATCCACCTGGTGCCACTTCCCCAGCTTGTCCGGGCCGGATATGGGCTTTGTGACCCCAATCATGCGAGCTCTGTCTATCAGGTCCAGCGAGGCCTTGTCCAAACCTACCGGGTCAGTGGAAGCCAGAATGCCGATGTCTGGAAACAGCACCCTGCCCGCAGGCGCGGCGCAGTCGCAGTGTGGCGTTACGTCCTGGACGAAGTTGACGAACCCGATTCTATGCCCAAATCCACGCACCACCGCCGCAGCAGCATGAGCCAGATACACCTGGAACCGTTCTTTGTTCTTCCGCTCCCAGTAAAGGGCCTTGCGGCTGCATGCAAAGAGGCATGTACCGCAGTAGATGCATTTCTCCGGGTCCCGTTGGGGCCTGCCACCGCGCATCGACAGGGCGTCAACCGGACACACCTCCAGGCAGCCTTCGCATCCATCGCATTTGGAATCGTCCAGCAGAGGTGGGTTCGCTCTATGCTGCTCTCTCTTGGATCGTTTGGCCACGCAGCCCATTCCCAGGTTCTTCACCGCCCCGCCGAAGCCGGTGATCATGTGTCCCTTCACATGAGACAACACCAGCAGGAAGTCGGCATCGTAGATGCCGCTGGCTACCTCCACCTCTCTCAGGTCGCATCGTCCCACGACGTCCTCCAAGGCCACAGGCGTACCCTCATCGCCGTCCCCGTCGGCAATTACAATAGGCGCTCCCACGCTCTCTTTGACGAACCCGTTGTATGCCGCTGTGGATAAATACCTCTTCTTGTTGCTTCTGGCTCCGGGGTAGAGCGTCACCGTATCCGTGACAAACGGCTTGGCACCGCGCTTCTTAACCAGATCAACCACTTTCCGCAAGAATGCCGGCCGGATGTAGGTGACGTTGCCCAACTCCCCCATGTGTACTTTGACCGCCACCGAGTCTCCCTTGGATATGCCCTTGAGGATGCCTGATTGAGCGCACAACCCCTCAATACCCGGGAGAACATCCACTTCTTTTGAATAGTCGAGAAAGAAGACTTCGGACATTCACTGCTCCTTGCTCAGTCTTGGATCAATGATAGCATCAAACCCCTGACCCTGAGTCTCGGGGATACAAGAAACGCCCCAATGCCTGAAACCGGGGAGGGGACCTTGTCGGCAATAGGCTGGGATTCTCACCCTGGGGTTCAGGATTTGGGAGTTCGAATCTGACACTTCTTGGACGGGGCAATCGTGCACCCACCAGCAGAGTATCAAAGCGTGCCTGTGCCGCCGGACTCTCCCCAGGCTTTCTGCACTTCGGAGTAGACCGAGCCCAGGGACACGTTGTGCTCTCTGGCCGCCTTCTTGCAGTCATCATACTCCGGTTTCATAGTACTTGACCCATCGTCTCTCCGGGCCACTTTTATCCTGATCTGGCCAAACCTGGTATCGACCAGACCGGCGGAGCGCGGAAGAGAGACACGCAGCGTCTCGCTGATCCTCACACCCAAAGTAGTGCTTTCTCTCACCATGACATCGACGATGCTCTGTGTGCTCTCGCTCCGGCCGATAGCCGAGAGAAGCACCCCGGGGCGGTTCTTCTTCATCTGCACCGGCGTCAAGAACACGTCCAGAGCGCCAGCCCGCAGCAGGCCCTCCATGATGTGGTCGTAGAACTGGGGATTCATGTCGTCGATATTGGTCTCTATGACCGTGACCCGCTCCGTAGAGAGAGCGCTGGCAGTCCCAACACGCTCGCCCACAAGAATCCGCAGGAGGTTCGGAACCTCCGGGTCCATCTTTCCAGCGCCATAGCCCACGCCCTCGACTCTCATCAGCGGCATGTCGCCGAACCCGGCAGCTATTCCGGTGGCGATCGCCGCGCCGGTAGGTGTGGTCAACTCCCCCTTCGCTTCACCGGTGTAAGCCGGCACGCCGCGCAGCAACTCCACGGTGATCGGCGCGGGGACGGGCAACCAGCCATGGCTGCATTGCGCCAGCCCGCTGCCGAGATTGAGCGGGGAACAGCGGACCTCTTCGATACCAAGCACCTTCATCCCTATGAGAGTGCCGAATACGTCAACCAGCGTATCGATGGCTCCGACCTCATGGAGGTGCACCGCTTCCATGTCCAAGTCATGCACTCTCGCCTCTGCCTCGGCCAACCGCACGAATACCTCTCTACCATGCCTCTTCAAGCCCTCATCAAGCCGGCTCCGGTCAATCAGGCTTATGATGTCCTTGAGCATCCGGGGTGTATCCGGGTGCGCCGTGACGACATCCAAGTATGTAGCCCTGATCCCTCGCTTGGTCACCTTGCTGACCTCTATCCCATATCCGCTCAACGGTAGCTTGCCCAGCTCCGCGCGCGCCTTCTCCAAATCCAGCCCCAAGTCCACCAAAGCCCCCAGGACCATGTTCCCACTGATGCCGGAGAAGCAGTCGAGATAGGCGATCCTCAACGTTTCACCCCGCTTCTCCGGTTTATCATGCTGGCCAGATATCCAGCCCCGAAGCCATTGTCGATGTTGACCACAGCCACGCCGGGTGAGCACGAGTTCAGCATGCCCAGAAGAGCGGCCAACCCCTCGAAACTGGCGCCATACCCCACACTGGTCGGCACCGCAATGACCGGCGTATCCACCATGCCCGAGACCACGCTGGCCAGGGCCCCCTCCATCCCGGCCACAGCCACGACTACATTGGCTCCCAGCAGCTTGTCCTTGCAGTCCAGCAAGCGATGCAGGCCGGCCACCCCGACGTCGTAGGCTCTCTCCACCCGGCTTCCCATGGTCTCCGCTGTGATCGCGGCCTCTTCGGCTACCTGGATGTCACCCGTGCCTGCTGTGACGATCAAGATGTATCCCTCCGCCGCCGCTGGCGGGGCATCTCCGATGACAATCAGGCCGGCCAACTGATGATAGCGGGCGCCCGGCGCCACCTGCCGCACAGCATCGAAAACCCCCGGGCTGGCTTTGGTGGCCAAGGTGGTACCTGCAGACAAAGCCATCCGCTTGACGATGCCAGCTACCTGGTCCGGCGTCTTGCCCTTGCACAGAATGACCTCTGCGAAGCCCCTCCTGAGCAGACGGTGATGGTCCAGCTTGGCAAAACCGATGTCCTCGTACGGCATGAACTTTAGTTGGTCCAGCGCCTCCCCTACGCCAATGTCGCCCGACTTCACCTTCTCTAGTAACTGGCGCAAGTGCTCTGAATTCACAATGGTACCCCTTCGTTCAGACTACCCGTCCGGTAGCCGGCGAGGTCGAGTGTAACATATATGTAGCCCAATCCCCTCAATTGATTGACCACACGCAGCCGGTTGGTTTCGCGCGCCAGTTTCTCTACCTCCTCAGGCATCACTTCTATTCTGGCTGTCTGCCCATAGTGCCGAACGCGCACCTGAACAATCCCCAGGCTCCGGATGAAGGTCTCCGCCGCATCGATCAGCGCCAGAGCCTCCGGCGTTATCGGGCTGCCGTAGGGAACCCGCGAGACCAGGCAGGCTTCGGAGGGCCTGTTCCAGGTCGGTAGTCCCAGATCCTTCGAGATGGCCCTTATCTCGGCCCTGGTCAGCCCCGCCTCCTGAAGCGGCTGCTGCACGCCCATCTCGCCGGCAGCCCGAGCCCCGGGCCGGTAGTCTCCCAGGTCATCGGCATTCGATCCCTCAACGATGTTTGACACCCCATTGTCCGCCGCAATCTCCTTCAGCGCCTGGAACAGCCCCATCTTGCAGTGATAGCACCGGTCAGGCGAGTTGGCAGTGAAACGAGAATCCTGCAGTTCCGCGGTATGAACCACAATGTGCTTCACTCGCAACGATTCGGCCATCTTTCCAGCGTCCTCCACCTCATGCGCCGAATGGATGGGGGAGTCCGCCGTCACTGCCAGCACCCTCTCACCCAGCACATCACGGCACATCTTCAGAAGCAACGCACTGTCTGCACCGCCGGAAAAAGCTACGACCACGCTCTCCAGGCCTGACAGCGTCTCCATCAGTTTGGCAAGCTTGTCTTTCTCGGATGCCATCCTGCTTCCCCTCGCCCGACAGGCCCCCACAGCTACCAGGAGAAACACCCGTCGTGAAGGTGATTATAGGTCAGGAGAGAGTAACGTGCCAGCCCTTGGATCGGCTGGCTAGCGCCTGGACGCAGGTCATCGTTCGGATCGAACATGACTGGGATCCCTTTGGCAGAGGGGGATTCCCAGATTGTGGAATCCGCCAGAATCGTTCGTGGGTTGGTTTGACTGGCTGAGGGGTGGCAGTCCTCCCCAACTCAGGACTAGATATCCAGGTTCCTGACGCTCTTGGCGTGGGCCTGGATGAAGTCTCTGCGGGGGGCGACTTCTTCTCCCATCAGCTTGCGGAAGACTTCATCGGCTTTGGCAGCGTCCTCGATCTTGACCTGGAGCACGGTCCTGGTGGCAGGATTCATGGTGGTCTCCCACAACTGCTCGGGGCTCATCTCCCCCAAGCCCTTGTACCGCTGCACCTCTACCTTCTTGCTCTTGAGCTTGTGCACCAAGTCATCCTTCTCCTTGTCCGAGTAGACCCAGTGCTGCTCCTTGCCCCCCTGGACGCGGTATAGGGGAGGCTGAGCGATATAGAGGAAGCCCTGCCAGATCAAGTCGTGCATATGGCGGAAGAAGAAGGTGAGCAACAAGGTGCGTATGTGGGAGCCATCCACGTCAGCATCCGTCATGATGATAATACGGTGGTACTTCACCTTGTTGAGGTCAAACTGGTCCGCTATCCCTGCACCCAGGCTGGTGATCAGGGCCCGGATTTCCTCGTGTGAAAGCATCTTGTCATAGGAGGCTTTCTCCACGTTGAGGATCTTGCCCTTCAGCGGCAGTATCGCCTGGAAGCGGCGGTCCCTTCCCTGCTTGGCCGAACCGCCTGCGGAGTCACCTTCCACTATGAAGAGCTCGCATTGCGCCGGGTCCTTTTCGGCGCATTCCGCCAGCTTCCCCGGCAGAGTGAAGCCATCAAACTGCCCCTTCTTCAGAATCAGCTCCCGGGCTCGGCGGGCAGCCTCCCTGGCCTTGGCCGAGGTGAGGCACTTCTCAATGATCGACTTCGCTTCGTTGGGATGCTGCTCCAGGTAGAAGGTCAACTGGTCGGCCACCACTGACTCTACATGGCCTCTCGTCTCCGGATTGCCCAGCCTGCCCTTGGTCTGCCCTTCGAACTGGGGCTCATTCAGCCTGACACTGATCACAGCGGTCAACCCACCCCGCACATCCTCCCCCAGCAGATTGAGTTCGTTGCCCTTGTCCTGCTTGATCTTGTGTACGAAGTCATTGAGGACGCGGGTCAGAGCCGAGCGGAAGCCCGTGAGGTGGCTGCCGCCATCGATCGTGTTGGCGCAGTTGGCGAAAGAGACAATCAATTCGTTGTATCCGTCGTTATATTGCATGGCTGCTTCCACGCTCGTGCTATCAACCTGCTTAGACATATAGATGACGCCCGGGTGGATCTGCGTCCTGCTCCGGTTCAAGTAGCGGACGTAGCTGGCTATCCCCCCTTCGAAGTAGAACGCCGAGTCCTCACCGGTTCTGTCGTCGTGTATGCCTATCTGTACATTCGTTTGGAGATAGGCCAACTCTCGCAGTCTCTGCGCTACATAATCGAAATCGTATTCCCAGTCGCCAAAGATGCTCTTGTCTGGTATGAACTCGGTGGTTGTCCCGTGTCTTTCCGCAGAACCTTCCGGCTTCACCGGCCCTCTGGGAATCCCACAATCGTACTCCTGAACATAGCGCGTTCCATCACGCTCACTCACCACTTTCATGTAGGATGAGAGAGCATTGACCACGGAAGCTCCCACCCCATGAAGACCACTTGACACTCTGTAGGTTTTGCCGCCGAATTTCGCTCCGGCGTGCAGGATGGTCATCACCGTTTCCAGAGCCGAGACGCCGGTCTGCGGATGGATATCAACCGGGATGCCCCGACCGTTATCCTCGACCCTGACCTTGCCCCCCTCCAGGATGGTCACATCGATCCGGCTGCACCAGCCCTCCATGGCCTCATCAATACTGTTGTAGACGATCTCGAAGATAAGGTGATGAAGGCCGGTGTGGTCTGTGCTGCCGATGTACATTCCGGGGCGGCGGCGGACTGCTTCCAGCCCCTTGAGGACTTGGATGTCCCGTGCTGTGTAGCTGTCGCTGCCGTTGTGGTTGTTTTCGCCTTCTGTGGGACGGTCTGCCATGTGGCTACATTATACCATTTTCCTTCACAATCCGCTTCACATTATGCACGATACCAAGCCGCTTGTCTATATCTTGCGTCCGATCTCACTCCCGCTCCGGATGGCCTCCAAGCCTCGCTGGGCTTTGGCCGCGTCGCCAACCACGTGGACTTCCTTCACATTCCCCTCGATCTGCTTCGACAGCTCATCTTTCGGCCTGACCCCGCAAGCCAGCACTATTGTGTCAAAAGCATCCCAAGTCTCTTCGACGCCATTTCGCGACACGACCACGACGCCTTTGGGCAGAACCTCCTTGATTTGAGTAGACACGAAGGTCTTGATGTTGAGGTTCTTGGTCCGGTTCATGAGATGCCATCTGATAGTGGCGCCCATGTCGGCACCGGTTCGTTTGAGCATCTCCACCAGCACGATTTCCTTCCCCTGTTCAGCCAGGAACTCCGCCGTCTCCAGCCCTGTCAGCCCACCCCCCACCACCAGCACCCGCCTCCCCACCTTTCCCCCACCCAGGACGTCCCAGGCCGTGACCACTTCTCCCCGGTCCACACCGGGAATCGGCGGCACAATCGGCTTGGCTCCCGTGGCCACCAGCACCACATCAGGTCGGGCCCCTTCCACCAAGGCGGCAGTGACTCTCACTCCGTACTTCCGTTCCACGCCCAGCCTGTCCAGTTGCTCTACCAGATAACCCAGGAGCAGCAGGTGATCCTCCTTGTGCGGCGGCTTCGAGGCCAGCAACCACTGCCCGCCAAGCTCTGCGTTCTCTTCATATAGAGTGACCTGATGGCCTCTTGCGGCGGCCACCCGGGCCGCCTCCAGGCCCGCCAATCCTCCGCCAATGACCACCACTCTCTTCGGGAGCGGCGCGGGCGTGATCACCATCTCACGCTCGCGGCCGGCTTCCGGGTTCACCGTGCAGGTGATCGGCGACACCGGGGTCGGATCACCGTCTATGCAAACGTTGCAGGCGATGCACCGGCGGATCCCTTTAAAGTCGCCCCGTGCGGCTTTGTTCGGCAGCTCCGGATCGGCCAGAAGTCCTCTGGCCATCGCTATCACATCAGCCTTCCCGGACAGCAGCACCTCGTCAGCTACGAACGGGTCATCCAGGCGGCCGGCTACCGCTACCGGCACCTTGACCACTTCCTTGACAGCCGCGGCCAGAGGCACATTGCAGCCGCGCGGTTGGTCATACGGAGGAACAATGACCGGGTACGAACCGTAGGCGCCGCCAGACACCCCGATCATGTCGGCGCCGGCCTCCTCCAGCAGCTTCGCTGTCTGCCGCGCCATGTCCACCGTCGTTCCACCCGGCATGTAGTCCGAGCCGTTCATCCGGACGCTGACGGGGAAGTCCTGTCCCACTTTTTCCTTGATCAGCTTCACAATCTCCACCACGAACCGGGCCCTCTTCGCCACGCTGCCGCCGTACTTGTCGCTGCGCTTGTTGGTGAGGGGTGACAGGAAGCTGCTCAGGAGGTAACCATGGCAACCATGAAGCTCAACCATGTCGAAGCCGGCGTCTCTGGCCCTCCGGGCGGCTTCGGCGAACTCCTCCACCAGCCCGTCGACTTCGCCGGTGGTCAGCTCACGCGGCACTTCATCCCTCGGCGTGACGGGTATCGGCGAGGGGCCCACCGGCTTGTAGCCCTGAATCTCGCCGCTCTGGCGCCCCAGGTGCATCAATTGGATGCCCATGTGGGCCCCGCAGGAATGGATCAGGTCGGTGAACTGTCTCAGTCCGGGAATGAAACTGTCATCGTAGATGCCTAGCTGAATCGGCGAAGCCATGCTTATGTCGACAATGCCGGGCGTGAGTACGATTAGCGCCAGACCGCCTCTCGCCCTGGCGGAGTAGAAGTCCTTCACCGCGTCGTTCGGAGCGCCATTCGTGGCCAGCCGTTCGATCATGGGTGGCATGATGATCCGGTTCTTCAACTCCAGGTTCCCGATCTTGACCGGAGTAAACAGCCGCTTGAGCTTCCGTTCTTCTGGTCCGTTCTCTGATTGGGCTTCTCTGGCTTTCAGGGACATCTGGCTCCTTTTCATGCTGCTATCGTCTACCCTAGATGATAACTCTCCCTGCTTGTCGTGCGCCATTCCTGCGCCATGAGGAACCAGGAGAGCCCTGGGCAGCTTGTGGGTGCTGCATGTTCCCCCCTGTGCACCCTGGTGACTGGATGCCACCAAGCCATAGGTCAGATTGACGCCGATTGCGCTGCTTCCCTAGGACGCCTGCCCGAAGAACGCGCTCCTGAAGAAGTCCGACACCTTCCGGCCGATCTTGCCCTCGAATCCCCACCAGAAATGGTCCGCCCCAAAAACCACTTCGCATTCGCTGGGAGCAGCGGCTTCTCCAGCCAGACGCTTCACCTTGTGCGGCGATATGATGTTGTCCTCCCCGCCGCAGATGAACAGCTTAGGAATGCTGTACGTCTTCAGACTCTGCCAGTCCGCATCAGCGAGGAACGGCGAAACCAAAGCTACCGCCCGAACCCTGGAATCCCGCAGCGCCACGGGCATGACCACTCTGGTTCCAAATGAGTAGCCAGCCACCCCGATCCGGCCTTTGTCAACATCAGCCCGAGATTCGAGAAAGTCCAGCGCTGCTCTGACATCATCCTGCTCCCCAATCCCCTCCCCATGCTCCCCCTCGCTTCGGCCAACCCCGCGGAAGTTGAACCTCAAGGTGGCGACAGAACCCTGGCCCAGGGCCTGACATATCACGGAGACGACGTTGTTGTACATATCCCCGCCGTAGAGGGGATGCGGGTGGCAAACTACTACTGACGGAAACGGATTCTCTCCTCTCGGTCTCTCAAATATCCCTTCCAGTACAATCCCGGATGCGGGGAATCTCACGTGATCCTGTGTTGTCTTTCCACTCTCAACCATGTCTCTGCTCGAATCTCCCTCCGTGAAATAGGTAGGGCTGAACAACTCTGCCCACGTAAAACGCCACCGACATCAGGGTGCTTTACAGCAGTCCCCACACCTCACGATAGGATATCCTCCAGCGCTGCGTCGATCTCAGAAAACCGGAAGCCATAACCCATGTGCGTCAGCCGCCGCGGGAGAACCCTCTGGCCGTGGAGCAACACATCCGCCATTTCACCGTACACCAGCCGCAACAAGAACTCCGGTGTTGGCACGATCGCCGGACGACCGAGTTGCCGCCCCAGTGACCGGCTGAAATCGGCGTTCGTCACCGGTTTCGGGGCACTCAGGTTGAAGGCGCCTTTGGCCTTCTCATTCTCAACCAGAAACCGAATCGCCCCGACCTCGTCCTCAATATGTATCCAAGACATCCATTGCCTGCCGCTTCCGACAGGGCCACCGACGAAGAACCGAAAAGGCAACATTATCCGCGGCAGTGCGCCACCATTCCTGCTGAGCACGACCCCCGTCCGCAATACAACCCTCCGCACACCCATGGCTTCCACCCGGCGCGTGGAGGCCTCCCATTCCACGGCCAGACGCGCCAGGGAATCCTGACCTGCATGCCTGCTCTCCGAAGCGCTTCCTTCCAGGAGATTCCCATAGAAACCCACGCCGGAAGCCTGCAACAAGACCCGTGGCCTCTCCATGGCAAGTTCCACTGCTTCGACCACGGCCTGACCGGCGTTGAGTCGGCTGTCTCTTATGCGCTGTTTGCGCTCTGCAGTCCACCGGCCGTTGGCTATCCCCTCCCCAGCCAAATTGACCACCGCGTAGGCCCCATTGACCAGCGTGCCCCATCCCTCGGTCGTCCGGCCATCCCACCGCTCAACGCGAACGTTGGCCGGCAGCCCGGTGACCCGCTCCGGGTTGCGGCTCACCACCACTACGCCATAGCCGTCAGCCGCCATATTCGCACTCAACGCCCGTCCGATGAGGCCGCTCCCGCCGGTGATCAGAACACGTCTCTCCACGTCATTCCCTCAGACTACTTCTTCCCCTTCCACCACTCCTTGATTCGGGCTTTGATGTCCTTTTCGTAGCCCTGATCAGCAGGATGGTAGTATTGTCTGTCTTTCAAAGCGTCCGGCATGTTCTGCTGCTCCACAAAGTGCCCTTCGTAGTCATGGGCATACTTGTACCCCTTGCCATAGCCCACGTCTTTCATCAACGTAGTCTCCGGATTGCGCAGGTGCAGCGGCACCGGCTGGTGTCCGGTCTTTCTGATATCTCCCTGCACTTCCGAATAGGCTCGGTACAGCGAGTTGCTCTTGGGAGCAGTGGCTAGATAGACCACCGCTTCGGCCAAAGCCAGATTCCCCTCCGGCATGCCCACGAAATGCACCGCCTGCTGCGCCGCGACAGCCACCGTCAGTGCCTGTGGGTCCGCCATCCCTACGTCTTCGGAGGCAAAACGTATCAGCCTCCGGACGATGTACAAGGGGTCTTCTCCCGCCTCTAGCATCCGGCCTAGCCAGTACAAGGCCGCGTCCGGATCCGAGCCCCTTAGTGACTTGTGCAGCGCCGATATCTGGTTGTAGTGCTCCTCGCCCGCTCTGTCGTAGAGCAAAGCCCGATGCTGCAGGGCATCTTCAATCGTCGCCAGCGAAATCGTCCTTTTGCCTTCCGCACCGGGCTTGGTAGTCATGGCAGCGAGTTCCAAGGCGTTCAACGCTACCCGCGCATCACCATTGGCCATGGCCACCAGGTGCTTCAGGGCATCTTGATCCACTTCCAGATCCAGCCGGGCCAAGCCCGTCTCCGAGTCTTCAAGCGCACGTTTGACCAGGACGCCCACCTGCTCACCGGTCAGAGCTTTCAGAGTGAAGACGCGACAGCGAGAGAGCAAAGGGGCGATGACCTCAAAAGACGGATTCTCCGTAGTGGCCCCGATCAGGGTTATGGTGCCGTCCTCGACATAAGGCAATATGGCGTCCTGCTGCGCCTTGTTGAAGCGATGGATCTCATCGATGAAAAGGACCGTTCTTTGTTGTTGCATCCCGCGCCTGTTCTTAGCTTCCTCCACCACCCGGCGCAGGTCGGCCACCCCCGAACTGACTGCGGATACGGGACTGAAGTGGGACTTGGTGATGGTGGCGATGACGTTGGCCAGCGTGGTCTTGCCGCTGCCCGGCGGCCCCCACAGTATCATGGAGGACAGCTGGTCTGCCTCAATGCTCTTCCGTAGCACCCGTCCCTCGCCCACCAGGTGCTCTTGCCCCACAAAATCAGCCAGAGTACTCGGGCGCATCCTGGCCGCGAGAGGCGCTTCCCGGTTCATAAGGCGTTGGCGCTGATGTTCAAAGAGATCCATTCTGTTTCCCTCTCCTGAGGCGATTATGCACCCCCCCAGCAGGAGGTCTTCCCCTGCACCTTAACTGTTCATAGTGCGCCTGTAGGGCAGATAGAGTCCGGCTCAGGCGGACGGAATACGGCACCTCTGCACGTGGGAGGCAGGTCGCCGACCTGACCCGGACCGAAAACCGCAGAATGGATTATGCCCACGACCGCATCTCTGTGCACCTCCAGCAATCCCGGTCCGAATACTACCATCACACCTCGGCGATTCGCCATTCGGCCGTCGGCTCTACGGCCGCCGGCCCATGCGCCTCACCTTATCCAGCTCCACGTTCACCCGGGCAAAGACCAGTTCCCTGTCATCCCGCACCTTCCGGCTGTTCTGTCTGGCTCTGGCCCAGTCATCGATCGAGGCCAGTATCTCGTAGTTGGCTGCCCCTTGCGCATCAGCCACCGGAACCCTTTCCAGTGGGATCGCCAGTTTCCTCAGACCATTCTCGAAAGCAGAATCCCGCGACGGGTCATACACCTGCCACCGGCCAACATAGGCTTCGCATTGAACGTGGTCCTGCACCGGAGGCAAGTTCCCGAACTGGGCCGCCACGCTGCTGTTCTGTTCCATTACTTGCTTCAGCAGACGACGCTCCGCCTTGATCTTGAAGACCCGGTACCTCGCCGGAATCGACAACGCCCGTGACATGGCCACCAGCAGATTCGTCTTGCCGCAGCACATGCCCCACCCTTTGGCCAGCGTCTCGGATGCCTTCACATCCCAGTCCTCCAGCCCATAGGGCAACTCCCTGACAAACTCGTACACCCTCTGGAACTTCCGCTGGTTGTCCCCACACCCCTGTGCCAGGTGGGAGGCCTTGTTGCGTATGGCGGCGCACCTGTCGAAGTCACAGAGTTCGGTGGCTTGAAGGAACTCCTCGATTCGCTCCATAGTCTGATTATGAACAGTCCGGACGCAATTGTCACGGCTGGGGCGCATGGACACGAACAACAAAGAGAAGTTGCTGATGGCTGCGACACCGTGCAAGAGCCCGACTAGTTTTTCGGGGGCATGCTGTTCACGGTTCCGCAATGGGGACACCTGATGGTGTTGGCTTTGTAGTTGGGCGGAACTCTGATCTTGGTGCCGCATTGGCAGTTGACCTGCCCGTAGTTGCTCATCTTCCACATCAGGTCGGAGGTCTCTCTCACCCGCTCAATCCTCTCGGGCTGCGGTTCCGGCGCTGCTGCCTCTCTGGCGGCTATGGTCTGCCCACCCACCAGCGCAGAGCCGGGAACAATGCCCTTGCCGGCCTTGGTCACCTGGCCATAGGCCATGTTGTACGCCGCCAGTGAAGCGCCACCGGCCATGCTCCGCAGTATCCTGATCCGTTCGCTGGTGGGCGGATGGGTGCTGGTCAGGTCTTCAGCCGCTCTACCGTTTTTGCGGAACGGGTTCGCGGTATACATCGGCGCAAACGCCTGGTTGGCAGATTTCAATTCAATCGTTGAGCCGCTGATCTTTTCCAGCGCCGAGGCCAGTCCTTCGGGATATCTGGTGTACAGCGCCCCGGAAGCGTCCGCCAGGTATTCCCTCTTTCGGGAGACCGCGTAGTAGATGAGCTGTGCCAGTATGGGCGCCAGTATAGCCAGTACTATGGCGACGATCATGATGATCAGCACAGCATAGCCACCACCGCCACCACCCCGCCTGCCACCCCTGCCGGCACCACTGAAGATCATGATCCTGGTCCCATACCAAGCCAGTAGGACGATGGCCCCTAGGGTCACGCTGCAGAGCGTCATCAGGAGCACATCGCGGTTCTTGATATGGGAGATCTCGTGTGCCACCACGCCCTGCAGCTCGTCGCGATTCATCTTCTGCAGCAGGCCGGAGGTAACGGCCACCGCCGCATGCTGGGGGTCTCTCCCGGTGGCGAACGCATTCAATGCCGGGTCATCAATGATGTAGACGTCCGGCATCTTCTCCAGGCCCGAGGCGATCTTCATCTCCTCCACGACGTTCCAGAGGCGCGGGTGATCATCCGGTCCTATCTTCCTGGCGCCGGAGATGGCGAGAACCATGCTGCCTCCCTGGAAATAGGCGAAGAGGTTCATGAAGAACCAGATGACGAGAGCTATGATGAGGCCGGCTATGCCGTTGTCCATGAAGGCCAAGCCAAGCATATAGCCCACTGCCAGCAGCAGCAATCCCAGCGCTGCCACCAGCACCATGGACTTCATTTGGTTGGACCGTATCTGTTCCCACATAGCCGAGCTGTTCTAAGCTAGGCGAAACTGACCTTCGGAGCCTCTCTCTCCGCCGGCGCGGTCACCTCGAAGAACTCGCCGGTCTTGAACCCGAACATGCCCGCTACTATGTTCGAGGGGGCCATCTGGATCCTGTTGTTGTAGTTGAGAACGGAGTCGTTGTAGAACTGGCGGGAGAAGCTGATCTTGTTCTCCGTGGAGCTCAACTCTTCCTGCAAAGCCAGGAAATTCTGGTTGGCCTTCAGGTCGGGGTACCTTTCGACCACCGCCAGAAGTCTGGACAGAGCACCGCTCAACTCTCCCTCCGCCTTGGCTTGCTCGCCGACGCCCTTGCCCACAGCGCCCTGAGCTATGTTACGGGCCGCGGTCACTGCTTCCAGCGTCTGCCGCTCGTGCGCCGCATAACCTTTGACAGTCTCCACCAGGTTCGGGATCAGGTCGTGCCGCCGCTTGAGCTGGACATCGATCTGCGACCAGGCGTTCTTGGTCTGGTTGCGCAGCCTCACCAAGCCGTTGTAGGTAAGGAACAACCAGATCACCAGCAGAAGCAGAATGACCCCGACGACAATACCGACAATAGCATAGACCATGTACACCTCCTAACTGTGCATCTATTCCTTCGCCTTGAAGGCTTCACCGAGGAAGTTGATCACCCGCCCTTGCTTGCCCGCCGCCGGCCCTTTGCTCTTGAGTTGGCCCAGCACCTGGCTCACCTCGCCGCTGTCAAACCAGATCCCGTCCTGCCTGGGACAGACGTCGAGGAGCACCCTGGGTTCCTCGCCGACATGAACCTTCCTCATCTTCTTCCCGCATATGGGACAGCGCCTGGGCTTCTCTGACACCTTGGCGTCAGGTAAGGTCATGATATCCCGCAGAGAGAAAGCCTCGCCATCCAATGACAGGCGCTCTACCAGGAGTTCCAGCTCCCCGGAGTCGAACCAAACCCCGGAGCAATTGGTGCAGTAGTCGAGCTCAATCCGCTCATACTCCACTATCACCACGATGCCTTTGCAGGCCGGACAATTCACGATATTCTCCTTTGGTCCTAATATACCATGCCCAACGTATTCAAGTATGGAAGTATAAGGCCCACCGTCAAGTCCGGCAAGCAGCCCATCCTCTCCACCAGCCGTTGACTGCCTTATCTTCATGTCATAAGGAAGATCAACCCCCTGGAATCCCCCATTCCTGGGGGACAGAAGAATACGCAGGGGCTCCGCCCCTCAGCACGCCCCCCATCGACAGCATGGGCGCTTGGCGGTGTGGTCGCGATACCCCAGGACCCGTGAGGGCCCGACGAGGCGCATCCCTCCGATACGCGCCTGCACCGGCAGTGACAAGTCTCTATTTGACAAAGAGTGACCCTCGGGGATTGCGGACTGGTGGCGCCCCATCAGGACTGCTCCAAGTTCGAGCCAGTGGGGACTCCACGCCATAACGAGACTATCTCGTTTGACATTCACCGTATAATGTATCTGCGCTCGGTGTGACACTCCTGTCGTCGCAGGCGGCAAGGCCCGCAGCTAGGTGGTGTCTATGCCCAGACATTCAGTGCGGTGCCTGAGATACCGAACAGTAGTCTAGTCGGTCTGGAGAGGCTGTTCCGGTAGCTGGTAGGAAATCGCGCGCAGAGGGAGACGGAGTTTGGGCGACGGACCGGCCAAGTATTCAGACAAGCGTTCTTTCGGGGCTATCCTCGGCGGCGCTCTGGTACTTGACGCCACCACAGGCCGCATACTGCAAGCCAACAACGCCGCTGCCACGATCCTCAGCTTCGCCTCACCCGAAGAGATGGTGGGGCAGAATCCACTGGACTACGTGCCTGATGAAGACCGGCAGCCTGTTGCCGTCCTGCTGGCCCAGGGTCTTGAAACGGACCGTCCGACTCCCGCCGAGATCAGGGTGAAAACCAAAGATGGGAGACTGGTGTGGCTTTCAGTCACCAGCGCCCTCATTGAACACGAAGGCAAGAGGGCCACTCTCATCGCCATGAGAGAGATCACCTCAGAGAAAACCAGGGAAGCTGCTCTGATGGAAGCAGAGCGTCTGTATCAGCGCCTTTTCGAGACCATGCTCGACGGCGCGGCGGTCCTCGACGTGGCCACCACCCAGGTCTTGCTGGCGAACCAGGCTGCAGCCAGTATGCTCGGCTTCGCCTCACCTGAAGAGATGGTGAGCGAGAATCCCCTGGATTACGTCCCCAAGGAAGATCAGGAACGCGTTGTCCACCTGGTAGCCGATAGCATAGAGAGAGGCTATCTGCCCCCCACTGAAATCAGGCTCAGGAACAAGGATGGCAGATTGATGTGGGTGTCGCTCAGCGCGTCTCTCATCGAACACGGGGGCAAGAAGGCCACTCTCGCTATTATAAGAGACATCACCTCAGATAAAGAGAGAGAGGCCGCTCTCAGGGAAGCCGAGAGCCGCTATGAGCGCCTCTTCGATGGTATGCCCGACGGCGCCGTGGTGCTTGACGTCTCGACCTTCGAGATAGCGCTGGCCAACAAGGCCGCCGCCGAGATGGCTGGCTTCGACTCGCCAAGGGAGGTTGTCGGGATAAACCCGCTGAGCTTCATTCCAGAGGAGGACCGGGATGAAGTCACCCGCATGATAGCCTTGAATCTCGAAGGGAAAGGGCCGAACCCCGCCGAGATCAGGTTGGTTAGCAGAGACAAGAGGGAGATATGGGTTTCGGCTACAGCGACCAGAATCGAATATGAGGGCCGCACGGCCACTCTCGCTACTCTGAGAGACATAACGGCAGACAAGGCTAAAGACGCCGCGCTCAGGGCCGCCGAGGAGAGCAGGCTCCGGTTGATGGATGCTGCAGCCGAGGCCATCACCATAGTGCAGGATGGGGAATTGGTTTATGTCAACCCGGCTGTAGCCAGAGGGGCCGGCATCCCAGAGCAGCAATTGATAGGACTGCCATTCCTGGACCTCGTTCACCCCGAGGAGAAACAAGCTGTCTGGCAGCGTTATGAGAGGATTATGGCCGGCGAGTGGCCCCCCGAGATCGCCACGATCAGAGGAGTGGACGCCAAAGGGGAGACGCTGTGGGCCGAGGTCCGGGAGATACCATTTACGTGGCAGGGGAAACCCGCCGTCATGTCCCTGATCCGCAACATCACTGAAGAAGTGAAAGCCCAAGAGGCGCTGAGGGATAGCGAGGAGCACTTCCGCACCCTCATAGAGAAGGCCACAGATGTGGTCATAGTGCTCGATGCCAGCGGCAAGATAACCTATCAGAGCCCATCACTGGAACGGGTGACCGGGTTCGGACACAATGAATGGCTCGACAGGTCTTTGGGGGAGCTGCTCATACATCCGGATGACATGCCGTATTTGGCGGCTACACTGGAACGGATCTTGGCCAAACCCGGCGCGACTTTTGAGGGAATCACTGTCCGCTACCAGCACAAGGACCGTTCCTGGCACACCCTCGAAGCCACGGTGACCAACATGCTTCACGACCCGAAGGTGAACGGCATCGTGGCTAATTTCCGGGACATAACGGACCGCAAAGCGACAGAGGAGGCCCTGAAGCGCAGTGAAGCTCTGCTGAAGGCTACCGAGACACTGACGGGCACCGGCGGGTGGGAATACGACGTTCAGACCGGGGCCATGGCCTGGACGGATGAGACCTACCGCATTCACGAAGTCCCGAAGGTCCCCACTATCGACCATATAAGTGAAAGCCTGAAGTGCTATCCACCGCCGGCCAGGCAGGTGATCGAAGAGGCATTCCAGAAATGCGTTAAGGAAGGCATCACGTATGACTTGGAACTCCCCTTCATCACCTTCGGTGGCAACCAGCGCTGGGTGCGCACCTGCGCCAAGGCTATTCGTGAAGGAGATCGGATCGTCCGGGTGCTGGGCAACATTGCGGATATCACCGAACGGAAACGCATGGAAGATGCGCTACGGACATCGGAGGAGAGAAACCGACTCCTCGTGGAGAACGCCAGTGAAGTCATCGCCGTAATCCAGGACGGCCTGCTGAAGCTCATCAACCCCAAGGTCACTGATTTCGTTGGTTACTTGCCGGAAGAGTTGGTGTTTAGACCGTTCGCGGAACTTGTCTATCCAGACGACAGGCAAATGGTGGCAGACAACTACGTCAGGCGTTTGAGCGGTGAGCAACTCCCGAACAACTACCAATTCAGGGTCACGCACAAGAACGGTGGCGTGAGGTGGGCAGAAATTAGCGTGGCCTTGTTCGAATGGGAGGGGCGGCCCGCCACCCTGGCGCTGCTGAATGACATCACCGAGCGCAGGGAAGCCGAGACGGCCCTGCGCGAGAGTGAAGAGAGATTCCGGCAGATTGCCGAGAACATGCTGGATGCCATCTCTCTCCTTGATGCGAACGGGATCATCAAGTATGCGAGCCCCTCTCACCAGAGAATCGTGGGCTATGCACCGGAAGACATGGTCGGCAAGTCCGTCTTCGATTTCGTTCCCCCGGAGGATGTCGATGATCTGACAGCTTACGTGGCTCGGATGCAGGGAGAGGCAGGGTTCGCGTTTCGATACCGCTTCCGTCACTCCGACGGACACTATATATGGGGAGAAGCTTCAGCAAAGATCCTGCATGACGATGCTGGGAACGTATCGGGCTATGTCATCGCCAGCAAGGACGTCACTGATAGAAGAAACGCAGAAGAGGCTCTGAGAGCCAGCGAGGCCAAGTACAGGCGCCTCTTTGAAAGCACGCAGACGGCCATGGAGGTCATCGACATGACGACCGGGCTCGTGGCGCTGGCCAACGAGGCCACTGCCAGGATGTTCGGCTTTGCGTCTCCGGACGATCTCGTCGGCATAGACTCGATGCAGTATCTCCGTCCGGAAGACATCGGCTGGGTCGCTGAAAAGATGGCCCAGGCGGTGACGGACAGCTCGTGGCAGGAGATTGCGGAACTGCAGGTCCGTACTAACGATGGACGCTGGCTCTGGATCAGCGGCATGGTTATCCAAAGCGAGTACCAGGGCAAGCCGGCCCTGCTCGTCTCACTGCTGGACATCACCAGCCGGAAACATGCTGAAGAGACGCTGCGGGAATCGGAGCAGAAGTACCGCTTGCTGACCGAGAAGACCAATGACGTCATCTATACCATTGACCTCGATCTCAACAACACTTACGTCAGCCCATCGGTAGAGAGAATCCTGGGCTTCACGCCGGAAGAGTATCTGGCGATCGGTCCGGACCAGCGAATGACACTCGAGTCGCTGGCACGGGCCCAGGAAGCGCTCCTGGAGCACCTGTCCCTGGAGAATGACCCCAAGGCGGATCCCAACCGGACGGTGAGGATCGAGCTGGAATTCTACCGTAAGGATGGCTCAACGGCCTGGCTGGAGCACCAGGTCAGCGGCCTTCGTGACGCCAACGGGATTGCTATTGGACTTCACGGCGTCGCCCGCGACATTGAGGAGCGGCGTAAGGCGGAACAGGCGGTACGGGAATCCGAGCAGAAGTACCGTCTCCTGGCCAACAAGACCAATGACATCATCTGGACTTCCGATCTGACTCTCCACACTACCTACGTCAGCCCATCGGTGGAGAAGATACTCGGCTTCACGCCGGAAGAACGCCTGGCACAGGATCCGACTCAACAGATGACACCGGAGTCCTCTGCCCGGGCAGCAGAGGCGCTGGCACAGCATCTGGCGCTGGATCAGGATCCCAAGGCCGATCCTAGCCGGACGCTGAGGATCGAGCTGGAGTACTACCGCAAGGATGGCTCCACCATCTGGCTGGAGAACCAGGTCAGCGGCATTCGTGACGCCAGCGGAAAGCTCATCGGTTTCCATGGCGTCGCCCGCGACGTCACCGAGCGCAGGAAATCGGAGCAGGCCCTGCGGGAGTCAGAAGAGAAGTACCGTCTTCTCGCCGAGAAGACCACCGACCTCATCTGGACCTCAGACATCAACATGCGCCCTACGTATATGAGCCCATCGGTGGAGATGATCATCGGCATCACGCCGGAGGAAGGCCTGGGGCGGAACTTAGCCGCTATTATGACACCCGAGTCTCTGGCCCGGGCCACGGAGGTACTCGCACACCACCTGGCCTTGGAAGAGGATCCTTCGGCCGATCCGAACCGGACACTGAAAGTCGAGCTGGAATTCTACCGTAAGGATGGCTCAACGGTCTGGCTGGAGGAACACGTCAGCGGTATACGTGATACGGACGGGAAGCTCGTTGGTTTTCACGGTGTCGCTCGCGACGTTAGCGACCGCAAACGGATGGAGGACTCCCTCGACGAGCGGCTCAAGGAGCTTCAATGCATAGCCGGCATCTCCCGGTTGGCCGAGAGACCCGAACTGCCGGTCGAGGAATTCGTGCGTGGAGTGGTCGGCCTCCTGCCGCCCGCCTGGCATTACCCAGAGAGCTGTGCCGC
>JAFGCL010000076.1 GCA_016932645.1 Dehalococcoidia bacterium | reverse complement strand
TATCAGCAGAGAAGCCAAGACAATCAGCACCGAAGCGAAGAGACCATCATAGAGGTCAAGCTTGTCATCCCATCTTCACTTGCCTTAACAGCAATGCTATACTAGTGTGCCGTAAGATCAACCAGTTGATCCGGCAACGCTGAGCAGAGAACAGTGGTCAATACGATGAGCAGAACGACTGTGGCTTCCCGACGCAAGGGGAGAGCTATCGCATTGCAGGTCTTGTTCGAGGTCGACTGTGCCGGTCATGACTATGTTATGGCAATTGACCGCCTGCTTGAGAAGGCTTCCCTGCCCGAAGACACTGCTTTGTTCGCCCGCGAGCTGGTGTCCACGGTGATAGAAAACAGGGAGCGCATCGACGAGTTCATCCCCAGGTTCGCCCCTGCCTGGCCCCTGGACCAGATCGCCATCGTTGACCGCAACATACTGCGCTTGGGGATTTGTGAAATCATCTTTGATCTGGTTCCAGCCAAAGTGGCCATCAATGAGGCAGTAGAGTTGGCCAAGACCTATGGAGGAGAGAGTTCATCCAAGTTCGTGAATGGAGTTCTGGGCTCGTTCTACGCCGAGCTCTGTCAATCGAAAACCAAATGAGGAGGGTCAGGTTATTGTGGCTACAATTTTTGAGAGAGTGAAGCGCATCATTGTCGAGCAGCTTGGAGTCAAGGATGAGGAGGTGACGCCAAAAGCCTCCTTCATTGAGGATTTCAACGCTGATTCACTCGATCTGGTCGAGTTGATGATGGCGCTTGAAGAGGAATTCAGTAAGGGTGGCAAGAAGGTAGAGATACCTGACGAGGATGCCAGGAGGATTGTCACAGTGCAGGATGCCGTCGACTATATCATAGACCTGGGTGTTGCCGACGAATGATGGTGGATTCTTTTGAGTGAAATACAAAGACGCCCTCCCCAAACTGACCCTCTTTCCGCTCACAGCGGGAGTGAATGACCAGGGACACCTGACCATCGGTGGCAGTGACACAGTCCAGTTGGCCATCATCTACGGTACGCCGCTCTACATCTTCGATGAGGCAACCATCCGCGCCAAATGCTCAGAGTACCTCCGGGAACTCGGGCAACGTTACTCCGACACGCTAGCCATCTACGCCTGCAAAGCTTTCACCAGCCAGGCCCTCATTCGCCTTCTGCACGAGGAAGGTTTTGGTCTTGACGTAGTCTCTGGAGGAGAGATGCATGTCGCCAAGTCCGCCGGTTTCCCTCTGGACAAGGTCTACTTCCATGGGAACAATAAAGGGGAACATGAGCTCAGACGGGCGCTCGAATCTGGAGTCGGCCGCATCGTGGTGGACAACTTCCATGAACTGGCGTTGCTTGGCAGACTGGCTAGCGAACTGGGTAAGTCCCAGGATGTCCTCCTTCGCCTGTCCCCGGGCGTTGACCCCCATACGCACAGTCACGTGGCGACCGGTATTCTGGACAGCAAATTCGGCTTCCCTTTAGCGACAGGACAGGCGGAAGAAGCCCTCACGAAGGCCATGTCGACACCAAACCTACAACTGATTGGACTTCATTTCCACCTCGGTTCATCTCTGTTCGAGGCCGAACCTTACGCGGAGGCGATTGCGCTCGTGCTCCAGTTTGCCGCGCAGATGAAGCAGCGACACCGGTTCGAGTTGAGGGAACTGAACATCGGCGGAGGATTTGCCTCCCAGTACTTGCTGGATTCACCGGCTCCTCCAGTCAGCCGCTACGCCGACGCAATTGTCTCTGCGCTGACTGAGCAGATACGCCAACTTAAGCTCGAACAGCCTCGACTGGTGATTGAGCCAGGGAGGAGCATAGTTGCCAAAGCCGGGACAGCGCTCTATAGAGTCGGAGGCTCAAAGGATATCCCGGGAGTGCGCCGGTACGTCTTCGTCGACGGTGGCATGGGAGACAACATTCGCCCGGCCCTGTATGACTCTAAGTACGAGGCCGTGCTGGCCAACAAAATGGGCAAACTGGAAACCGACGTCGTGACAATCGCGGGCAAGTTCTGCGAGTCGGGCGACATCCTTGTGAAGGACGTACGTCTTCCGAAGACGGAGGCTGGGGATGTTCTGGCCATGCCTACGTCCGGGGCATATTCCATTCCGATGTCCAGCAACTACAATGCGTCGCTTCGACCGGCAGTCGTCATGGTCAAGGAAGGCAGCGCTCGCCTGATCAGACGGCGAGAGACCTACGACGACCTGACAGGGCATGACTCTCCCTGATCGCCGCCAGCACGGACTGAAAGCATGTGGCAGTTAGTGGGACATTCCAGGGCCACCACGCTTCTCCAGCAGAGCCTGAGGAACGGCCAGCTTTCGCACGCCTATCTCTTTGTAGGACCGGCGCACGTGGGCAAGTTCACCTTGGCGCGGAACCTGGCCCAGGCGGTCAATTGCACATCCACAGAGCCCCCGTGTCAGGAGTGCACCTCGTGCCGCCGCATTGCCGCCTCCAAACACTCTGATATCCACACCGTGGACCTAATCTCCGTCGAGAAGAAGGAGATCGGCATCCGCCAGATCGCCGAGATGCAGAACGCTGCCCACCTGCCTCCCTTCGAAGGCAAGTACAAGGTATTCATCTTTGATCGCGCAGAGATGCTGTCCAGTGAGGCAGCCAACTCTCTCCTTAAGACATTGGAGGAACCGCCGCCCAACATCTTGATCATCCTGCTGACGGCCAAAGAGAGCGCCTTGTTGCCCACTATTGCGTCACGCTGCCAGCGGGTAGAGTTGAGGCCACTGCCACTTTGTCTGGTGGTAGACGTCTTGGTCAAGGACTACGACGTTGCGCAGGACAAAGCAGACCTCCTGGCCAGGCTGTCTGGCGGATGCCTGGGATGGGCGCTCCAGGCCCTCCGGGACGAGAACCTGCTTCAGGAGAGAGAGCAGAGGCTTGCAGATTTCGCTCGTCTCTCCGGTGCCGGTACACGCGACCGCCTGGCCTATGCCGCCGACCTCGCCGCTCTCTTCGGCAAGGGACGAGACAGGATGACTGATGTCCTTTCCGCATGGCTGCAATGGTGGCGCGACCTGCTGCTCATCAAGTGCGACAACAGTCGATGGATCGTCAACATTGACCAGGAAGCATCACTCTCCACGCAAGCAGAGAGACTCACGGCCGTAAGAATCGCCGCCTTCATGCGTGACATCAGAGCCGCCGCGGAACAACTTGAGCTCAATGCCAACCCGCGCCTCGCTCTTGAAGTGCTTATACTAAGAATGCCCTAGAGAGGATGGACAAGAAACGTTGAACGACAAAGAAGGACCGGAGAAGCTCATCAGGTCCCACCTCACCGGCATGACGCCCTACGCCTACGTCGCCCCTCTGGAGGCAGCGACAGCCGAGAGCGGCGTCGCCGTTGACCGGATCATCAAGCTGGACGGCAACGAGAACCCCTACGGCTGCTCACCGAAGGTGAAGAAGGCGCTCCTGGAGTACCCCTTCTACCATATTTATCCTGATTCCGAACAGCGCGAGCTCAGGCAGGCTCTGCAGCGCTACGTCAGCGCTCCATTCGAGTCCATCATCGCCGGCAGCGGTAGCGATGAGCTGATCGAGTTTGTCATGCGGCTGTTCATAGATCCCGGCGACAGGGTGATTAATTGCGTGCCCACATTCGGCATGTATCAGTTCAGTACTGACGCCTGGGGCGGTAAGGTGACCACTGTCCCCCGCAACGCCGACTTCGCCGTCGACGTAGCCGAAGTGAAGAAAGCTGCAGGCAAGGGAACCAAGATCATCTTCATCGCCAGCCCGAACAACCCCAGCGGAAACGTCACGCCGGAACAAGACATCCTCCAACTCCTGGAACTGCCCGTGGTCGTAGTCCTCGACGAAGCTTACTATGAATTCAGCCAGAAGACGCTGGTTCCGCTGGTTCGAGACCATGGCAACCTTATTGTCCTGCGTACGTTCAGCAAATGGGCAGGCCTGGCTGGCCTGCGGGTGGGCTACGGGGTCTTTCCCGACAACATCGCGAAGCATCTCTTCAGGATCAAGCCGCCGTACAATGTCAACGCCGCCGCACAACTCGCCGCGCTCGAATCGCTGAAGGATCTCGACTACCTCCAGAGCACCGTCAAGGCCATCGTGGCAGAGCGCCAGCGCCTGTTCGACAAGCTGGCTGAATTCCAGAACCTGAGGCCCTGGCCTTCCGAGGCCAACTTCATTCTCTGTTCCGTCGTCAACCACAACGCGCAGAGCATCTGTCAAGAACTGAAGCGGCGGGGCATCCTCATCCGCTACTTCAAAACACCCCTCCTCAAGAACTACATCCGCATCAGCGTCGGGAGGCCAGATCACACCGACGCGCTGGTTGCAGCACTCAGCGACATTCTGTTAAAATAGCTTTGGTTAGCTATTTCGAGAAAGAGGAGGATCACAGAGACAGCATGGGCGTAAAGAAGTTTTTCGGCGTGAACATAGTAGTTAAAGACCTCGATGCTGCAGCCAAGAAGTATCAGGCATTCCTCGGCGTGAAACCAGAGTGGACCCCACCCGAGAAATTCGCGTTCCCGGGAATGAGGGGCGCTTCATTCGTTCTGCCCGACGGTGTCATGATCAACCTTATCACTTCCTCCAACCCGGAGACATCGGTCTCCAAGTTCCTCGAGCGGACCGGCGAAGGCGTGTTCTTGATCTCTCTCCGTATGGAAGACCTCGAGCAGGACATGAAGGCCCTCGAGGCTGCCGGCGTCAAACTAACCAGCCCCACCCCACTGGCCTACGAGGGTGGCAAAGTCAACTTCGGCCATCCCAAGACACTGCACGGCGTCCAGATTGAGTTCATCCAGCCCGACAAATAGTCCGCGATGTCGAAGTCAGCACCCTGAGGAATGGGGCTGCGAACATAGCGTCTCTCGAGAGGCCAGACTCCGGTCTGGCCTCTTTGCTTGTCCCTTAGTCAGAGAACACGCCCCATGGTCAGACGCTTCATCGATGTGGGAATAGCCGTCAAGAACCTGGAGGCGGCAGTCGCGACCTACTCCAGGGTTCTGGGGATCACGCCGCGTATGCTGACGCATACCGACTATGCCTACCCCGGCCTCAAGGGGGCTCGCTTCTACCTCGGCAACGCTACGATCAGCCTTGTTGCCTCCGACGATCCCCACAGCACAATAGCCAAATTCATCAAGATCAGGGGCGAAGGCGTCAACCACCTTACGCTGGAGGTTAGCGACATGGAAACCGATATCGCGCATCTCGCAGAAAATGGCATTGAATTCCTCACAGAGCACCCCTTGGATTTCCCCGGAGGCAGAGTCATCTTCGCCCACCCCCGATCCCTCCACGGTGTCCAGCTTGCGTTCGTCCAGTCCGACACGGGCGGCGACCTTCTCCAAGTACCTATTTCCTGAACAGATACGCGAGCACATCCCCGACCCGCCAAAACTCTACAGAGGCCCCCAACCTCAAAGAGAACGCATCCGGCATAGGACTGCGCAATGCAGTCTCCTGTAGGACCTCCGACTGCCGGAAAACAAACAGGGGATGATTTCTCATCCCCTGTCTTTCTCGGCTCGCCGAGTCAAGTCACGCTGGTTATGGACCCTGCGACTTCTGAGCCCTCGCTCCCATGAATTGCCCGAGGCCCCAGAGAACGGCAGCAATGCCAACGAGAAGCGTGAACACACCCAGCATGATGTAGAACACGCCGGTGTTCGCCGCTTTACTGGCTTCGCCCTTCAGTTTCTTAACCTGTGCGTCGGTCAAGTCGGTGATGTTCTGCGCTTCCGCATTCAGTTTGGCACCATACGCATCAATCACCTCTCCACCACCACTGAGCAATGCGGTCAGACCGGTCCCAATGGTGGTCTGGAAGGCGGCTTCAGCAGCTATGGCCGCGTTGAGATTGTTCAAAGCCGTCTGCATTGTGGCATTGGCTTCGGCAAAGTTGCCTTCACGGTACTCGATTTCAGCCTGGGCACGCGCTTGCTCCGCCTGGCCTCCCAGTTGCAGCGCCTCGCCACTGTAGATGGACAGCCAGTAGGTATTGTAGGTCTCGTTGTACCGGCGCCAGTTCATCGTGTAGGTCTCCTGATCGGCGGAGACTACGGCGATGGAACCGCTGGTTGTGAATCGATTGTAGTACTGGTAGTAGGCACGTATGACCTGATACGCGGCCGGTGCCGTGACCATGGTCACCTTGCCATTGGAAGGATCTACCGTGTAGTCAGTGGTCTGTGTCAGAACGGTGATAGTCTCAGCCACGGTGTCCACGCGGCAAACGACCCAAGATCCATCTACCACAGGGGCATGGTCCAAATAGCCTACCAGTGTAGACCCATCTCCAGTGAACACGGCCTCAGTATACTTGTACTTGGCACGGACATTCGCCGTAGGCGCAGCCGTGAACGTGATTACGCCAGTGTAATCATTAATGGCGTATCCGCTGTTCAAGCCCAAAGCATTCACCGTGTTTGCCGCTGTATCCTCCAAGTATATGACCTCGGAGTCTGGCACGATCGGGGTATGGTTCAGCCCGTAGGTAACGCCGCCACCAGGTACATCCTCCCAGTACACCTCACTGACTTTTGAGGGGCCATTGTCACCCTCATAGTTCACAATGGCTGTATAGGTGTGAAGTGTCTGGTTGGTAGCGTCCGCCGGCACCACACACTCAAACCGGAATGAGGCATAGTTGTGGGCGGGCAGCACGAATGGGAAAGTCGTTGGGGTCACCGGAGCGCACGTTCCCCAGTCAAACACGAGAGAGGCACCGGTGATCTTGAGATCCGTACCCCCGTCATTATTCACTCTGAACTCGAACTTGGCAGTTGATCCTGCCGTGTAGGCCACGACATCGGATGCGTAGAAGGTGTCGTACCCTTCAAACGCCGACTCGGACCAGTTCTTTTCCACGATTCCCGGTGCTGCTACTGCGCCCGCAGGCAACATCAGCATAAGCAAACTGACTACTACCAAGGTCATGATCAACGCAAAACTAACTTTGCTTTTGGTCACCTTCTTCTACCCTCCTTCTTGCAATCTTGGCATTCCACTTCCCTTCGCTACTTGCCCCCCAACATTACCCTTGGAGCAACCGTTCAGCGTACCTTCATTATCACCCCCTTTGACCTCCATCTCGCTTCCCTTCTCTTCTCAGTCGCGTTCCTTCGCGTTTTGCTCTGAGTTTAGCATGAGATTCCCTTTTGTCAATAGGCATGCTACAATTCCGAGTGTCAAATAGGAAACCAAGCGGAAATGGGGGAAACGCCGAGGCCATCATATCAATACTAAGACGTCCGGCGCCCGCAAAAGGTTCCATCAGAGCCAACAGTTCGCGTCATGAAAGCCTAGGGCTGTGATGTGGAGCTGAGCCAAGGAGCGGAGTGAGATGTCCAAGAGGATCGCCACCGTGAAGCGTGAAACCAACGAGACCAGCGTCAGCGTGGAGTTCGACATGGACGGAAGTGGAGACTTCGAGATCACTACGGGCATCAGGATGTTCGACCACCTCCTGACCCAGTTGGCCCGGCACGGCACCTTCAACATCAAGATCGCGGCCACCGGCGCCGACCCGCACCACCTGGTGGAAGACGTCGGCATCTGCCTTGGCAGAGCTTTCAATCAAGCCCTAGCCGAGAAGCGCGGCATCGTGAGAATGGCCCACGCCGTGGTTCCGATGGACGATGCCCTGGCACTGGTAGCAGTTGACATCAGCGGTAGGGGCTACTGCGTGTCGGAGATGTCTTTCGTTGATAAGAATATGGCCGACCTGCCATCAAACCTAGTCGGCCACTTCCTCGAGAGCTTCGCTTCAGAGGCCCGCCTGAATCTGCATGTCAAGATTACCCGGGGTAACGACGATCACCACAAGGCAGAGGCAACCTTCAAAGCGCTCGCCCGCGCCCTGGACGCGGCGACCCGCTTCGACTCCAGAATCACGGGCAGAGTGCCGAGCACCAAAGACATCATAGACTAAGGCCGGGTGCTGCCGTATCGCGCTCCGCCCGGCCCACTCCCCTATGCTGCCAGGAACCCAGCGTCCACCGCCATAGCGTGGCCAGTCACAAAAGAGGCCGCTTCCGAGCAGAGCCAGACTACGGCCTCTCCCACTTCTTGCGGCTTACCCCAGCGTTTCATGGCATTACCCCGTGTCTCGGACATCATGGGTTGCTTCACTAGTCGCTTGGACATCGGCGTGTTGATTCCCCCGGGACACACTGCATTAACGCGGATACCCGACTTGGCGTATTCCAGAGCCGCCGTCCGCGTCAGCAGTATGATACCACCCTTCGAGGCGCAATAGTTGCTCATGCCTCCCAAGCCTCTCATCCCACCAATCGAAGCCGTGTTGACGATTGTGCCACCACCCTGCTTGAGCATCTGCGGAATCTCATACTTCATGCAGAGCCAGACACCCTTCAGATTGACCGCAATGACCCGGTCCCAGTCTTCTTCAGTGCAGTCAGCCGTCTTCGCCATGGCGCTGTCTATCCCGGCATTGTTGAAACCGCAGTCCAGCCGCCCGAACGTCTCCACAACCTTGCCAACCGCCGTTTCGACTTCAGAGGCGACCGACACATCGCACTTCACAAACATGGCATCACCACCAGCTTCTTTCACCAGGCGTACTGTCTCATGACCCTGTTCGACTTGTATGTCAGCGATGGCTACCTTCGCCCCCTCTCTGGCAAAGACCAACGCCGTCCCTCTGCCTATGCCCGAAGATCCCCCGGTAATCAGAGCCACCTTGCTATTGACCAATCCAGACAAAGTCATTGCCTCCTTCTCTGACCTTTCGTCCCACCACCCGGTATTCTTATCGTAGCAATTGCGCGCCGCAGCGCGCAATACCAATGAGACTGTCGACGGTCACAATAGGATACCTGTTTCCACCACCAGCGTGCTATCATTGACGGCATCCGGAGACAGGACACTCCACATCCTGATGAGAGTCACTGAAGTAGCGGACAGCACCTACCTGCTCGATTGCTCAGAGGATGTAGGCTTCTCCCTCAGCGAGGTCGCCTACCTGTTGGTCGATGACATTCCCGCCTTGATCGAACCGTGTTCCACCACGACGTCTTCCAAGCTTCTGGAGCGGTCCAGAGACTTCGGGATCAAGGTGGAAGATGTCGCCTACATCATACCGACCCACATTCACGTAGACCACGGAGGTGGTGCCGGATACCTGTCCCGGCAATTGCCCAATGCAAAGGTGGTGCTCCACCCGCGCGGCGCCAAGAACATGGTCGACCCAGCCAGACTGGTCTCAGCCACCAAGGTGGTCTTCGGCGAGGATTTCGAGCATCGCTTCGGCCCGATTTCGCCCATCTCAGAGAAGCAGATGCTCATCGCCCAAGATGGCGAAATCATCCATCTTGGCAGGAGAGACCTCACTATAATCTTCACCCCCGGTCATGCATCACACCACATCTCGATTTGGGACAGCCTGAGCCAAGGGATCTTCCCGGGTGAGGCTCTTGGGTTCATTGCCGACAGCATGCCCGACTTCCCTCTGCCAGCGGCTGTGCCGCCATTCGATCTTCAGCTCTACATTCAGTCCATAGATAGTCTGGCCGCTCTCATGCCAACCATGGTCTTCTATTCCCACTGCGGAGCTCGACGTGACCCTGAATTGTTGATTGCCACCATCAGAGAGAATTCGATTGTCATCGGCCAAATCGTGGAGAAGTCTTTGAAGGAAGGCAAGGCAGAGCAGGAGACCTGGAGGATGATCTCTGAGTACGTTAAAAAGAAGGCAGGTGGTGACCTCCCGCCCGAATTCCTGCTCGGCCTTTCAGCCTACATATCCTACTTCACTCAGAAGTAGTCACCGGGCGGACAGCGCAGGCCACACAACGGTGTCCTCTCCTGGTCCTAACGAGTGGGACTATCAGACAACCGTTGGACAGCCGCCCTGACTCGCTTCAGACACCTCTCCCTGCCAACCACAGCCATCGTCTCGAATAAAGGGGGAGCTGCGGTGCGCCCCGTCACCACCACCCGCAACAGCCCAAACAGATCCCCGGTCTTCACTGACATCTGCTCCGCAAGAGAACGCAGCACAGACTCCAGGCTGGTCACATCAAATGCCGTGACTGAGTCCAACCGTAACGCCGTCGCACTCAGCAGCTCTCGCGCCTTCTCTCCGGTCATCCCGCCTTTCAGCAATAGATCCTTAGGATATTCCAGGTCTTCCATGAAGAAGAAGGCGCTGTTCTGAGGGAACTCACAGAGAGTCTTCGCCCGCTCCTGCTGCAGTGTTACCACCTGACTCACGTATCCGACGTCCAGCGGGCGCTTCACTTCAGAGGGAAGCTGCTTCTCAAAATAGGGCAGAGCCCGTTCAGCCAGTCGGGCCGGGTCGAGCTGGCGGATGTAGAAACCGTTCATCCACTGCAGCTTCTTTATGTCAAATACAGCCGCCGTCCGGCTGATGCGCTCCAGACTGAAATGCTTCACCAGGTCCTCGCGGCCAATCACATCGGTCTTGTCATCCAGGGACCAGCCCAGCAAAGCCAGGAAGTTGAAGATGACTTCCGGCAAGTATCCTTCGTCCCTGTAGTCCAGCAGGGCAGTGGCTCCATGCCGCTTGCTCAGCTTCGACTTGTCAGGCCCCAGAATCATGGGCAGGTGCGCATACAGGGGAGGTGTCCACCCGAAGGCAGCATACAGGAGGACATGCCTCGGCGTCGACGACAGCCACTCATCGGCCCTCATAACGTGGCTGATCTCCATGCTGTGATCGTCAACAATGTTGGCCAGATGATATGTAGGATAGCCATCGGACTTCAGCAGTACCAAGTCATCAAGCTCGGCATTGTCGAACGTTATGTCACCGCGGATAAGATCGTGAAAAGTAGTCTGTCCGTCAAGTGGGACCTTGAACCGTATCACCGGCACAATCCCCTGGGCCCTGAGCTTCGACTGCTCGCCTGCGCTCAAGTCGCGGCAATGGCGGTCGTAGGTGCGAACGGATTCCTTCCGTTCCGCCATCTCGGTGCGCATCTGAGCCAGCCGTTCCGACGAGCAGTAACATCGGTAGGCGTGGCCATTTTGCACCAACTGCTCCGCGTATCCCCTGTACAAGTCAAGCCGCTCCGACTGGAAGTACGGCACGAACGCGCCACCAATCTCCGGCCCCTCGTCCCAATCTAATCCCAGCCAGCGCAGGCTCTCCAGTATCTGCTCCACCGCACCCTCAACCTTGCGTGACTGATCAGTGTCCTCGATGCGCACGATGAACTTGCCGCCCGAGTGTCGGGCGAACAGCCAGTTGAACAGGGCAGTCCGGATGTTCCCGATGTGCGGGTATCCGGTCGGGCTGGGAGCGTATCTGACTCTAACGTTCCCTATACTCATGTTTCTCCGTAAGCAGCGCTTTCAGATGCGCGCCACTCCTTCTGGCGATGGCTTCCATTCTAGCATCGGCGGTTGTTGAGAGTCCAAGGCGGCCTTGCACAGCTATCCCCATCTTTGACAAAGCCTGTACGCAGACTATACATTAAGTCTGGGACTCCAGCAGTTCATCTGGGCCAGGCTGTCTCGCTTCCAGAGGACAGCCACAGATCGCCTGCCTTAGGAGAGAATGACTTGACGGTATCCGAGCAGCCACGTCCCTCCGACTTCATTCGGGACATCATCGACGATGACATCAGGGCCAACAAATACGGCGGCCGCGTGCACACGCGTTTTCCACCCGAACCCAACGGCTATCTTCACATCGGCCATGCCAAGTCAATCTGCCTGAACTTCGGCATCGCCGCCCAATACAGGGGCCTCTGCAACCTCCGCTTCGATGACACCAACCCGACCAAAGAAGAACAGGAATACGTCGATTCTATCCTGGACAGCGTGCGCTGGCTCGGCTTTGACTGGGAGGACAGGCTGTACTATGCCTCGGACTACTTCGATCAGATGCACGACTACGCCGTTCAGTTGATCAAGGCCGGCGGAGCCTATGTCGATGACCTCAGTGCCGACGAGATCAGGGACCATCGCGGCACACTGACTCAGCCAGGCAAGGAGAGCCCCTATCGAAACCGCTCCGTAGAAGAGAACCTCGACCTTTTCGCACGCATGCGGGCGGGGGAGTTCGAAGACGGTAGCCGTGTCCTCCGCGCCAAGATCGACATGGCATCTCCCAACCTCAATATGCGAGACCCCGTCATGTACCGTATTCTACACGCCGACCACCATCGCACCGGCAGCAAGTGGTGCATTTATCCAATGTACGACTGGGCCCACGGCATTGAGGACTCGATTGAACGGATTACCCACTCTATCTGCACCTTGGAGTTCGAGGACCATCGCCCGCTCTACGATTGGTTCCTTGAACAGTTGGGCGTCTATCATCCGCAGCAGATAGAGTTCGCCCGCCTCAACCTCTCCTACACCGTCATGAGCAAGCGCAAGCTGCTGCAGTTGGTAGAAAAGGGACATGTGTCCGGCTGGGATGATCCCCGTATGCCGACCATCGCCGGACTGCGGAGGCGCGGCTACACGCCAAGCTCTATTCGCGACTTCTGCGATCGGATCGGGGTCGCCAAGACAGACAGCACCATCAATATAGCGCTGCTGGAGCACTGCATCCGCGAGGACCTGAACCGAACCGCCCCCCGGGCCATGGCCGTGTTGAACCCGCTTCGCGTGGTCATCGACAACTATCCCGACAGCGAGACCGAGGAACTGGATGCCATCAACAACCCTGAAGACCAAGGCGCCGGAACACGGAAGGTGCCTTTCTCGCGCGTGCTGTACATCGAACGAGACGACTTCCGAGAGAACCCTCCGAGCAGGTTCTTCCGCCTTGCCCCAGGACGTGAGGTGCGGTTGCGGTATGCCTTTCTCATCACTTGCGTTGGTGTGAAGAAGGATGAAAGCACCGGAGAGGTCGTTGAGCTTCATTGCACGTACGACCCGGCAACGCGCGGCGGCGACACACCGGACGGGCGCAAAGTCAAAGGAACCATCCACTGGGTCTCGGCAGACCACGCGGTCCAGGCCGAGGTACGCCTGTACGACCGACTCTTCACGGTAGAGAATCCCGGCGATGTCGAGGACGGCTGCGAAAGCGTTCTCAACACCGACTCACTAGAGATCGTCACGGGGCATGTCGAGCCCAGCCTCGCCAATGCGGCACCCGGAACATCCTACCAGTTTGAGCGGCTGGGTTACTTCTGCGCGGACTTGAAGGACTCCTCTCCCGAACGGCCGGTATTCAACCGGACGGTTGCCCTCCGGGACTCGTGGGCTAAGATAGAAAAACGGCTTTGACCTGCCTGATCGGCTGCTGGTTCGTGATACACCTACAGCCGCGAAACCGTCTCCAACGCCTGCTTGAGATCCTCCGGCAGTTCCGCCTGGAACTCAAGGTACTTCCCGCTCCCCGGGAGCCGCAAACCAAGCGTCAAGGCATGCACAAACTGCCTGCCCAGCCAAGGCACTCTGACTCCATACACGGCATCCCCCACCACCGGCCAGCCCTTGTGAGAGAAGTGAACCCTGATCTGGTGGGTGCGCCCCGTCTGCAGCATTGCCTCCACCTCTGAATACCCGTTGAAGCGCCTCGTGACCTCGTACAATGTGCGGGACGGTCTGCCTCCTTCAACCACTGCCATTCTCTTGCGGTCCTTTGGGTGGCGGCCGATCGGAGCCTCCACGGCACCTTGCCCCGGGGATGGAGATCCCCTGACTAGTACCAGGTACTTCTTCAGCACGCGACGGCCCTTGATCTGCGCCGCGAGATTCAACTGTGCAGCCTTGTTCTTGGCAATAACCATTACTCCTGAAGTGTCCTTGTCCAGGCGATGCACCACCCCGGGCCTGACCGAACTCTCAATGCTGGTAATCTCCGGACAGTGGGCCAGGATCGCATTCATCAGTGTATGGCGTGGATGCCCCGGAGCAGGGTACACGGTCAACCCCGCAGGCTTGTTGACCACCAGGACATGCCGGTCCTCATGGATGATGTCAAGTGCCAGGTTCTCCGGAACCAACACGGGAGAGGGCTCGGGCGGGGGCACGTTAACCAGGATCACATCGCCGGCCTTCACCTTGCGGCTCGGTTTGCCCAACTCCCCGTTGATCAGAACATGCCCGTCATTTATCAGCTTCTGCACCAGGGAGCGAGACAGCTCTTCGCAGGACTGGCAGACATATAGATCGAGCCGAATACCGGATCTGTCAGCAGACACGGGGAGTCTCTTGCCTGCATCGATCATCGGCGTTGCTTGACGCCTCTTGTCAGGCGCAGCCCGGAGATCAACACTGCGAACAGAATGATCCCCACAATGATTGAAGCGTCAGCCACATTGAAGGTGAACCAGTGCAACTCACCCCAGAGACGCACATCAACGAAATCGGTCACTGCACCGTACCTGATTCTGTCCACCAGGTTCCCCAGGCTGCCGCCGATGAACAGCCCAAGACACACATTCACCGGTTTGCTGCCGATGGGCCCATACCAGAAGTAGACCATCAGGGCGACAGCAACCAGTGCTATCGGCATTGCGATGGCGAAGGCCATCGGCACCTGTATCCCAAAGATGATCCCCTCATTGCTGGAATTGGTCAGCCGCAGGATTCCGTGATCAGGCACGAAATCGCCCGCCTGGATACTGCTCCTGACCCATAGCTTAGTCAACTGGTCTGCCGCCAGTGTTGCGAATGCGACGGAGAAGAGAACCAGAGGGGCACGCCTGTCACGTCTGACCGAGAAGAAGGGTAGCAACCACCACCACCAGACGTAGAATCTGAACAGCGCGAGTTGGACGCGTAACCTCTTGGCCAATCAGCTACCGGCCAGTAAACTTCCCCTTGGCGTTCTTTGACTGCAGAGCCTTGCAGTTGAGGCACAGGTTCGCCTGTGGCAGGACCTCCAACCGCTCAATCTCTACCAACTGGCCGCAGGTGTCGCACACTCCATATGTGCCCTCTTCGAACTTCTGAAGAGCATGTTCGACTTCCGCCAGTGTTCCCATCAACCGCTTCTCCAGCGCCAACCGCTTCTCCAGCTCGAAAGCCTCAGAAGCCCCCTCCTCTTTCTTCCCATAGGGGCTGCCTTCCTTCGCCTCACCCACAGCAGGAGCAGAGGCGCGGTTCTGCTCGAGTTGCCTGACAAGCTTCTCTCGCTCATCCTTCAACCGCTGGCGCAGTTCCTCAAACGTTACAGCCATTCCTTCTACCTATGTAGTGTGCCAGACGCCCATTCGACCATGACGGAAGGAGCGCTCCTGGCGGACTAAAAGCGGGACAGCTTCGTAGGAGAAGCTGTTTTCCGCATTCTATATCGATTAGTTGCATTAGTCAAGACATTCAAGCACCCCCGCCAAAACGCCAATAACCCCTCCCTCACACCATGAGAACTTATGACCGAACCACCTACTTCAATCACGCCATCACAGTATGACTGCACAAGTCTCCTCCCAGCTATTGTGCCAAGCCGCCACTTCGCACTACGATAAGGACACGATGCCGACCACACAAGAGCGTACTGTGGACGGACAGCGAGGACTGTCCGGCGCGGGACTCAGCAAAGCCCTGAAGACATGGCAGATGCCACCACTGCCACGCCCGAGCGGCGCTAGCGCCGCTCGACGCCAGCGCACTCCAGCCTCCTGGCCCGACCTTCGAGAGTTGGCCAAGGCACAGCTCTCCAACACCGCGGACAAGCACGCCAAGGCCACATTCGAGCTACGCCTTATCAACTGGCTGCACGACACCGTCAGACTCAACATCAAGCGGGGCCGTCTCTTCGAAACCGACAGAATGCTCCGCGAAGCACAGGCTGACTGCCTCGGATATGCCAGGCTCTTTCAACATCTCGGCAAGAGACTGGACCTCGACACAGGCATTGTCGAAGTGGTGATCGACAACGCCGGTAGAATGGTGCCTCACGTGGTCAACATCGCCAGGCTGTCGGACGGACGCACGCGGTTCATAGACCTCTGGTACGGCTCGAAGAACGTTCACCACCGCCAGCTGGGCTTGATGGTCAAGCAGAAGGGCCGGTGGTCGATAGTCGACGTAGACAGCAGAGAACTGCGTCACTTCAAAGAACTGAAAGGTCTGCCGCCACACTGCATCGACGCCATTGCCGGTTACATGATCGGGAATCGCCACCTGGAGCGCGGAATCCGCTTCTCGGACGAGAACGAGATTCATGACGCCATCCAATGCTACACCAGTGCCATAGCGCGATACCCGCAGAATGCCCGGCTCTACTTCAACAGAGCCATAGCTTACGAGAACCTGGGGGACGCAAGAGCGGCGGAGGCCGACTATGCCATCGCTCTACGCAACGAAGCCGGCCGCATTCGTGTCCAGGCGAGGCAACACGACGAAGTCGTTCGGCTCATAGCCCTGGACCAGATTAGGGTGAGCACAAGAGAGCAGGAGATATATCTCTTGCGGAACGGGTTCATCACCGGCAGAGCGGTCTCACCGGAACGAATTACCCTCAAGTATCACGCGTCTGCCGACAAGGTGAACAGGATCACCTCACAAATTGGGGCTCAGCTTCTCTCGATGGGCTTCCCTTCGCCGAACCAGCAGAACGCCAGCCAGGCTTGAAATATGCTGCGTCCGTCTCCTCGCTGCGACAAGGCGCTACTGGTCATCATCTGATTTGACGGTGTATTCGGCTTCAATGACCTTCTCTTGTCTTCTCCTTGTGCCGAACACCGGTCTCCACACCAGCAGGTAAAAGAGCAGCGCAAGGACTGCGAGAAGAGCAACCAGCACAAAGAACACCAGGGCAACTACTACAGAGAGGATGGCTATGGGTAGCGCCAGTACCCCCATGATCACGAGCCATCCGGCAGGGATGGTGCTCAGCATCCGGCCCAGGGCGCGGAGTCCCTGCCGCAGGACATCCAACACGATCTTTCGTACGTCCAACCGTCTCACCGTCCCCAGAGATTCCTGGCGCCCTCAGCGAAGGACTCCGGCATCACTTCGATGTCGGCCTCATGGTGGAACCTCTCCAGAATGCCTGTGTCGTTTCGATAGAATGGCTGCAGCACCGGCCTTGAGATCAGTTTCGCATGAAGAGAGTAGTACCCGCTACCATCGCCTGCCGGCGCCGAGAATGTCGACATATTGAACGAGTTCACTCCCATGCCCTTGTAGGCCTTCAGCAGTCTGACAACGCAGTCAGCGAATCCCGCGACCTGGACATCCCGCAAATCGAATAGACTGCCCGCCTCCTTGAAGATGATCAGCACCTCCCGGTTACCCTGGGGCGCGAAACTGGCGAGCGCGGC
>JAFGCL010000075.1 GCA_016932645.1 Dehalococcoidia bacterium | reverse complement strand
CTTTGGCGCTGATGATGTTCTCTTCCTGTGCCATATAGTCACCTCTGATCCTTCAAGAATGAGGCCAAGACGAAGACTCACCGGAGGTAATCAAGGAGAATGCATGCTTCTCACCTGCGTAACAAGCAGTCACAGCATTCCGGCTGGAGCCCTGGAGTTGTCTCGTCATGCCAGTCGAGTGGCCATTATACCTTAAAGAACGCTGGCCACACCAGAGCGTCCAGCACCGCCGTCTGAAAGCAGAAGGCAGCACTTCCGGCCACGCCCAGCCAGTAGGCGTACGATGACCCGTCGGTACGCAGGCTCAGCAGCGCCGCCAGCAGTCCCAGTGAGCCCAGGCCCACCACGACCAGCACGATGCGTATTATCCAGTAGAGGCCCATGCTGTGGCGGTCCATGGCGGCATATGTCAGCGGCATCCACATAGCTGAGGGCAGCAGGATCAGCAGATAGACCACGTAGAAAATCCAGAAACCAAGGTGGTCAGCTACGCGTACCTCGGTGGCGCCAATCCGGAACACGATGAAGTAGCTGAAAGCGAAGTAGCCGAGAGCGGCCGAGATCATTCCCACGGTGTAGAGCGGCCGCAGTGAGCCCGGCACACCACCCCAAAGTGCACCGCGGTTGTCCGGATGCGCCATCACACCCTGCACATAGCTGCCCATTACCAGGATGCCTCCCACGACGTTGATGGCAATCAGTATCCACTGCTGAGCGCTCATGTCAGACCTCCTTCTCAAATCCACTCCCCATCACCTCACAGGGAGGCAGGACCTCCGCTCTGATCACGGCACCGGCTTCTCCGCAATCAAGGCCACGCCTACCGCGTTCGGCCCCACCTGGGTCCCCATAGACGGGCCGATGCTGGCGCGGTAGACACGTTCCGGCGGGAAGACGGACGAGAGGCGCCGGATCACGTCATCGGCCTCCGCCGGCTCGGTGGTGCGCATGACCGACAGCTCTCTCAGCGTTCCGAGACTGCGCACGATTTCGCACATTCTCTCCACCGCGCGAGCGCGCGTGCGCACTCTCTCCACCGGCACCACCTCACTCATCTTGATCGCCAGTATGGGGTTTATCTTGAGCAGCGCCCCCAGAAAGGCCTGGCCTCTACCGATTCGGCCACCTTTGGCCAGATACTCCAGCGTGCCAAACACACCGTAGGTGACAGTGCAAGGAATGGCGTCCCGCACAAGACCTTCGATGTTCTTCAGTGATTCGCCAGCCCGCGCGGCCTTGGCAGCGGTGATGGCTAAGAGCCCACATGCCATCGATGCCGTCTGTGAATCCACAACTGCGATGGGACACTTCAAGTCAGCGCTGGCTTGGCGGGCTATGTCGTAGGTAACACTTAGCCTAGCCACAACATGAATGGATATGATGGCGTCAGCTTCCTCAGCAATACGTCGATAGACGGACTGGAAAGTGGATATTGAAGCGGGTGAGGTCTTGGGGAGCGTTGGGCTGGACTGCAACCGGCGATAGAACTCATCGGCAGTGAGTTCAACGCCATCCAGGAAGACCTGATCGCCAAACTGAATCTGTGCAGGGACCACGGTGATGCCCAAGTCCCTGGCGACTTCGGGTGGCAGGTCCGAGGTACTGTCGGTCACCACGCCAACCTTCATGCCACCCCCCCTTTCATGAATCAGGCCTTCGGACTCTGGTACTGAGACATGGATCCCAGCGGCGCGGGGAGATCGCCAAGCACGTGCCCCCTAGACATTCCCTGCTCTTGACGGGACGATTCGCGTGATGCGTCAGGGCAGGAGACGCGTTCGCAGCATGCCAACACCACGAGAGAGAGTCTCGCATGACTGCCAACTGATGGTTTCGAAGGATCAAATGAGGCTCGGTTGAAGGAAAGCAAGGCCTCACTAGGAACCATTCGCCTTGCAGATCGCTGGTGAAGTGACGAACCTCAGTCAAGCGGCACCACTCGTGTCTTGACTTCCCTGATAAATAGGGACGGTTGCTGGCCATCCTAGTCCTTGTCCTGCATCAGGTATTTCACCGCTTGCAGCATGCGGTTGAAACTATCCGCCAGGTCACCGACTTCGTCCTTGGATTTGATATCTATGGCCACATCCGTTTCACCCTTGCTAACCTTGTCCGCCGCAGCCTGCAAATCCTTGATAGGCTTTGTGATCCTGCTAGCGACCCAATAGCACACCACCACTGCGACGAGAATCGCTATCAGCGCTATGATGATAATGGTGTTCCTCATCGAGTTCGCCTCTTCGTGCAACTCGCTGTCGCTGATCACCGATGCCACGGACATGCCCATGCCTGCGTATTCTCCCAGCGGGTCCACAGACTGGTAGTAGACCTGGTATGTCTTGCCGCCATTGGTTACAGTGGCAAAGCCATCCTCCTGGGCGAGCATCTTCTCCTGTAGTTCCTCCCACCCAGAGCCCGACAGGTCATTCATGTAGGTCTCCGTGAGAGTCCCGTCGTCCGGCAATCCGTGCAGGCAGTAGTGGGCGTTGGGATGCGACAGAATGCGGCCATATCTGTCAAGGAGGATCGTGTACCCGGTGTCACCCACAGAATTGTGCTGGATGTACGTTATAACCGGTCTGGAATCAATGGACACGGCAGCAAGGCCGCACACACAGGCAGGATCACTGTAGTCACAGACAGGGACAGCAATAGAGGAAACAAGGAACTCATGGGTCGGAACGGGAGACCACTCGAGATCCCCGAAGGCAATCTCTCCTTCTATAGCTCTGGCCCAGTAGTTCCCCCCTCTGCCCTCAACGTTCATCGGTATGCCGGACGTCGGTATGCCTTTGAGGTCAAAGGCACCACAATGTGCATATCCAAAGATGTCTCCCACAAACATGTTCTCCAGCTGGTCACTCCAGTATTCCCAGTTTCTGCTGAGATAGACGCAGAGGTCGTTCCATCTCGCTGGGCTGACATCCTTCGCGTAGTTGTGATAGGTGGGGGTGGCGTGGTTTCCCCTCAAGGATCCAGCCTGGTCAAGGCAGCCTTGGATGATGAGATCTTCCTCAGACATCGCTACGCAGAGCCTGGTCTTATCATCATAGAACCTGGAGATATAGGCTGCGTTCTCCTCAGCAGTACGCTGCAAGTCGTCCTTGGCAAACCCGGTGACTGCCTCCCCGAAACGGTTGGTGGAGATTGCCGTTGTCACTATCAGGACAATCGCCAGGATGATAGTACTGGTGATGATGAACTTCCAACTAATCTTGTTGAACCGTTTCATCTGCCCTCCACTCTGACCTATCCTATGTCCTGATCTTCTTGACGGCCTCGCCGAACTCCTTGGCACGCTCTTCAGGCATCACCAGTCTGCCTGACACAAAGCACCACTTTCCCAGCTCTTCCAGGTCAGCAGCCGTTAGTTCACTCACCGCCTTGTTCAAGTGACTACTGACCTGACGGTTCACGAACCTCTCTGCCGCTGGCCCTAGGTAGAGCTTGGCGATCTTTACCACGTCGTCATGCAGGCTCACTGCTTCCCTCCCTTCTCTTCGTCATCCTATGAAGATGGAGATCGATCGGAGAATACCTGACTCCCTCTGCCTGGACGACCATGCAAGCGACCGGGCCTGCGAGAATCCGAGAGCTTGCGACATCACGGAGGCCAAGCCGCACGGGAGCACGTGATGTGGCCTGATTATACCCACCACCCAGCCACAGTCAAGATGGCGCACACAAGGGAGGGACTGGTATGCAGGCGCTGCCAACGCTGCTACTGTCCCTCATGTGGCGCTTGGCTGGAGAGCAGCGACGGCTTCCCCAGCCAAGCCAAGGCGATATCCATGGCCCGGTCGCTCAGCCGCAGCTTGTGCCCGGCTCCGGCGACGATGACCATCTCCTTGGGATCACCAGCCTTCTCATAGAGACGCCAAGCCTGCTCCTCGTCGATCAAGTCATCGTCCTTGCCCTGGATCATCAACAGCGGCCGGGGGGCGATCCTGTCTATCCAGTTCACGGGCGTGACCTCTCTGAAGCTATCGGCCCAATCGTCCAATGAAGGAGGGAATTGACTATCCCTGATAAGGCCTATTTGCCGGAAATGCTCGATTGAGAAGTCAGCCCTCTTTTCCACCACAATGCGGCGGAACTCCGCCGGACAGGCGCAGAGAACCAGGCGGGCAACTCTGGTGTCATGTGCGGCTACGTAAGCTGAGGCGGCGGCCCCCCCGCTGAATCCCATCAGGTAGACGCGGGAGCGGTCTACTTGAGGGCACGAGTGCAGGTAGTCGACGGCCCCTCCTAGGTCTCGCGTCCAGCCCAGCATGTCGAAATTGCCCCCGCTCGGCCCCGTTCCCCTGAAGTTGAAAATCAGGGTCACGAAGCCGGCCAGACAGAACTTCTCAGCCAGCCCGGGGTAGCCTCTATCACCAGGATCCGCCGGCTTGCCGGAGGGTATCCCGTGGCAAATACAGAGGGCGGGGAATCTGGCTTCGCCTTCAGGGATACGCAACTCCCCAACGATGGTTATGCCGTCGACCTCCCAGTTGACCGGTCTGATTTCCATCATCTGGTACCGAACTGGGCGCGCATCTGCATCACACGGGCCAGGCTGTTCCGGGTGACCAAGCCGACTACCACACCATCCCTCAACACTGGAATGCCGTCAAGACGGTGCTCTTCCATCTTCTCTGCTATGCTGACACCCTCCTCTTCCGGAGTTGCAGTGATCACCTTGTTCACCGGCGTCATGACCGAGGCCGCAGTGGTCATGTCCCAACGACTCTGCGGAACCTTGCGGATGTTCTCGATGTTCACCACTCCCTGGAGCCTGCCATCCGTGGCCACCACGAAACTGCGGGACCGGTTGGGCTGAATGTAGTCGCGCACCAACTCCATGAGGCTCATGCCCGGCGGTATGGTCCTGAAATCGCTGACCATGGCTGAAGAAGCGGTGATGCCCTTCATCGCCTCACGCCAGGCCACCTGCCGGTAGCTGCTGGCGGCGATGCTGCTCAAGAACCAGCCCAACAGAACCAGATAGCCACCGCTGAACAGGGCATCGGCTATGACTTCAGCGGTGGCCGGTCCCCTAACGAGATACGTGACGGCTATGACAACTCCGACACCGGCTATAGCCCAGCCAATGGCCTGCCCGGCAATCGAAGCGATGTGAGTGGCTCTTCTGTAGTCCCTGGTCCTCTGCCACAGGATTGAACGTAGCACCCTGCCTCCGTCCATCGGAAACCCCGGCAGCAGATTGAACACTCCCAGTTGCAGATTGAGCACAGCCATCCAGAACAGGACACTGTGAAATGCCGTGGCTTCGCTAAGATGCCCTCCCGTGGCAAACCAAGCTGCGCCGGAGGCCAGCCCTATCGTCAGGCTGCAGGCAGGTCCGGCCATCGCCATGAGGATCTCAGTCTTGGGACGATCCGCCTCTTTGGCTATGCTGGCCACCCCACCGAGGACAAACAGCGTGATGCTCCGCACCGGGATGCCACTTCGAATAGCCACCACACTGTGGGCGAGCTCATGAGCTACTACAGACAAGAAGATGAGCAAGCTCGACACGAGACCCATCGCCAAGCTCACAGACACGCTGTATTCTGCAGCCTGGAAATCGGTGTAGAAGAACATGGTCACCAGGGCGAATATGATGAACCACGAATAGTGGAGCCTTATTTCGATTCCCAGGATCTTGCCCAGGCGAAGCGAACTACCCATCTTGCTGCTGTGGCTACTCTAAGGCACGGTGGGTGTGGTGTCAATGCGGTTTGGGGCGAGACTCACCATGGCTGTCGACCAGCCTGCGCCGCAGGGTTGGCGGGAGGAATGCCTGTCGGTGAACGTCTTCTGCGTAGTATTTCGTATCGATTTCACAAGGACGCCGCACCTCGCGCGGCTCATGGGCCTTGGATGCGATGGAGAAGGTCCACCAGTTGCCTCCGTAAGTCGCCAGGGGCGCCGTGTACAGGTCCGCCAGCTTGAACACCCGCGCCAGCTTCTTCTGAACCTCTCTAACGAAGTCCAGGTGGAAGTGAAGAGATTCCGTCTGGGCCACGAACATGCCATCATCCCTCAAGACCCGGGCGGCGCTGGCCAGGCACTCGTCCGAGAACAGGGTGGCCGCAGGACCCACGGGGTCCGTGGAGTCCATGATTACCAGATCGAACTTGTCCCCGGTTCCCGCCAGGAAGTCCTCCCCTTTGGTCTCCAGCACGTGCGCCCGGGGATCGGCGAAACCGGTGGACAGCGTGGGCAGGAACTCCTTTGAGGCCTCTATGACCCCCCTGTCCAGCTCGACCATCTGCACCCGCTTGACGGCCTTGTGCTTCAGCACCTCACGCAGCGACCCGCCATCGCCGCCGCCGATGATCAGCACATCGGCGGGGTGCGGGTGGGCGTGCAGGGCCACGTGGGTCAGCATCTCGTGGTAGAAGTGCTCGTCGCGCTCGGTGAGCTGCACCACGCCATCGAGAACCAGCACCCGGCCGAAGTGTCCGCTCTTGAAAATGAGCAGTTGCTGGTGCTCAGTCCGGCGCGAGCAGACTATCTCCTCGACGTCGTAGACGTAGTGGATCGGTGCAAAAGGGTCTGTCTCTAGAAACCGGAGTTCGGTCATCGTTCGCCTCTATTCCAGAAAGTGGACCGCCGGTATGGGAAAACCATCGAAGTGGGAAGCGTAGGCGGTGGTATAGGCCCCGGCCGACGGGATGTAGACCCTCTCCCCAACGTCCAGATCCGGCAGTTCCACTTCGTTCGAGATGACATCAAAGCTGTCGCAGGTCGGCCCTGACAGGACCCATTTCCGCGTGGGGCCGTTTCTTGACGGGACGAAGCGGTATTTGATGCCGCCAACGGCTTCCATCAGGCCGTTGAACACACCCACATCGAGATAGAGCCACTGCTCCCCATCCCTGACCGCTTTGGCCATCACGGTGGCGGCCAGCACGCCAGCCTCACCCACCAGACCCCTTCCCGGCGCTATCGAGACCTCGGTGTCCTTGGGGAAGAACGCTGCCAGGGAGTCATGAATGACTTTGGCGATCTCGCCCAGGGTCGGTATCGGTTTCAGATATGTGGCTGGGAACCCGCCTCCCAGGTTCAGCATGTGCAACTCCACCCCTCTCTTCCTTGTCCGCTGCCACACCGACCAGCTCTTCTCGATGGCCTTGGCCCAGGTGCCGGCGAGGGTACACTGCGAACCCACGTGGAAGAAGATGCCCACCGGCCTGAGCCCGCTCTTCTTGGCCTGGACCAGGAGTTCCACCGCCTGGTCTGCTTCCACACCGAACTTCTTGGTCAGCGGCCATTCACTCCCATCGTTGGGCACGGTCAGGCGCACACCGACCCTGATGCCGGGCGCCAGCGCCGCCAGCTTCTCGATCTCCGAATGGGAATCGAAGGCGGTCAGACCTATCCCGCTGTCATGGGCCAGCTTGACCAGGGATGGGTCTTTCACCGGGTTGCCCACGGTGATCTGCGGCGACGGAATGCCCATCGACAGCAGCCGTTGCAGCTCTCCCAGTGAAGATATCTCGAAATCACAGCCGAGCCCGTTCAGGAGCGTGACAATGGTGGGGTGAGGGTTGGACTTGACCGCATAGTACACTCTGGCTTGGCCGAAGTGAGTGCGGAACTCCTCGTACTTGGCCTTTATGAGCCTCTTGTCCATGAGGAGCGCCGGCGTCTTCTCAGTTGCCAGGCATGTCTTGGCCGCTTCCAACAGGCGATCGATCTCGACAGGCAATCCGCCCTCCCTCACGGGTCTGAATGATCCCCAAAGTAATTATGATAACCTCATCTCTTATCTGCTGGCAATGTAGGAAAGAGGCTCATGTCAACCCCCTAACCCCCAATCTTGGGGGAAGAAAAGAACGCAGAGGGGCAAAGCCCCTCTCCGCCTGAGACGGACCTTCGGTGCACGCCCCATGCACATTTGGGTTGAGCCGGGTCACACGTCCTGTCAGCCAACAGGTTTGCTCAGAACCTCGAGAATCGTCTGAGCCGCTCTCTTGTCCAGTGGCTGGTTGTTGTTGCCGCACTTGGGTGACTGGACACAACTGGGACACCCATCTTCGCATGGGCACTCTGTGATGAGTCTCAGGGTCTCCCGCCACAGGTCCCGGATGACTTCGAATCCTTTCTCGGCGATGCCGGTGCCTCCCGGATGGGCGTCGTAGATGAAAATCTGCGGCTTGCCGGTATCGGGATGGAGCGGCGTGGAGACCCCGCCCAGGTCATTGCGGTCGCACAGAGCGAAGAGCGGCAGGAGGGCGATGCAGGCGTGCTCGGCGGCATGCAGGCCGCCCGCGAAATCAAGGTGTGCCTCAGTTATCCTGTCTATCGCCTCTTCGGGGAGGTCGAACCAGACCGCCACGGTGTTGAAGTGGTTCAGAGGAAGGTCGAGGAAGTCCTCTCCTATCACCTCCTCCGTGAACTGCATCTTCCTCCGGAAGCCCACCACGGCTGTGGTCACCTCGACTTCTCCCAGGTAGCATCTGGCTTTGGGAGTGTCCTTCTTCATGAGCGTCTTCACCACCCGGATTTCCGTCAGCTCTTTGGCCTGGGTGTAGTACGGAACGTCCGCCGGCACGACGTAGGCGCAGCGCCCGCCCAAGTCCAGTTCCGTGACCAGATATGGTTCACCATAATGCAGGTAGATCGCCCCCGGGTGGATCTGAGAAAAGGCCACGCTGGCATCGACCGTCTCAATCTGCCGGTTGTCCTGGGAAGCATCCAGGATGGTGTAGTTGAGAGATGAAGCGGAGCGGATGCTGACTCCCTCGGCGGGGTAGGCAACGGCCGGAGTCGGATACCATCGGCCTTCGCGGGACCTGAGCAGCCGACTTGCCTCCATGGACGATAGAGCGCTCTTCAGCGGCTCCCCCCAGTAGTCATCGTCTTTGGCCGTTAAAGGCAGCTCCCAGGCGGCGCACAGGAGGTGCGACTGCATTACGTAGCGGTTGCCCGGGTCGAT
>JAFGCL010000074.1 GCA_016932645.1 Dehalococcoidia bacterium | reverse complement strand
TCATACGTGTCCTGAGCGGTGGTGACGTCGGCGGTCTCTTCGTCGAAAATCTCGCGGATATCCTCAACTACCGCATCCACGTTGTCCACGTCGTCCGCCATCACCGTGACTGACGTCACTCCGTCCAATTCGAACACACGCTCCGCGGTCTCGATCGGCATCACTATCATGTTGTTCCCGAAGACTGTGCCGCTGTCATAGATCCCAACGACTGTCAGCGAGGTCCCTTCCATGTCTACCGTGGAGCCAACCGTCAGGCTGTTGGTGTCAGCCAACTCCTGGCCGACGACCATCTCATCGGCGTTGTCTGAAGTGAGATAGCTGCCTTCTACTATCTCAAACGTAGAGGCGCCCATTAATGTCGGATTCTCAGTGGCGGCACTCAACCCCATGACTGTTATTCCCATGCTGAAACTGCCTCCGGAGGGGGGGCTGAAGGCCCCCGACGTCCCGGGCCTGTCACCGGGAGGTGTCCCGATTGTGCCGGCATCTGGTGCCTCCAGGCTATCGCCGGTGTACCGTGTCTGCACGCTCGCCTGCACTGAGGCCACATGTTCGATATCGCTGAGCTTGTCCACGTCGTCCTGGGGAAGGGGTTCGCCTCCCCCCATGCCTCCATAGGAGCCTGCCGCACGGATGCTGATCTCCGTGCCGATCTGACCTCCAATGTCCCCCAGCTCCGTCTGGGTGGCAGCGTGAACAGTGGCCATGATCAGTGCCAGTCCGATGCTGACGGCCAACAGCACCACCATCAGGCTGGTGCGCAGAGGACTGCGAACCAGATTCCGTAATGACCGCAACAACATGCTCATGGCGTGGACCTCCCTGATACTCTCGTCGATGATATCAACGACATTATTGATTTGGTTCCTCCTTTGACCGAGATATCTACACCGCGCAGGTCACACTGCCGTTTAGCAGTCTCTTTGGTACTGAAGCGATCTAGCATAGTTCTCCCTGGTACTCGTGCGGAAAGAGGATCTTGGTGGCGGATCTGTCAGCTTCGGTCACTATCCAGATCTCCGGACATCCCTTCCGCCTGTATGTTGAAAGGATGCGTGATCCTTGCTGCAAGGCGCGCTGATTGCGGTCCCTGCCCTGCGTCGATATGTTGCCCCAATCGCCGTTCGCATGGCGGCGCAGACACTTGTAGCAGAAGGTAGCAAATGCGACATCCTGCGCTGCCATGTCCGCGATGCCCTCGCTGGCAGACGGCCGGCCCAACCGAAACGCGCTCTCTGGTCCTTTAGCCATGATTTGATTGCCTACTCCTTTGACATCAGGCTTCGGCCTGCCGCGCCGGCAGGCACTGCCTTGGTTGTCTTGGCTCTTGACTCTAGCACTCGGATGGTAAAGACGGGGTAAACATGGGAAACTGCTGAGGTTCTTCAACTTGAAGACAAAAAAGGAAACAGGGGCCGAAGCCCCTGTTTCTCGGAGGGCATGATGCGTGCCTAGTGGGCACCATGTCCATGATGTCCCATGACTGGACCGCCTCCTTCCAACCTCAGACCCAATCCACCGAGTTCGTCCATGGCAGCCGGCCGACTCTTCATCCATTCCAGGATCTGGTCAGCTTCGTCTTGAGTGATGGTGCCTTCGTCAACAGCTTCCTGCAGACGCTCTTCCAGGGCCTCTAGCCTCATCTCCTGACGGACTTCTGAGATGGCGGTGGCCACAGTCTCCTCATCCAACCCCAGCTTGTCCGCCAACTTGCTGACGAAGGTGTCTTGTGGGCTAGTCTCGTTGTCAGATTCGGAGACCACAGCGGTTGTGCTGTCCTGATCAGTGGCGTTGTCTGAAGCTGCCACCAAAGCCGTATTGATACTAAAACCAAGGGCAGTCAATCCCAGGACAGCAGCCAACCCGATCAGCACCAGCTTTCTCTTCCCTCTCATCCTTTTTCACCTCCTTTCTTCTGATGTTGCGCGTCTCGTCCCGTCTCCGGTCTGGATTACTTGTCCTAACGCGTCACGAACCGAGAGTAACATTTGGTGGGTAAAAACTTGGTAAAGTCCTGGCACTGAATGGATCACCGAAGTACCTCAGGCCGGCGAACGACTGTTCGCCTAGTCAGCTCTTGAAAGCCGTTGGAGGGAAAGCGCGGCCCTGAGGCTCTGTTAGGGCCGTGGGTCCGGTGCTTTCGCGGACTATTTCTGAAGGGGGAGGGCAACCCGGAAGGTGCTACCCTGGCCAGGGGTGCTTTCCACCGAGACAGTGCCCCCGTGCTCTTCGACAACCTTCTTGACGATGGCCAGGCCGAGGCCGCTGCCTCCCTGTGAGCGGGCTCGGGACTTGTCCACGCGGTAGAAGCGATCGAATACCCGCTGCTGCTCGGTGACGGCGATGCCTATGCCGGTGTCTTTGACCTCTATCGTAGCGCTGGGTCCATCGATTCGAGCGGAGACTTGAACACTGCCTTCAGGACGGTTGTACTTGATAGCATTGTCGACCAGGTTGGTGACGACCTGCTTGATGCCGATGGCATCTCCTTTGACCTTGAGGCCTTGGGGGATATCTGCCGCTTGCAGGCTGACTTCGGCGGATGAGGCAGCGGGTTGAGCCTCAGTGACGACCTCGTAGATGAGCGATGTCAGGTCGACATCCGTCCAGGTGTTCTTAGGGTGGCTCCCCTGTGATAGCAGTAGCAGCCCTTGACTGAGATAGTCGAGCCGATCCAGGCTCCGCTTCACCACTTCCGTGGTGCGCTTGTAGTCTTCCACTGTGGGACTCTGATCCATCTCCAGGACTTCGATGTTCGTCTGGGCCGTGGCGATTGGTGTTTTCAGCTCATGAGACGCATCCTGAATGAACCGTTGCTGAGATTCAAAAGCGCTGTCCAGTCGCTGGAGCATGTCATCGAATGTGTCAGCCAGTCGCTTAACCTCATCGTGTGGTCCTTGATGATTGATTCTCTCTGAGAGGTTGGTATGTGAGATTCGTGCTGCCAGTGAGGAGACGCGGTCGATAGGCTTGAGCATCATCCCAGAGATGACGTAACCGCCCACGGCTCCCACGATGAGTATAGCTCCCACGCCTATAAGAGAGTAATTGCGCAGATTCGTCAGGTTCCTGTCCCTATCGTCCGACAGAGTCTGTCTCCAGGATGGTACGTCGCCCGGAAAACTAGGCGGTGGCTCGGGAAACGTCGAGCGATTTCCGACCATGGCCAGGTTTATTCCAACTAGCAAGACCATCATGAGAACTATGAGAATCCCGGAGTACCACAACGTGAGGCGAAAGCGTATCGTCTTGAAGAGTGTTGGAATTCGCATGTCAAATGCCCTTTCTTCTGACGCGGATTGATTTCTGACGAGGACATGCCGGAGGTTCGACCAGGCAGATCATAGCCATCACCCGATGAAGTAACCCTTGCCCTTCACAGTCGAGATCAGCCCTTCTCCGCCGGCGGCATCCAGCTTCTTGCGCAGGTTGTTGATGTGGACCTTGATCGACTGCGTGAAGAGGTTGGTGTCCTCACTCCACACATGTTCCAGGAGTTCCTCCTGGCTGACGACGCGGCCCACATTGCGCATCAGGTACTCCAGGATGCCGAACTCCTTGGCCGTCAGAGTGATCTGGGTGTCTCTCACTGCAGCTCTGATGGTGTTGGGGTCGAGCATGATGTCCCCGGTTCTCAGTATGGGCTTCCGGTGTTCGCCTTCCCGGCGCAGGATAGAGCGAACCCGCGCCAGCAACTCGGGGAAGTGGAAGGGTTTCACCAGGTAGTCGTCGGCACCTATGTCCAGGCCGTTCACACGGCTATCGAGTCCGGCACGCGCAGTGAGCATCAGTATCCCGATGGACGATCCGGAGTCCCTGAGCCTCTGGCAGACCTCCATCCCGTCCACCTTCGGCAAGTTCAGATCCAGTATCAGGAGGTCGTAGTCATTGACTTCGGCCAGACGTAGAGACTCTTCTCCGTCATAGGCTACATCCACGGCGTAACCCTGGCGCTTCAATCCTTTGGCCAAGGCGTCTGCCAGGTCCTTCTCGTCTTCGGTAACTAGAATACGCATGACTCTTGATGCCGATTATAGCATCGGAAAGTAAAGCCCAAGTAAAGGCAAGGTGATAGCCGTTGGGAGATGAGATTGAAGCGCACTCTGGGTGGGGTGACCGGATGGGTGATTATTGGCATCCACAAGCACAGCCATCGCAGGGCAACGCTATGCTGAAGGCGTGGCCGGCGCAGGTGCTCCGAATCCCCAGTCGGCGCCGAGGTTATCCTTGGTGACCTTCATCAGAACCATCACTTCGTGACTGACCACGCCTGGCACCGTTCCGAGATACTCCCTGACGAACCGGGAGAGATCGTCTTGGGTCTTGAGGAATGTGGTGCAGAGGATGTCGAACGACCCGGTGGTGATGACGACGTGGTGCGTATCCGCTGAAGCGGCCAGCGCGGATGCTGCTTGGTCGATCATACCCGGCCGCACGGCGAGGCCAATGTTGGCCCGGATGCCGTAACCCAGACGAATCGGATCGGTCACGGCTATAACCTGGAGAACCTGATCTTCTATCAGGCGCTCGATCCTCCGCCGCGCCGTAGCCTTGCTGCAGCCGGCCGATGCTGCCAGATTGGTATAGGCACTGCGCGGACTGGCCCTGAGTTGCCCCAGCAGCCGGTAGTCGAGGTCATCGAGACTGCGCTGCAGAGGCTTACCCCCGCCAGCTGACATGCTTCTGTTGGCCAGCAGGGCCAGCGAGAACTTGGCCACCTTGAGGCTCACCATCGTCTCGGCCCTGGTTATCTCTTTGATGGGCGCCAGGCTGGAACTCACGAAACCCCAGAGGTCCACCGCTTCGGGCAAC
>JAFGCL010000073.1 GCA_016932645.1 Dehalococcoidia bacterium | reverse complement strand
CAGCCCTACACTTGTGGCATGAGGGAAAGCAGGTGGGAACAAGCCCACCTGACTCGCGTGAGCGATCTGTCCCCAAGGGACTGAGCATTACGGAGGTAACATGATGGCACTTCAGAAATCACTAATAGTCGTTGTGGATGACGATCCCGGAATCCTGAAACTCGTGAGCCTGAACCTGCAATTGGAGGGATTCCGCGTTCTGACGGCAGCCGACGGCAAAGAAGCAGTACAGATAGTGCACGATGAGCACCCTGCTCTTGTTCTCCTCGATGTCATGATGCCGGTCATGGACGGCTTCCAGGCTTGTGAACGGATTCGCGAGTTCTCCGAAGTGCCCATCATCATGTTGACCGCAAAGGGAGCTATCGAAGATGTAGTACGCGGACTCGACACTGGGGCCGACGACTATGTGGTCAAGCCTTTCAGCATCAACGAACTGGTGGCCCGTGTGAAGGCGGTCCTGCATCGGACCAAGTTCCCGCAGGAGATGCCTCAGCCAGTCTTCGCATCAGAGGACCTGTCCATCGATTTCGCCCAGCATCAGGTGAAGATAGCCGACGCCGAGGTCCTCTTGCCGCCAACCGAATACCGAATACTCTGTCTTCTCGCCCGCAACGCTGGCAGAGTGATCACACATGAACAGCTTCTGACCGAAGTCTGGGGCCGCGAGTATCGGGGCGACACCCATATCCTCCAAGTGGCTGTGGCCAGACTCAGAAAGAGGCTGGGCGATGACCCCGGGAATCCTAGATTCATCGCCACCAGGCCAGGCATCGGGTATACTTTCAAGAAGCCGAGAGAGGATTCACCCAACGGGACCGTGGCCTGCGGGGCTACGCAGCCAGCGCAAGACTAGGGCCTTGAGAGGTCTCCCACGAGGCCTATCTCCCGCGGCGCCTTGTCTGAGACCGGATGCGACAGTTGTGCTGCCGCAGTCACATCACCGGCATTCTTGCACCATACGCTACCGGTTGGCCCAGAGCCATGGCTAAACACTCTTCACGCGAAAGCGGTAACACAGCAGTCTCCACCGTTGACACCACAAGCGCCAACACAAACGCGGCGCGTAGTCTCCACGGCGAATCACGTCGCCGCCCGCCGGCACAGCATTGCGTTCACCAAGCTCACTTGTCGGTGTGCACGGCTGCCCGCACCACTTTAGCCGCAGCCCTTGTTGACCCCCTCGGCTCGGCATTGGTACCCCTTTGGGTCTATCAAAAGACTCAACATGATGCCAGAATCGTAGAAGAGGGCAAACGCAATGCGATGAGGGCCCTGCACTGTGAGCGCGCCTCGATGAAAAGATGCGATGGCAATGTAATTGATGCAAGATACGCTTTGATCTGATATGAACAGTAACGCTTTGATTCCACTGGCTGCGACGATAGCCTATGTCCCCTTGCTGCTCGTGTCGTTGTTTCACAGGCCATGGCAGAGGCAGCAGGGGTACTTTGTTCTGTACCTAATCCCTGCCATACTCTGGAGCTTCTCCGACTTCATGCTTCGCAGCGACTTGCTCCACATCAACGACACCCTTCTGGTGAAGGTCATCGTTTGCATGGGCTTCTGGATGGTGATCCAGTTCCACTACGTCCTCAGTTCCCAGCACAGCACACCTGGCAGAATCCCACTAATGTTCCTGCCTCTGCTGGCCCTGATTGCGCTGGCAGCATTGGACACGGTACCAAGCAGCGTCACCTCCACCGAAGACACGATCGCCGTTGACTACGGCTTCTGGATACTGTTGATAGCCATTCCAGTAATCGTAGCAATATTCCGGGACTTCTACCTGCTGGCGCGAAAGCGAAAGGCCGCAACACAGCCGGCGGAGCGTAACCAACTGACGTACTTCCTGGCAATCACTGCAATCGGCACCATTTTTCTTTGCAGTTCCTTAACCGATTTCGGAGTCTCCTACGCCGTCGCTCACATTGGAAACCTGATCACTGCCCTCATCCTGCTCTACGCCACGGCGGCCCACCAACTGCTTGACGTGGGAGCCGCCTTCCGCAAAGCGCTGCTCTACGCTTGGCTGACGCTTGTCGCAGTTCTCACGTATCTTCTCCTCTTCTGGATAGCTTCGGAGATTCTGACTTTCCGGTTCGACTGGGTGGTAGTCATCGTGGGTATCACCGCCACCTTCTGCTGCATCATGCTCGTCTCTGCCGTCAGTTCCACCTCGCGCAGAGCCATAGAAGAGCTCTTCACTGGCCAGAGATATGACTATAGGCAAAGGCTCCTTCAGTTTGTCATAAGTATATACAACATCGCCGATCTGAAGGAGTTCAGCAACCAGTTCCTCTCCCTGCTGTGCCATTCTACAGGAGCTCAGAACGCCTGGCTGCTCCTTCTGTCTCCTGAGGACGGTGTATTTCGGTCTCAAGCTCAGTTCTCCGAAGTCAGGGACTCTGATCATCCCCTCGTTCTCAGGCCTGACAGCCCGCTGATCGAACGCCTCTCCCAGGAGACCGCGCCGTTGTCGCAGAGGGAGATCAACGTCCTGCCTGAATTCGCCTCCCTTTGGGGAGAAGAAAAGAAGAGCATAGAATCGGCACGCATTGATCTCTTCTTTCCCCTGCGAAACGAGGACAGGCTGATAGGCGTGGTGGCCATGAGCAAGAAGCGAAGAGGCGAACCGTACACCTATGAGGAGATAGAGCTGATCACGTATGCCCTCAGCTCCGTCGGCCCCGGCATAGACAGAGAGCACCTCCGAGAGCAACTGCAGGCCAGGCAGAAGTCCCTGACCTTGGTGAACGAGCTCATGCTCATCATGTCATCCAGCATCGACATAAGCGAGGCATTTGACCGCTTTTCTGAGCAGCTGGGACAGGTGGTTCCCATTGACTGGGCGGCCATATCTCTAGCCGACGAAGACCAGTTGCACATCCTCGCCATAAACAGCAACATACCTTCTTCCAGGAAGCCTCACGACAGGCTCCCGCTGGCGGGAACAGGAACTGAGCTGGCCATGAAGCAACAGAGAGCCGTCTATGAGCCCGACCTAGCTAAGGGCCACGCGTTCGTGACCGGGGAAAGACATCTGAAGCAGGGCCTCCGCTCCATCATCTACCTGCCGCTCATCTATGCCGGCAAGAGCCTGGGATCCCTTACTTTGGGCAGCCGCTATCCTCAAGCATACAAAGATGGGCAAGTCAAGCTTCTGGAGCACCTGGCCATGCAGATCACTCCACCTATTGCCAACTCGCAGCTCTATGCCCAGGCCAGAGAGAAAGCCCGCCTCGACGAACTGACCGGTCTTTTCAACCGCCGGCACTTCGACGAGAGAATTCGAGAGGAGATCAACCGTCAGGTGCGCTATGGCGGAGCGTTCTCCCTTATCATGCTTGACCTCGACTCCTTCAAAGCCTACAACGATGTGTATGGCCATCCCGCCGGAGACACTCTGCTCCAGGAAATAGGCAGTCTGATCAAGAAAGCCATACGTACCAGCGATCAGGCATTCCGCTACGGCGGCGATGAGTTTGCCGCGCTTCTGCCACAGACCGACACGGACAGTGCTTACCATGTCGCGGAGAGAATCAGACAGGAAGTGGCCGCCCATGCCCAGGCCAAATCTACCGGGGTCACCTGCAGCGTTGGCATATCCAGTTGTCCGTCCGATGGAGAGATCCCTGCTGACCTGATAAGCGCGGCGGACAGCGCTCTCTACCATTCCAAGTACGCTGGCGGCAACCGTGTCCACATCTCCAGCAGCATCATGCCCGCAGCAGCCACCCGTAAAGCCGACGATGGCGAGGCGAGGAGCCCCAGCTTGGCCGCAATCTACGCTCTGGCCAGCGCAGTCGACGCCAAGGACCACTATACGTATGCCCATTCCCAGCGGGTCAAGGACTACGTCGTCACTCTGGCTCAGGCACTTGGACTGCCAACCGATGCTGTGAACCGCCTCAGCGCGGCCGCTCTGCTTCACGACATTGGAAAGATCGGTGTCCGCGACTCCATCCTGACCAAGAGCGGCGCGTTGACCACTGAAGAATTCGAGGAAGTGAAGACTCACCCGAGGCTGGCAGTAGCCATCATCTCCAACGTCCCCAGCCTCGCGCCTTGCGTGCCCGCCATTCTCTACCACCACGAACGGTTTGACGGCACCGGTTATCCCCAGGGACTTAAGGGGGAGGAGATACCGCTGGAAGCCCGGATCCTTGCCATTCCGGACTGCCTAGCGGACATGACCGCGGACCGCTCCTACAGGCCCGCCCTCGACTGGGACGAAGCCATGGAGGAAATCTCGCGCAACTCAGGCACTCAATTCGACCCCAACATAGTCAAGGTGTTCATCTCTCTCATGGAATCCGGCGCCATACCCAGACCGTCCGCACCGGGTAAATAGCTTCAACTATACAGTCTCGCCAGCCAGTCAATTATGCTCTGCCCAGCGACCATGGCTATCAGAGTTGCCACAACCAGTGCGGAGCCAAACGGTATCGTCTCCCCACCCTTGAACCGCCCCATCAACAGCGCCATCAACAAGCCAACTATGGCCCCCAGCACGATCACCAGTAATACAAGCGGGAACCCGCAGACCAGGCCAAGCAGCGCTGCCAGTTTCACGTCACCTCCACCCAACCCCTCCTTGTGCAAAATGGCCACAGCAAACAGCGCCAGAACCAAGAACAGCAGGAAACCCAACCCCCCACCCAAGGCCGCGATGGCGATCTGCGGCCAGTCCTCCATCGCCCCAATCCCCTCCAGCCACGGCAGATCTCCGACCAGGGCCGCGAACAGAAGCGCGATCAACAGCGATGGATAGACTATCTTGTTCAGCACCAGCCCCTGCTCCAGATCTATCACAAAGATCACGATGAAGAGGCACCCCCAGAAGGCCGCCACGCCAAACTCCGGCTCCAGGCCGAACAACAAGTACAGAGCGCCCAGCATCGCCCCAGACGCCAACTCCACCACGACAAGGCGCTTCGGCAGCACGGCCCCGCAGTAGCGACAGCGCCCCCGCAGCCACAGGTAGCTGAAGACGGGTATCAGGTCCCCCACGGCAAGACGGCGCTCACACTGGTCGCACCGGGATGGTGGAAAGACGATGGAACGGCCGCCGGGCAGACGATCTATGCAGACATTGAGGAAGCTACCGATCCAAGGGCCGAGGAGCACAAAGCCGATGGTGACAAGAGCCTGCACGCAGACATTCTGCACTGGCCGTCCGCGCATTGTCAAGATCAGATCGCCGGTGTCAATCTATAGCCTGCCAGTCCAACCGACTACTGTCGAGAACACCCCAGTGGGGACGACCCTCTGAGGCTGCCTCAGGTACTGCATCCGAGACCCCCGGCCTCCACTCTGCTGAAGCCGTGAGACGATAGCTGGCAGTCCAGGGACACGTCACCTGTCATTGCTTTGAAAACGGACCATTTTCATCCTTCGTGGTGCTGATGGCAATCAGCATGGCCGATTCCCGCGCAGGCGGGCTCACCCGGCCGCCTTCGGAATAGCCATCTCCCATGCGATATACTGAGCACAAAAGCCTCACGCCGCGCTATGGCTGCGGCCAGAATCCCGAGGTTTTTGGTGATCTCCTCGTGATCATTGCGCTTCCCCACGAGCGGTCTTTGTGACCATACCATTCCCTCGCGAGACACAGCGGTGACTTCCTCTACGTACACTCTCTAGTCAAACGCGACACTTCGAGGAAAGGAGGTGCACACAATGAAGGCAGTAAAGAAGGCCAAGGCCGCGGCTCCCCGCAAGGCCGCCAAGGCGCCGGCAAAGAAGACCGGGAAGGGCAGACGGTAGCTGAAGAACCCCAGTCAATGAGCACGCCTCTAGGCTGGGGTTCTTTGTTGCCCAAAAAGCCCCCTCCTCCAGAAGCTATCCCAGAGGACACCGGCCGCTGCGGCTGATCCAGGGAAGATCCCCCCAATGTGGGAAGCTCACGCCACCCAGGAACATGGTCCCCAGAGACCACACGCATGCTCATTCGACACCAAGATGCCATTCTTTCTGGCTTTGATGGCCACCCATCTCCCCTTCCCAATGTCGATCCACGCCCTCCCGGCCGCACCTGACACCACTAAAACGCGCACTACCGGATAGCCCGGCGTTCCTTTATCACGCGCAGGGACATCCCACAAGCCAATGCCCCGGGTTACAAACCCTGACAGAGGCACAGGATCTGTCCGTATGGCCTTTGACTCCAGTCTCGCGTGGCTTGCCTGCACAGTGGTGCGCCAACGCAGTCCCAACCGCTGTTGCTCAGCTATCTCTTCAGACAGGGGCTCTCTTCGTCCGGACCGCAGCGCCATCGAAGCTGCAGAAAAGAAATCTGGCGGCTTCGAGAGAAGCCGCCAGATTCACTCATCCACTGCATTCCTCGGACTCGAGGAATAGCATTCAGTACTCGGGGTCTACTTCCCCTTTCTGGCGCGAAGCAGATAAACCACCCCGGCGATCACCACAACAACACCCACGCCAACGGCGACCATCCACAGTCCAAACTGGAACCCACCGCCTCCGGCAACATTGATCTTCTTGTTGTAGTTGCTCTCACCCAAGTCCCCCTTGCCTATCACGGTCAGGGTGACAGTGTGCTCGCCGCCCTTCTTGAATTTGTGCGTGATCTGCCCATTCTCAGGCCTGGTTGTCCATGTCTCCGTCGCGCCATCGTCGAACAGCCACACCCAGGACTGAATGTCAGTGGCTGCCGATGACGTGTCCGTGAAAGTAATGTCCTTTCCGGCCTTGGGCGCTGCCGGTGTCACTGTGAAACCTGCCACGGGACTGGCATGGACCGTGATCTCCAGAGTGTCCACCACACCCGCAGCAGCGGCCCCGTTGTATACCGTCAACGTAACCGTATAAACGTCACCGGTGGCGGGTTTCTCCGTGTATTTGTGTGTAACCCTCCCATTCGGCGGCCTGGTGTCAGCAGTCCAGGTCTCCAGCGTGCCGTCGCCAAAGTCCCAGGACCAACTGTCGATCTCAGCGGCCGGAGTCGAGTTGTCGCTGAACGTGACCAGGTCTCTCCCTGCAACCACTTCCGTTTTGTCCGCGGCGAAAGACGCTACGGGCACCGAAAGCGCCTTGGTGGTGAACGATGTCTCCTCAGAGTAGCCCGACCAGTTGCCACGGCTGTCCTGGTACCTCACATGCCAGTAGTACGTAGTGCCGGCTTGAAGGTGGCCCTTGGGCACCGTCACCGAAGTCGTCGGGCTGGCGACACCGCTGTCAAAGACTGGACTGGTGTACACTCCGGCAGTGGTAGTCACCTGCCACTGCGATGCCGTGTGAGAATCGGTCAATGCCGTGTATGCCGACATATCCGGGTCAGAGAACTCAGTGGCAGTCAGGACCGGATTCGTCTCGACACCGGTCTTTCCGTCCAGCGGCTCAGTATTCCTGGGACTGCTGGGCGGCAGGTTCTCAACCACTGTGAACGAGGTCTCTTCAGACCAGGCGGACCACGCTCCCGTGCTATCCTGATACTTCACATGCCAGAAGTAGGTCTTATCATAATCCAGAAGCCCTGCCGGCAAAGCGATGTCCACCAGGTTGTCCGGGCTGATTCCGCTGTCATACAACGGGGAGCTGTAGGCACCGGCAGAAGAAGCCACCTGCCACCTCGATGCATAGTGCGTCCTGCCCTCGGACCCCACGAATGCAGAGGCCCTGAGCTTCTGGTCCGGGCTGATGCCGTCAGCGCCGTTGAAAGGCGAAATATTCACTGGCTGCTGTACGTCGACATACTCTATCGTCGTTCCAGTGGTGAACGATGTCTCGTCCGACCAGGCTGACCAGTTGCCGTAGCTGTCCTGGTACCTCACGTGCCAGTAGTAGGTCGTGTTCTCTGAGAGATAGCCCAGCACAACATAGCCTGAAGTCAGAACATCAGTCTCTCGACCGGTGTCAACCACCGGACTTGCATAGTTGCCAGCGGTTGTGGTTATCTGCCACTGTGAAGCAGCATGCGTGTCTTTTTCTCCCAGAACCAGCTCCTCGGCGTTCGGATCTCGGAACTCGCTGGCCTCCAGAAACACAGGCAGCCAAACCCCGGTGGCGCCGTCGTCCGGCTCGAAGTTCTCCGGCTGGCTGGGGGGTGAGTTGACGATAACGGTGAATGACGTCTCTGCAGACCATGCAGACCACTCACCCTGGTCATTCATCACCCTCATGTGCCAGTAGTATGTCTCGCCATAATCGAATACGCCCGGAGGGTAGGTTGCGTCAGTGGATTCTGTCACAACAATGCCGGTATCGTACAGCGGAAGAGCGTAGCTCCCAGTAGGCGTTCTCCACTGCCATTGAGTGGCATAGGCCGTCCCTCCAACAAAAGGCGCGACGACAAAAGTGTGCCCGGGGCCTATCTCCGTAGCCCCGTTAACGGGTGAATAGTTGACGGGCTGGGCCAGCGGGGCCGCCACAGCCAACTGCGGCATGATGGCGCTCAGCAGCATGATGCTCAGGATCAACACTGCTACCAATCTTACTTTGACCATGTCATTCCTCCTGCAACCAGTATTTATATGCGGGACGCATTAGTCGCCATGAGAATATCACACTCATACTCAAAGTCAATACCCGTTATTCTATTCACTTGACCCTCTGCCCGGATGCTTCGGGGCCAGTGCCGGAGACCAGATCTGCAACACACCGGCTTGATACTCCACGCCGACGGTCACTGCTTCGTCCCCCGCAGTCGCCCCCAAGACCACCATGCTGGCCTGGTAATCCGTATTCCCGAATTCTGTCGCGGGTCCTGACTGACATTTCACTCCACTGAGGTCGGCGGCTTCGCGAGAAGCCGCCGACCTTCAAATCTACCGACGGTTCAATTAACCGTCATAACAACGACTCTAGTCACCTACTTGTAGAACACGCAGTCGGTGGCGTTGAACAGTATGTCCGACCCCCAGCCGTTGGTTATGCTGCAGTCTGCATCCGAGATGGTGCCGTCTTGGTCTATGTCGTACGCAGCCTTAAGCTTGTGCGTCCGCATCATCTCGAAGACTGTCACGTTGCCGCTGGTGCTGGCAGCCACTGGACTCCCAGCCTCGTCGCCTGTCCAATCCGTGGTATCGCCCGTGAACTCCGCCGCGTTGGCCTCAGCCAGGGCCGACTCTATGGCGGCCTGAACCGTCACCAGTTCCGCGTTGGCTGATTCCAGCTTGCCCTTTCCGATGAACCTCGTCACCGCCAGAGTCACCACCGCCGCCAGAACGCCCAGGATGATGATGACTACCAACAGTTCGATCAGGGTGAAACCCTTCTGGCCTCTGCAAGCCTTCCTGAAGCTCTTCATTTCTCTTTCACCTCCTTTCTTTTTGTGATCTCTTTTCTATTTGTGTTCTGCATCTTCTTGACTATCGCTTTCTCCCTCCTTTCCATGAACGGTTATCTCACGCTCATGCGCTCTAAAACAAAATGCTCCTCAGCCAATCACCGCCGAAGAGCACTCGGTCTGTATCCCTCTCAAGGCGGCAACCCAACCATCCGTTCTGAACTTG
>JAFGCL010000072.1 GCA_016932645.1 Dehalococcoidia bacterium | reverse complement strand
TGTGATGTTCAGCAGCTTCAGCGGCTCGCCTTCCGTCAATGATGGCAGGCGGGACTTGGCTTCTTCACCGTTGCCATTGGCTTCGTCTTTGCCTTCGCTGTAGAGGACGAGGAACCCCAGGAAGTGAGGTACGGAGCCGGCAGCTTTGAAGATGTATGTGTCTTTAGCAGTAAGGGGTGCGGCTTCAATGTCCACCGAAGTCGTGTCGAACTGGGCGGCGGACATCTGGCTGGCCATCATACGCTCCCAGACTAGCCGATAAAGTTTGGCCTGGTCGGCAGTCAGATGGGCCTTGATCGAATCGGGCTCACGCTCGATCTTGGTGGGGCGGATGGCTTCGTGAGCCTCCTGGGCGCCCTTGGCCTTCTTGGTGAATACTCTGGGATGAGGCGGCGCGTATTCCTTCCCGTACTTGGTGGCGATGTATCTGCGGGTCTCGGCCAGGGCTGACTCGGCTACCCTGGTCGAATCGGTTCGCATGTAGGTGATGAGACCCACCTGTCCCTCAGCACCAATGGGCAAGCCTTCATAGAGCTGCTGGGCGATGGCCATGGTGTGCTGCGCGGTGAAGCGCAGCTTCCGCCAGGCCTCCTGCTGGAGGGTGCTGGTGATGAAAGGGGGTGATGGTTGGCGGGAGATCCTCTTTTTCTTCACCTGGGATACGGAGTAGGCCGCCTTCTGCAACAGGTCGGCCAAGGGGCGTGCTACGTCCTCCTTGGTGATTTCCAGCTTGGACTTCTCTCCCTTGATGGTAGCCAGCTTGGCCGTGAAGGTGGACGCGTTCTTCTCGTGTGCCGTCTTGCTCAGTTCAGCCTCAATGGTCCAGTATTCCTGGGCCACGAATTTTCTTATCTCGTCTTCACGCTCAACGATCATTCTCAGGGCCACGGATTGAACACGTCCGGCCGAGAGACCGCTTCTGACCTTCTTCCACAGAAGCGGGCTGATCTTGTAGCCAACCAGGCGATCCAAAACACGCCGGGCCTGCTGGGCATCGACCAGGTTCATGTTAATGTGGCGCGGGTGCTTGAAGGCGTCCCTTATGGCTTCCTCGGTGATCTCGTGGAACACGACGCGGTGGGTCGGCGTGTCTTCGAGCTTGGCGGCTTCCATGAGATGCCAGGAGATGGCTTCACCTTCCCGGTCCGGGTCGGTGGCCAGGTACACTGCTGCGGCCTTGGCGGCTGCGTCCTTGATTTCCTTTACGACCGCTTTCTTGGCCTGGGGGACCACATAACGGGGAATGACGCCCTCGGCCAGAGCCACCCCCAAGGTCTTCTGGGGCAGGTCGCGCACGTGACCCATCGACGCCTTGATGGTGTAATGAGTTCCCATGATCTTGCCCAGCGTTCTAGCCTTCGCCGGGGATTCAACAATTACGAGGTTCTTCTTTGTCATTCTCCTCGACCTAGTTCAGGATGTAGTTCATGCCGCCCACCTGCTTGGCCAGTCCCTTGAGCTCTAACATCGCCAGGGTGCTGGTCACAGTGGGCGTGGGAAGGCCGCTGATGCGACAGAGCGCATCGATGTGAGTGGCCTCCTTCGTGAGATGCATCAGAACCTGAGCTTCCGTGTCGGTAGGGTTGACCAGGTCCCTCATTTCGAGTTGGTGGGGTACCATGTTCAAGTTCAGTTCCTCCAGAATGTCTTCGCAATTTCGGATGAGTTTTGCCCCCTGCTGTATCAGGTAGTTGGTGCCCGCGCTCAGGGGCGAGAAGATGCTGCCGGGGATGGCAAATACATCGCGGTTCTGTTCGAGCGCCCGGTGGGCGGTCAATAAAGCGCCGCTCTCTTCGCCCGCCTCAACCACAAGGACTCCCAAGCTCATGCCGCTGATGATGCGGTTTCGTTGGGGGAAATGCTCCGCCTTGGGCCTGGTTCCGACGGGGAACTCGCTCACCAATGCGCCGTCTTCCATTATGCGGCGGGCGAGAGTGACGTGACCGGCCGGGTAGACCATGTCGAGGCCGCATCCGGTGACAGCGACAGTCCGGCCGCCGACGTCTAGAGCCGCGCGATGGGCTACAGCATCAATGCCGGCGGCCAGTCCGCTGACGATGGTAACCCTGTTCTGAGCCAACTCCTTCGTGATCTCTTCAGCGGCTTGCCTGCCGTACACCGACGGATGCCTGGTGCCGACCACAGCCACTGCACACTCGTCCTCGCGGAGAAGCGCTCCTCTGACGTAGATCAGTATGGGGCAGTCGTATACCTCTCTCAGTCTGGGAGGGAAGAGGGGATCGTCGGCACTGACTGGCTTGACGTTGAGTTTCTCCAGTTTCCGCAGCTCGTCGTCAAGAGAGATGCCATTGCGTGTAGCGACAAGCGACCTGGCTGCTTTGGTGTCCAGCCCGGCCGACTGCAGTTCGTCCATCGATGCCATCCAGGCCCTCTCCAGGTCGCCGAAGTAGCTCTGGAGCAGAGAGAGCTTCACCCGTCCAATGCCCGGGACGTAGGTGAACCCTATGAGGAATCGTAACTGATCAGGATCGGTTCTCATAGGATGGCTCGAATCGTTGGCGCATTGTTGTCTTCTCAACCTCGATTGCCTTTAATCACGACTTTCTTTTTCAGACTGCTCCTTGGAGAGAGCAAGAGGTAATGTTATCACAGTGGGCCATGGGAGGGAAATCACTTATGAGGCCGGTTGTGTCAGCGGCGGAGAGGGTGGGATTCGAACCCACGGTCGCTTGCGCGACACACGCTCTCCAGGCGTGCCTGATAGTCCACTCCAGCACCTCTCCCGCGCCAGCACATACTATGATAGCCTATCGGAGCCACAAGATGGTAGTCACAAGCTGTAGTGCGGATACACCCAACATGACGGTGAGTATGATGATGGAGATCGGGGTCTTAAACTCCGGGTGGCCTCTGAGGTTGAAGAACGAGTGGATAGTGAAGGCGAAGATGCCGCCCAGAGCGAGGACAAGAGAGAGTATCTTGCCGGCTAGTGATGCCTGTTCGACTTGCACCAGGCCGTAGAGTATCAGGAAGACGAGTGGCAGATGGAGTACAAGAAAGAAGCTGATCCCGCCCGGCAGCCTGAAGAGCTTCCATTCCTGCCGGTATGCTGAGTCTATCTCGTGAACAATCAGGAGAGTGGCGTTGGTACAGCACAGCCAGAACACGACATCAGCCACGACGCTGTCTCCTCAGGGCGACCATTGGATGGCGGAGAGGGTGGGATTCGAACCCACGCTCCGCTTGCGCAGAGACCGCTTTTCGAGAGCGGCACCATGAACCACTCGGTCACCTC
>JAFGCL010000071.1 GCA_016932645.1 Dehalococcoidia bacterium | reverse complement strand
AGCGCAAGACGCCGAAGTCGAAGTACTTGCACTGGAAGGGACCGGGCTCCCGGCAGCGCCCTTTTCCTATTCGAACCGGAGGTCCTTTAAGCCTTTCAGGCTCACGAAGCTCCCGTCGCCTACAATCACATGGTCCAGCACCAGGATGCCCAGCAGCTTGCCCGCCTCCACCAGCCGCCGCGTCAGCTCGATGTCATCGTGCGACGGCTCGGGATCGCCCGACGGGTGATTGTGCACGAAGATGACCGATGCAGCGCTGGCCTTGATGGCCTCCTTGAACACCTCCCTCGGGTGCACGATGCTGGAATCCAGGCTGCCCATGGAAACGGTGGCCGTGCGTATCAGCCTGTTCCTCGTGTCCAGAAGCAGCGCCAGGAAATGCTCCTTCTTCTTGCCCTTCAGGTCGACAGCCGCCGCCTTGACCACGTCCTCTGGGTCTTTGATCGGCTCCTTGCCCGGGCGGGCGGCTCCCTCGATCCGGCGGCCCAGGTCGAAGGCCGCCTTCAACTGGGCCGCCTTGGCCGGGCCGATGCCGTTGACCTCAGATAGCTCCTCCACGGAGCTGTCGGCAATGCCCTGCAGGCTGCCGAACCTGCTCAGCAGCTTCTGCGCCGTGACCATGACGGACTCGCCCCTGACGCCGCGGCCCAGGATCAGCGCCAGAATCTCCTGGGCCGAGAGAGCCTCGGCGCCGAGCCGGATCAGCCTCTCGCGGGGGCGCTCGTCGGGGGGCAGGTCCCGTACGGTGAACGAGTCCCTCACTTGGTCTTGCCTATCTGGGACCTGAGGTACGCTTCCATGAACTCGTCCAGGTCGCCGTCCAGGACCGATGTTGTATCGCCGGTCTCCAACCCCGTCCGGTGGTCCTTCACCATCCGGTAGGGATGCAGCACGTAGCTTCGTATCTGGTTGCCCCAGGCCGCCGACTGGTGCTCGCCCTTGAGCTTGGCCCTTTCGCCGGCCCTCTTGATCTGCTCCTGCTCCAGCAGCCTCGCTTGAAGCACCCTCAGCGCGATTTCCTTGTTCTGATATTGCGAACGCTCACTCTGGCACTGGGCCACCAGCCCGCTGGGAAGATGCGTGACACGCACCGCCGAGCACGTCTTCTGCATACCCTGCCCACCCGGCCCGCTGGACCGGAAGGTTTCCACCTTCAGATCGTCCGGGCTTATCTTCAGCTCCGTGGTCTCATCGGCTTCCGGCAGCACCTCCACCAGGGCAAACGACGTGTGCCGGGCATGGTCCGAATCGAACGGAGAGAGCCGGACCAGGCGGTGCACCCCGCGTTCCGAGCGGAGGTAGCCGTAGGCGTAATCGCCGTTGATCTCCAGCATGGCGCTCTTTATCCCGGCTTCCTCCCCTGGAGACGTATCGAGCATCTCGGTGCGGAAGCCCCGCCGCTCCGCCCACCGGACGTACATCCGCAGGAGCATCTCCGCCCAGTCCTGCGACTCGGTGCCCCCTGCGCCAGCGTGAAGGGCCACGATGGCGTTTCTCCGATCATGCTCGCCGCCCAGGAGCAGGAGGAAATCGAGCCTCTCCACCTCGGCTTCTATCCGGTCAGCCTCGGACCGGACCTCTTCCTCCATGGAAAGGTCTTCCTCTTCAAGTGAAATGTCAACCAGTTCCGCCAGGTCCTTCACCCTCTGCTCCAGCTTGCGCCACCTTTGCGTTTCTTCCTTCAGGGCGCTGAGCTGGCGCATGACCTGGTTGGCCTCATTCGGGTTCTGCCAGAAGTCGGGCTCACCTGAGACCTTCTCTATCTCCGCGATCCGCTTCTCTTTGCCGGCTACGTCAAAGACGCTCCATCATGGCGGAGATGCGCTCGTGCAGGCCTTCCAGTCTTTCTTTCTCAGCTTCCATCCTTCAGTTCCTTCCCGTTTCCAGCATCCGGAGGCAGCGCCGCAGAGTCAACCGGCGCTGCCCTAATAAATATACAACATGTGGGACTGTTCTTGGTAATGTCGAGGCAGCAACCCTACCTCCACCCCAGCCCCGAATCCCCCTGGGTCCCCCTTTGAGAAAGGGGGAATGAAAAGAACGCAGAGGGGCTCCGCCCCTCTGCACGCCCTTTGCACAGATGCGTAGAGGCTGGTTTGGAACCCGCCTCCCTCTGTCGTTCCTGCGAAAGCAGGAATCCAGGAAACGGAACCAGGCACCGGTCGCCGCCAACAAAGGCACAGCATGCTGTGCCCCTACGAAAGGCCCGAATCCCCCTCGGTCCCCCTTTGGGAAAGGGGGAAGAACAGAGGAGATTGGGGGACACCCCCAGTTCCCCCGGCAGGAGAATTTCTCCTGCACCTCTGTACGCCCTTTTCGGATTTCGAATTTGGGATTTGGCCCGTCGCCAACGGGGCTCCGCCCCTCTGCACGCCCTTTGCGTGGAACGGACGCATCTCTGTAGGGGCGAACCTTGTGTTCGCCCGAATGCGTCTGACGGCCAATCGCATGGGCAAATGTAGGGGCGACCGGCCGGTCGCCCCTACAACGGATTCCGATATCACATCCGCAGATTCCCCGACGCAGCCTGGTGCGCCAGCCGCGTCGGCTCCGGCAGCCGGTATCCACGGCAGCAACTCCTGACCCACGACACCGCGGCCGTCAAGTCCACCTTATGGCCAATAGACACAAACACAGGCTTGACGTTCGTCTTTGTGCGCAAGGCCATGCCCACAACCTCACCTTCGTGTTCTATCTCGACGGCGCTACCCGCCTCAGCCCCCAGAGCGTCGTGAAGGCCACAGAGCAGGGACTTGGCGCAGCCGATGGTAGGCACATCCAGTAGAACGCCGAGATGCGAGGCAAGCCCAAACCGTCTCGGATGGGCGATTCCCTGTCCATCCACCATGACCAAGTCCGGTCTCGACCGCAGTTTCTCGTACGCCGCCAGGATCACCGGCGACTCACGAAAAGACAACAGGCCGGGGATATATGGGAAATCGACCGTCTGCTCCACAGCCCCGATCTCCACCACCTCCAGATCAGGGCACGAAAGGACCACCACCGTGCCCCTGACCTTCCCTTGGAAGCGCGGCGCGGATATGTCTACGCCGGCCACGAGCTTGGGACGGGAGACCTCGTTCTCCCTGGAGACCAGCCCCGCTAGTCTTAACTGGATGGCGCGGGCTTCTGCCGTGGTCACCTTCCACGGATGAACGTGCTGAACTGGCATCGCTTGATTATAGTGTCTGCCCGCGCTCACATCAACGGCTTGATCTGGCTTCGCTGGGTTGACTCGGTTTGGTTTTGACATGACACGGCGGGATTGGTAAGCTAGGGGCGACCTCAAATGCCGGGGATGGTTCACGTCTTCACAGGCGAAGGCAAAGGCAAGACGTCTGCGGCTCTGGGCATCGCCTTACGAGCTGCAGGACATGGCCTCCGGACTCACATTACCTTCTTCATGAAGGGCGAGTTCCCATATGGAGAGCAGAAGTCGATCGCCCTCCTGCCCAACATCACCATGGCCCGGTTCGGCAGTCTGGAGTTCGTCAATCCGGCCAACGTCAAGCCCGAGGAGAGGGAGCAGGCCAGGTTGGCCCTGGAGAATGCGCGGATTGCGGTACAGACTGGCCGCTTCGACCTAGTCATCCTGGATGAGGTCAATGTAGCCGCGGCCTGGAACCTGATCGATGTCAAAGATGTCATACGTTTCATCAACGAAAGACCGGAGAACGTGGAACTGATATTGACCGGGCGCTATGCGGACAAGGATGTGATTGCTCTTGCTGACTATGTGACAGAGATGAGAGAGGTCAAGCATCCCTACAAGAAGGGCGTCTCATCCCGGAAGGGAATCGATTACTGACAAATTGTCGCACAGGAGCGCTGTGTGATATACTCCAATCAACGACGCGAAAGGAAGGAGCAAGGAGAGATGAAGGTTACCCTGAGCGT
>JAFGCL010000070.1 GCA_016932645.1 Dehalococcoidia bacterium | reverse complement strand
TTTGGTCCTCGGAACGCGACCATTCAGCAAGACGACGTCGCAAAACTCGCAGTCATATGGGCAGCCTCGCGAGTACTGAAGGCTGAGGGTGGCATATTTCCTGGTCTCGAGAAGCTCCCAGGCTGGGATCGGGCTCTTCCGGATATCCGGTCTCTCATCCGATTGGTAGAAACGCTCTCCGCTTCCTTTCTCGAGGTCTGCCACCAGGCGTGGCATCAGATTCTCAGCCTCGCCCAGAACAAAGTGGTCCACTTCCGGGAATCCGTCATGGCCTGTGGTGAATAGAGGCCCGCCGGCGACCATCTTCGTACCCAGTTCGTGACATCGCTTGATTACCTCGTGGGCCGACTCCCTTTGCACGTCCATGGCGCTGACGAACACGTAGTCGGCCCAGGCGATTTCCTCATCTCTGAGGCCATCCGCGTTTAGGTCGACGAGTTTCTTCTCCCACTCCCGCGGCAGCAGGGACGCCACCGTCAGTAGCCCCAGGGGAGGATAGGCCGCCTTTTTCGCAATGAACTTCAGGGCATGCCTGAAACTCCAGAATGTGTCTGGGTAGCGTGGATACACCAAGAGAATGTTCATAGTAGCTCCTTCACCGGTGGATCTGCGTGCTATGTACGACTGCGGGGAATCAGCTGAGGCATTGTGCTACATAATACCAGTAGGAAGGTGGTTTGTCCATACAACGCTCTATTCTCCACAAGAACCCGACAGCCCGGCTCCTTTCGAGTATTCTGACACAGCGGACCCGCACTGAGGCCAAGTCGATGAGAAAAATCTACCTGGAGAGACGACTCCATGGTTTCCCTTTGTCCCACGAACGGATCAGGAGTTGAAGGATCGCAGTCGGCCAAAACGACTAATTGACTGGTGGGAGGAAGCAGATAGCGAGAGGCTGACAGACACAAGCGACTGGGAGACGCCGAACTGCTACCCGTATATGGTCACTTGGGTGGTGGGGAGTCAATAGTGAAACCGACCCTGAGAGGTCGGTTTTTTGCTTGATGATTGCCAGACTCACTTCAGGCTACCCAACAGCCCAACCCCACGCCTTGTCTCAACGCATGAGGGTGTAGGGGAGCAAGCGGCAGAGGGGAAAATGACTGGTCGGACAATGACAGAACGATTAGCGCTGAGCCGGTTCTCCTTAGCCAGGGCCTCAGCGTACACGATACAGAAGATCCCTTTCTTTGTTGGAGTTGCTGCCCTGGGCGTAGATCAACTGAGCAAGAGTCTAGTCAGAGAGAGCCTGCCGCTGGGAGCATCGATACCGGCGGAAGGGCTTGTAAGGCTCAGGCATGTGGCCAACGGCGGTGTCATCTTTGGCGTCGATGCACACCCCGCGGTCTCCTTGATTCTGCCTTCCATCCTGATGATAGCCTCCCTCTTCTTGTGCTGGCGTTATGTACAGTCCAATAATCAACTGCTCCACACAGCCCTGGCACTCTTCTTTTTTGGAGGATTGGGCAACTTGATAGACCGGATGGTCTTTGGTAATGTCACAGATTTCATCGATGTGAGTCTCCCTGGAGGGATGATCGGAGTGACCTTCAACGTGGCTGATCTATCTGTAGTGATCGGCGCAATCCTCTTCGCAGTCTTCGCTGCCAGCCTGGTTAGGGGAACAAGGGATCATCAGCCTCAGCCAGAGGCCCCCTAGGATTTCTGGACCGCCGGAAGACGCCCCGGCCGGTCGTCGCCGATGACACAAGCACCACCCTGACGGCGGCCGCCGTTGAAGCCTGCTCTCATTTTGCTTCCCACTACTTCTGAAAGACGCCTGTCAAGCGCCCGTGTCCCAGCACGTGCCCCTGCATCGCCTTGACAACCTCGTTCTTAGAGGCACCGGTGCCCAAATCAAGAGTACTATCCAGCGCATACAGCGTGAACACGTAGTGGTGAACAGGTTCATTGGGAGGGCAAGGACCAACATAGCCAATGTCCCCCAGGCCGTTCTTTCCCTGCAGAGCACCGCTCGGCAGTTGGCCTTCCCCGCCTGCATCCTCAACGAGTTGGCGTACGCTGGGCGGTATGTTGAAGACGATCCAGTGGTTGAGCAAACCCACAGTGGAATCGGGGTCATCGAATAGCAGAGCTAACGATTTGGTGTTGGCTGGGACATCTCCCCAGTCCAATTCTGGTGATATATCATCCCCGTGACACGTGTACTTGGCGGGCATCCACCCGCCGTCAGCAAAAGCCGGGCTGGACAAAGTCAACAACTGTTCACCTTCATCCAGGGGCTCCCCTGCAGACCCACACCCCACAAGTACCAGCGCAACAACACAGAACAGAGCGACGAGAGCGCGTAGCGGAATCCCGGAGCACCGCCTGACTCGTGGTTCGCGTTTCATACCCATACCTCCGTTTCGTTCTCTATGATCCGCAGACGCCGTCATGTTCCACTGCCACCAAAATCCGTGTGAATGGAGCAGCCGACTCCGCGGTGCTAAAACCGCTTCTTCGTGGACTCGCCGGACTTCACCAGGTTTGCTCTCGAGCGGTCCGTGACCTAGACGTTCTCCTCCCGTTCTTCAGCAGCGCATCCTTATAGACGTCTTCCAGTTGGTCGGCTATCCTTTCCCAACCATAATGCCGGGCATGCTCCCTGCACATGTCCTCCATGGCCTTCTTGTTCTCGATAGCCAGCAATATCTTGCCTGCCAAATCCTCTTCCGAGAGCTGGCAGACAAAGCCGTTCTCTCCAGCGACCACCAGGTCTTTCGCTGCATTTCGCGGATGGTCTACGGTGACTACCGGGAGTCCGCAGGCATTTGCTTCCACGACCACTATCCCAAAACCCTCTCTCGTCGAGGGAAGCACCATGACCTTGGACATCTTCATGTAGGACATGAAGTCCGCTCTAGACTCAAGGAATCCCACGAAGTGGATGTTCGCCTGGAGTCCCAACTCCCTCGTCAGTCCCTCCAGCCTCGGTCTCTCAGGACCGTCTCCGACTACCACGCAGGATAGGTCCTCTCCGAGACGCCTGATTCTAGAAACAGATCTGATCAGAAGATCGACGTTCTTGATGTCAACCAGCCTTCCGGCAAATATGACATCCGAAGGCAGTGCCACGCTGCTGGACAGCTCAGTCTCCTCGAGATCCACCCCATTGGGAACGATCTCGATTTCCCCCTTCACACCGATGGCCCTCAGATCGCTCTTCGTAGACTGAGACACAGCTATCACCTTGTCTCCCAATCGAGAGACAATCCTCTCGATCAGTTTCCCAAATACCCCTTTGCTGCCCAAGTATTCATACCAGTAGTCACCCCACACCTCATGCCACGTGACTATCAAAGACGGCCCTTTGACTGTCGAACATAGCTGCGCCCCGAGGCATGGGAAGTATGGTGTATGACTGCAGTCTATGATGTCGAAGTCCCCGCGAAACAGAGGCCCTACAACAGCCGATGTGAAGTAGAGCACCGTCTTTATCGATCTCCTTCCCCCGGAATACAACTCCCGAGGTCTGCAAACACCGTGGAGAGAAACGCCCTCCCGGTTGACTGTGTCCTCTTCTGTCCAGTACTTCATGCCGTAGATGTGTACATCGTGCCCTTTTTCTGCGAGCCTCTTGGCCACCTCCCAGATTCGCCGTTCAACACCGCCTTTGACGAACGGGTACACTGCATCGAACACGTAGGCAATCTTCAAGGCTCTCACCCCTCATCCCACCTTAACCGGATGCAGCGACCGCCCCCATTGACACTACGAGAACCCCTTGCTGCATACACATGGACCGACACAGGATCTGGAGGGGAACAGCCTCTTGAAAAGGCCCCGCCATTGAGCCCGATGCAATGCTGCCTTTCCACATTGGGAGTCCGATCTTGGAGGTACATCCCCAGATGTCCTCTGAGCACGCTGACCGCCACGCACAGCAGCTTGGCCATGCGAGTGATGCCTTGGCATGCTCGGGCTTTCAAGCTGGGCGAGGTGGAATCAGCGCGGCCCTTGCCTCCGCAACCCATATGGCAGAGGATACGCTAAGGCAGACGATCGGGCAAGAGCGAAACCCACGGGGCGACTGTGGGTTCCAGGGACGGCTATTGATAGGGGCCTGTTCCCAAAGGCCCTAGAACATGCTCCTGCAGCGAAGCGTGGCAAGAACCACACTCATCCCATGAGTCAGTGGGTTCATGGTAGAGGACTCGCGATGATAGATGCAGGTGATTGGCACCTCTCGAATTGCAAAGCGCGCTCTCCTCGCTCTGGCTATGACCTCGACACTGACCCCCATCCCCTTCTGAGTGACAGGTAGGGCATCCACAAGGCGCCTGCTGTAGGCCCTGAAACCGCTCTGGGAGTCAGACACTTTAGTATCGGAACCAACATTAAGCAGCCATGTGATGATCTCTATGCCCAGTTTACGATACCCGGGCATGTGCCTCTGGTGATCCGGCGACATGAAACGCGAGCCAATCGCCAGATCCGCCTCACCCCTGACAACCGGCTCCACCACCGCAGGAATCTCGCTCGCCGCATGCTGGCTGTCTCCATCCAAGGTCACCAGTATGTCGGCATCAACGTCTCGGGCTGCCTTGAAGCAAGACCCGATGGCCTCCCCATAGCCCTTGTTCATTTCGTGTTTCAGCACGATGGCTCCTGCTGCCCTGGCAGCCACAGCCGTACCATCATGAGATCCATCATCGACGACGATGACTTCGTCAACGTATCTCCTGGCTTGCTGCACTATGTCGCCAATGAAGGCCTCTTCGTTGTAGCAGGGTATTGCCGCAACGATCTTGGGTCGCTCTGAATGAACCCGCGGATGCCTGACGGCCTCTTCCGGAAGCGGTCTTGGCAAGCCCTCAGCGAACTCGGTGGGAGCTTGGGTAGCCACACTTGGCCATTGATAGAGAGCCCTGGTTCGTGCCATTCCGAATTTCCCTCGCAGCCTCTCGTCATCGAGAGGTTCTAGTCTCTTAAATGCAGCAGATCTCATGAAAACAGAGAAACCGACCTCAACTGGTCGGTTTCACTACTGGCTCCCTGCTACCCAAGTGACCACATACAGGCTGCAGTTCAACGCCCCCGGTCGGAATCTCTACTTACCTATGACTCGATCTCGAAGGACCCCCTTCTTTTACTAGCTTTCCCCACTTCTTAGTCTTTGGTCTCTTAGTCGCTTGACTGCCATCCAGTCCCTTGAACCGACAGCCCCGCAATCTCGTTTTCGGGATCTTGTCACGGATCAGACATCAGATGTCTGCGTTGTCACCGACGCCGGTACCGATTGTCACTCAGTCCACCCATTGTTAGCCCACTGGGGCCCGGCTTGCCAAGCCATGACGATGACATCTGCATATGACCAACCGAAAAAAAGTTGGCTGTTTGCCCCTCTCTTTACTCCGACGACTGACCATTGCGCGACAGCCTGTGCTCCACTCCCCACAACGCCCCAAACATCCAATAGGCGTCTCATCGGAGTCGCACGCATTGAGGAGTGTACTATATTCCCGTCTCCATGTCAATGGCTCACAAGAAGTGGAGCACAGGCTTGACCCCTGATAATCCAATCAGGTAAGATCGTTCCGCGTGTTTGACTTGGGCTTGGTCATTATGCTATAGATTAAGTCCGAGCCCAAAGGAGGTAAGTATCGTAAAAGAGCTGCGGATCAACGAGTGGATCAGAGCCAAGGAGGTTCTGCTGATTGGAGAGAACGGTGAGCGTGTCGGGGTCGTACCGGTCAGGCAAGCCATACAGATGGCGCGAGAGCGCAGTCTGGACTTAGTGGAAGTAGCTCCGACGGCTGCTCCGCCTGTGTGTCGGATACTTGACTACGGAAGGTACAAGTTCGAGCAGGCCAAGAAAGAGCGAGAGGCTAGAAAGACACGGAAAGCCTCACTCCTGAGAGAAGTCCGACTTCGGCCAAGGATTGACAGTCACGATCTGGAATCGAAGACTCGTTTGATTGAAAGGCTGCTAGGCGAGGGCGACAAGGTCAAGGTCACAGTGTTCTTCAGAGGAAGGGAAATCACTCGCCCTGAGCTTGGCAAGAGGATTCTGCAGCAGGTTCTTACTGACCTCAAGGACAAGGCTGTAGTCGATCAGCCTTTGGTGGTGGAAGAGAAGAGCCTGAGCCTGTTCTTCTCGCCAGCCAAGACTATCGTTAAGAAGGCAACGTCGGAGGTTACCAGTGCCCAAGCTAAAGACAAATAAGACTGCCGCGCGCCGCTTCAGCGTCACCGGCACCG
>JAFGCL010000069.1 GCA_016932645.1 Dehalococcoidia bacterium | reverse complement strand
GATCGGAACAACGCATGACGCTCCATTCGAGCTTAGTATTATATCCCTGCTGTCAAGGCGTTGAGAAAGGATATCACAGAACACATAGGGGTTCACAGGGGTTCGCTGCCGATGATACTCTGGCAGTACTACCGGGTAGCGCTGGATGCGTTCCTTGCACCAAGACAGCCAAGGCGTTCTCTTGGGCAGCCTTCTTGACCTGAGCCGCCCATCCAACGTGCGAATGAATTCGCCAGCATCAGCATTGATTGGCAGATCAATCTTCAGGGTGGGCTTCCTCAGTTCTGCAGGGTCAATGTCCACTGATATCTTATAGGCTGCTCTGGCTACTGCAGGGAAGGTATAGCCAATCTGCCGGACGTTTAGGCGGCAGCCCAGGCTGAGCAGCAGGTCGGCATTCTGAAAGATGAAATTGGCGCCGCGCTGTCCGACAGTTCCTGGCCTGCCGGCGTATAGGCGATGTCCTGATGGAAAGAGGTCGATCGCATCCCAAGCCACCTGCACGGGGATGCCCAACCTTTCTGCCAGGCGATAGAAAGCGTCGGCGGCACCCGCCAGCCTTATGCCCGCTCCGGCCAGGATCAACGGCCGCTGTGACGTCGACAGTCGCTCCACCACCTGGTCAATCTGCCGTTCGTCTATGCCAGAAGCACCTGCATCTCCGTTCTCCTCAGGGTTGTATGGCTTGAGGTTCGCCTCGTCGACGGCGCTTGACTGAACGTTCAAAGGTATGTCCAGCCATGCAGGCCCCGGCCTGCCTGAGACTGCCAGGTGCATCGCCTTCTCTAGGTGGTATCGTATGAGTTTCGGGTCGGTCACCATGACCGCATATTTGGTTATGGGCCGGACGATGTCAATGATGTTGGCCTCCTGATCACCCAACTGCCGAAGCGGGAGGCCGGTGCTGGGCACAGCAGTGTCGTAGCGGACCTGTCCGGACAGGTAGAGCACAGGGATGGAATCCAGCCACTGCCCCAGCACGCCGGTTAGGGCGTTTGTTCCACCGGGACCTGTGGTGACGCATACCACGGCCATCTTGCCTGCAGTGCGGGCATACCCTTCGGCGGCCATGGCGCAGGCCTGCTCGTGCAGGTTACACACGTAGTGGATGCGCGCTTCATGGCCGAACGCATCGTTGAGGAACATGGCACCGCCACCAGTGAGCATGAAAACGTGCTTCACACCCAGCGTGGCGAGGTTCTTGGCTATGTAGTCAGCTGCTCTCACCCTTGTTCGCTATCCCCATCTGAACGGGCATAGATACAAAGTGGCTAAATCATATCAGCTTGAGCGCGCGTTTTCCAGTTCTCTGAAGCGGCCCACCGACCTGAGTCTTTCATAGGCGAAACGCAGCGCGGAAGTCAACCCCGATTTGGTGAATGCATCCGGAACGATACAGACTAGCAGAGCTGTCAGTAGCAGAGGGTTGATGACCACGCCGATGTTCTGGTCACCACTTATCCTGTAGTAGTTCTTTGGTATGAGCAACAGGCCCCATAAGATGACTATGAGCAGGTCGTTTCGCCTCGTTTCATCAGTCGCCAGATACATCAGCATTGGGGCGAAGAGATAGGTAAGGCGGTAGTCTGCGGACCCGTATGGAAGCAAGATCAGCAGAATCGTCAGCACAGCAAGGACTTTCCACAAAGGCCTGGGCCTTTGCCAGAGGTGCACTGCGAAGTAAATGAGTGCAAGCCCTGCTATGGCCGCATAGGCAACTCTAGCCGCGGGGTGGGCAGGCAGGTATACTTCTGCTCCCAGGAAGTGTGCGATGGACTTCACTCCGACGGTCAGTAGACCATATAGACATGAGGTGAAGGCTTGTTGGCTGCCGGCTGACAGCCCTTCATTCACGTTGAAGAGCTCATGGAAGTATTGTCGTGTTTCTACAAATAGGCCGTCCTTGAACAGAGCGAGGCTCAAGACTGTCAAGAATAGGGCGTTGAAAACCACCAACAGAGAGTCTCTGTATCTCTTGTCGAAAACATAGACCAAGATGAAGACAGCCGTGTACGGCTTCATCGCAATTGCCAGGGCCAGGAAGACCGTACTGGCTCTATAGTGACGTCTTCCGTAGGCAAGAGCGAAAAGCAGGAGTGAGGCGCACACAAGCAGGTCGAAATTGCCGCGGTCCACGGCAAAGAGAACTGGGTAAGTCAGGAACACGATGGCGAAGATGGCGAGCAGTTGGCTAGAGGTAAGCTTTGATTTCAAACCATACAGGTAATGCTTGACCATCGCAACAAGCACGATGAAGAATGAACAGAAGAAGATTGGTAATCGCAGCGACGCTGGTCGAATGACCGAGAACAGGTAACCGATGAATTGTCCGAATGGCGCTCCGGCGAAGCCGTATAGTTCCTGCTGATTTTCGTTGAAGGTCAATGCAGCGGACTGACGCACAACCAGAGAGAAATCTAGGAACCTTGAGAGCGGATTGAACAGGAAGGTGTTTGCAGGGAATGGCTTTCCGAAGTAGTGTCCCATTACATAGTGGTAGGCCACAGCGGTGGCGAAGCCGACCACAATGATCAAGACTAGGAGGCTGGTCTTTTCCTCCTTTTGCATTGGCCTTCCGCCCGAGAGGGGAACCCGCAACCCCCCTGGTGCACCAGGCAACCATGAACGAAGGGCTTTGAGGAATCTCGAATGTCCCAAGACTGAGGCCCATTTGCTCTTCATTATTGCATCCGACGCAGTCTGTACTCTGGAAGCTCCTCTTATGTCTAAGGGCTGCATGTGCTCATGGTATTGTAGCGAAACTAAGGCAGGTGATGTTGCCAATCACGCTCCTCACGATCACTCGGGTGTTTGAGGATGGTTGCCAGTAACATCAGCTATTCTTCGAGCATTCGCCACACACTCAGGGTGTAGTCATTCGGGATGTCATAAGTGGTTTCGAGTTCGTAGTCGCCGCTGGAGGTTAGGTAATCAATAGAGTCCTTGATCATTCTCTGACCACTGATTTCCCCGCTGCGAAACATGTCCTCGTGAGCCTGCCACACGTATTCAGGGACATCCAGAGAAATGATGATCTTTGGCGGAGATTCGCGGATGCGTTGGGCGTCATCCGCGGCGAGCCTATCCGGTTCCACATCAAACCAACTCACGACGCCGAAGGTGTCTGGATAGCGTTCTGTGAGCAGATAGAAGATGGGGATATTGGGGAATGCGTATATGGAGTCTCCCGGCTGAGTATCTCTCTCAACAATAGAAGTCACTTCCGTGAAGATGCGTGCCGTTTCCTCTGACACGACAAAGCCTTGAAGATATCGCGGTTTCAATCGTGTAGAGGTTGTCCGGATGTCAGGCTGATGCAGCCCCCACCAATAGTAGGGTTCAATGTACTTATGTGATGCCATGAAAAGAACCAAGAAAGCACAGAGTATGGTCAATGCAATCTTGGTAAGGTGGAGTCTGGCTGGGATGATGAGCAGACAACCCAGGAGCAGGCCAACTGCCACAATCATTCCCATGTCGCCTATGCCTGCTGAAGTAGAGGTACCCCAAAGGATGCCCAGCGATACAGTCGAGATCAGGAAAGCGTCAAGATGTGATGCCTTCCTCTCTCGAATGGTCTTGTAAAGAAAGACACAGAATAGGAGCATTGATCCTGTGAACCCGGCTATCAGCAGCACGCGATAGTAGATGAAATTCAAGAAATGGTTGTCCCAGAAGTCATGGGAAAGGTCCACACTCCAGAAGGGGAGTAGAATGCACAGGGTGAATATGGCAAGGATCGCCAAGAATAGGACCGCTGACTTGATCTTTGTCCTGTCGGGCGAATGCATGCAGAGACTCCTGTCTCCCAGCCTGCCCAGCGCGAAGCCTTCGGGAAAGCAGTATATCCTCAAGGCGATGACTATCAGCACGGCGACTGCCAATCCGCCGACGTTGGCTCGAGTGAAAAGCCGCGGAATCCAATTGAAGAGTATTGCCGTGAGCCCCCCCTTGGACGAGGATGCTCCTGTGACAACCTGGTCCCAGAAGGATCCCAATACACCATTTGAGGTCAGCCAGATCAGAAGGGCCAGTACAGGAATGAGAATGCCAAGAGAGTAGACTGCTATGCTCCTGAGGCCGTTGCGTAGGCCCTCTTTGGCGTAGGCGGCCAGTGCCACAGCTACGAAGGAGAACATGAGCGCGAAAAGACCGTCGCTCTGCTTGATAAGGAGAGCCAATGCGAAAAGACAACCTGCGGAAAGAAGGAAGGCCGATGCCTTCCGGCCCTCCCATGATTTCCAGGAGTGATCATTGTAGTCGTAGTACTTGCAGATTAGGAATGTACCCAGTAGCGCAAACAGATGGAGCATATTGAGGAAGTTGTAGCCTATGAAAGTAGAGTTTGACTCATAGTAGACTACGGAGACTATCGTCACAATGCAGGCAATATAGGCCGGAAACAACCGTAGGTAGAGCAGGAACAGCACGAGGGTTATGGACAACGTGATCACTACGCCGAACACCCTCAGTGCAATGAAGCTGGCTCCGAAGACGTAGGTAAAGGCTGCCATTATGCCCGGATACAGGGGGGGCAAGAAGAAGTGAAAATCGCGGTAGGGTATTGAGCCATCAAGCATATAGTTGGCATAGACGCTGAACCACCCTTCTGTAAGGGGTAGATAGCGGTTGAAGAATAGGATGTTGTACAGGAGGATTACCACTAGAGAGACGCCGAGTCCAACGGCTATGTCTCTTGATTGTTTTTTGTTCTTTGGGAAGAGCCTCATCCTGATCTTCTTCTGGCTAGAATAGATGTATTTGCCTCGTCGATTTCCGCCGCGGTCTGCAGTCTACCGTTGATGCTGCCACAAGCACACCGGTTGTTGCTGGCTGCTCGGATTGCGCGTTGCTAGAAGAAAGCTCTGGCAGGATTCCTTTCATTTTCCGTACTGGTCTGGAGTCTGCCAGAGCACAGTTCTCTGTATAGCCTTCTCCAACGGAATCCAGTTTTCCAGCATCAGCTCGTCGCGGGCCCTCTCGACAGACGGCACATATCGCTGTGGCGATTGAGATGGATCCGCTCTGCGTGCAACGGCAATCTCAGTACTGGGATTGACTGCCTGGCGCACCAAGCCTGCAAGCTCTGCGATGGTGATACTCCTATCGGATCCCACATTATAGGGCCTGCATGTCTGACCTCTTAGGAGAATCGTCCATAGCCAGATGGCGAGATCCGCCGCGTAGAGATAGGAGCGCAGCGGAGTGCCGTCACCATTGACACGGATCGGCCCGCCTTTCAGTGCATCGCGGATGAAATTGCCGATCGCGTAGTGGGCGTCCAGTGGCAAATGGGGCCCGACGAAGGCGAAGCATCGGGCGACTATAGCATCTATTCCGAACTGATGAGCATACAGGCGACAGAGCATCTCGGCCGCGCGTTTGCCTTCCCCGTAGGCGGCATTCGGATCCATCGGGTCTGGAGCACCAGTGTAGTCTTCAGGGATGTGAGTCATTGCGGCAGGCTGCTTGCCGTACACAGCCCCGGAACTCGTCAGAAGAAACCGCCGCGTCCCGTGGGAGCGGGCGAACTCCAACGTCCGGCGGGTCCCATCCACGATTGTCTCAAACATCAACAGGGGATTTTCCTGGTTCAGCTTGGCACTTGCCTCGGTGGCGGCGTGGATCACGAAGGGGAACTCGCCCGTAGGAAAGTCGAAACTGCGCACGTCGCCTTGTATCAGACGTACTGCCGGATGGTTCGACAGGTGAGGGGCTTTGGAGGCGAAGGATTCGGCGCTTCGGCTGAGCACAACAGCTTTGATCTCGATGCCCAACTGATCGTTGACCCAGAGAAGACTTTCCAGCAGCCAGCAACCGAAAAAGCCCGTCCCGCCCGTTACGAAGATGTTACGGCCCCGCAGGTCTTCCCAGAGACCGCGAGTGTGATTCAGGATATGGTTGAGGTCTTCGGCATCAATCCTCTTCAACACCGCTCTTCATTCCCAAGCATCAATGTGAATGTCTTGTTCCTTCACACCCCTGTTCCGGAGTTGGGATGACAGGTTCTTCAACATAGCAGGCGGCCCTGAAATGTAGAAGCTGGAACCTGCTGGGTCTTGGATGCGGTCCCATGCGGCTGCGATTGAAATCTGCCCCGGCAGTTCGTTTGGCGCCCCCCGTTCGAGGCTTTCCAGACAGTAGAAGGCTCTGAACCCGTTCAGGCATTGTACGCAGCGGTCAACCAGCGAGCGGTAGATCAGCAGATCCCGGTGACGCGCTCCGTAGAATACAGTGACTGGGCATGGGGGTCTGTCAATCAAGTCATGCAAGAAAGCGGTGAAAGCCGTAATACCCGTGCCCCCGGCAAAGAGAACCACCGGGTGGCTTATGTCTAGGAAGAATTCGCCGTAGGGCATTTTCACCCATACCTCGCGACCCGTGGCGACCTCCTTCTCCATCCGGGCCGTATAGCGTCCACGGACTGAATAAGTGAACTGGATACGTTCACGTTCACGCGGTGATGAGGCAATGGAGAAAACTCGCGATTCCGGCCAGAAGCCTGACGGATCATATGGATCCAACGCGAGGTGGAAGAACTGCCCTGCCTTGAAGCGCGGCACCGGGGGAACGTCTGGAAGTAGCTCAATGGTATAGACCTGGTCACCGTGGGAAATGACGCTCTTGACTTGGCAGCGCAATTTCTGCGGGGTCGTCATGACTGGCGTTCACCGTTCATAAAACGGTTAAACGTATCCGCAATCTTGTCCAATTGCGGCTGGTCAATTCCGGGATAGATACCAATGAAAAACGTGCTGTTCATGATCAGGTCCGTATTGTTCAAGTTCCCCACTATCCGGCAGTTGATGTTCTGAAAAGCAGGATGCCGGAGCAGGTTGCCGCTGAACAGGTTGCGTGTCTCTATCCGGTTTGCTTCGAGGAACTTGGTCAGGTCATTGCGGGTGAAGCCAGCCTCGGGCCGGACTGTGATAACAAAACAGAACCACGATGGGTCAGCGAAGTCACTGGAAGAAGGTAGAATCAAGCGGTCTTCGTAGGGAGCAAGAGCTTTCATCAGGTGTCCGTGATTATGCTTTCGCCTGGAGATGAAGTCCTCCAGCTTGTCCAGTTGGGCGCAGCCGATTGCGGCCTGCATATCTGTCGCCTTAAGGTTGTATCCGATGTGGCTGTATACGTACTTGTGGTCGTAACCGAAAGGAAGAGTGCCGAACTGCTGAGAGAAACGCTTACCGCAGGTGTTGCTCTCCCCACCGGCGCAGTAGCAATCACGCCCCCAATCGCGAAACGAGCGCGCTATTCGAGCAAAGTCGTCATCATCCGTCACCACTGCACCGCCCTCGCCCATCGTGATGTGGTGGGCTGGATAGAAGGACGTCGTGGCCAGGTGCCCAAAAGTGCCTGTGAGCCGCCCCCGGTAGCGTGAGCCCAGCGCATCACAATTGTCCTCGATCAACCAGAGGTTGTACCGCTTGGCGATGTCCGTGGCTACATCGAGGTTGAATGGAACGCCGAGAGTATGCGCCATGAAGACAGCCTGGGTCCTCGGAGAGACTGCGGCTTCGAGGCGATCCGGGATGGCCGTGTAGTCGCCCAGATTCACATCCACGAAGACAGGTACTAACTGGTTCTGGACAATCGGTGCCACTGTCGTGGGAAACGCTGCAGCGACTGTGATTACCTCATCTCCCGGCTTGAGGCGGCGGTCGCCCAGCTTGGGAGAGGTCAGCGCCGAAAGCGCCACAAGGTTGGCGGAAGAGCCGGAATTGACCAGTATGGCGTTGGACAGCCCCAGATAGTCGGCGAAACGATTCTCGAACTGCTCGGCGTACCGATTGGCGGTCAGGAAGAAGTCCAGGCTGGCATCTACCAGGTTCACCAGTTCCTGTTCATCGAAAACGCGGCCAGCGTAGTGCACAACATCGGAAGCTGGGTCAAACCGGCGTGAGCCGAACTTCTGGAGGTGGTATTTGCGCACTAGTTCCAGGATTTCTTCGCGTATTTCCAACTACCTACTCAACCGTCCTAGTTGATGCGCTTGGGAGCCGAAGTGATTGTACTCCTTCCGCCGCCGTGGCATCAATGTGGTTGCCTGGGTGAAAGTCGCTCCTTGGCCGCTCGGCATCTTCTGTGTTGATTACGAGCTTGACCGGGCTACTGCTCCTGTTCATCGACGATTCTTCATCCATCTCCACGCACTATCGATTATCTGTTCCAGTTCAGGGAAGCGGGGCTCCCAGCTGAGTTCTGACTTGGCGCGGTTGGAGCTGGCGACCAGCACTGCTGGATCACCGGCGCGCCTGGGACTTAGCTTGGCTGGAATGTCGATGCCTGTGACCTTTCTGGCAGCCTGGACGACTTCGAGTACCGAATATCCCTGCCCATGGCCTAGGTTGTAGGCGCTGGTCTTGATGTTGTCAAGCTTCTCCAACGCCAGGACATGTGCCTGGGCAATGTCGATGACATGGACATAGTCCCGGATACAGCTGCCGTCCCGGGTGGGGTAGTCGGTGCCGAAGACCCAGACAGGGGTGCTGGCAAGAGCCGCTTTCAGCACGTTTGGGATGAGGTGGGTCTCGGGGTTGTGGTTCTCACCGAGGCGGTCGGTGGCCCCGGCAGCGTTGAAGTACCTGAGGGAGATGTGCCGGAGACCGTAGGCCTTGCCATACCATTCCAGGATCTGCTCGAACATGAGCTTGGTGAGGCCATAGGAGTTGATGGGGTTCTTGGGATGGTTCTCCTCGATCGGAGCTGTTAGAGGCTCGCCGTACACTGCAGCGCTCGAAGAGAATACGATCCGGTTGACATTGTGTCTGAGCATGGCGTCGAGCAGGTTGATCCCGCCGATGACATTGGTGTGGAAGTACCTTCTCGGGTCGGTGGTGGAGTACTCGACTATGGTCTCGCCTGCCATGTGCATGACGGCGTCGAAGCTGCTCTGACGGAACGCCGCATCCAGGTCTTTAGAGCGACAGAAATCGGCCTGGATGAACAGAGCGCCCTCTGGGACAGCCTCTTTGTGTCCCTGTTGTAAGTTGTCCAGGACGGTGACCGTGTGTTCGGCCCTGATGAGTCCGTCGGCCACCACGCTGCCGACGTAGCCTGCTCCGCCGGTGACTAGGACATGCATACCGAACCATTCCGCAACTGATGTGGGGTGGCATTCCTGTAGTGCATGAATGGCACTGCTCTCAGACGGAGACTGGCTGTCATCAAGATCGCGCGCCCTTCGAGTGCGCAGATTCTGCTTTGCCGAACAGCGATTCCTCCACCAGTCCGCAGATGATGTGCCCGGCAAGCATATGGGCCTCCTGTATTCGAGGGGTGTCGGTTGAGGGGATCGAGAGGACATGTTGAGCGCTGTCTTTCAGCTTGCCCTTGGCTCCGGTGAAAGCCATGGTGATGGCACCCCGTCGGTTCGCTTCTTCGATGGCACTGATGACGTTTGCTGATGCCCCGCTGGTGCTGAGGCCGATCACCACGTCGCCCTTGGCCACCAGCCCCCTCAATTGCCGGGCAAAGACCTCCTCGTAGCCGAAGTCGTTGCCAATGGCGGTCAGAGAAGAAGTGTTGGCAGTGAGTGCAATAGCCGGCAGCGGATCGCGAAACAGGGTGAACTTGCCAGCCAACTCACAGGCAATGTGCTCCGCGTCGGCGGCACTGCCGCCGTTACCGAACAAGAGGACCTTCTTGCCTTGCCTGAAAGCCTTGGTCATCTGTTCTGCAATCTGAACAATCGTGTCGGCCTGCCCGGCCAGGTTGGCGCACAACGATGTGCTCTCACGTACCTGCTCTGCGACCACCGCTTTCTTGCTTCTCAGAGTCCTCAACTCTCACTCACCTCCCAGCTCTGCATTCCACGAAGATCAAAAGTGAACCCGACGATCTTCCCTCCGGCCCTCTCCAGTTTCTCCGCCACGATATGCCATTTGTCGAACTCGCACATGAAGAGCAGGTAGCCGCCGCCGCCCGCTCCCAGCAGCTTGCCGCCGATGGCCCCATTCTGCCTGGACAACTCATACAGCTCGTCGATGCGTGGATCCGTTATCTTGGTGGAGAGCCTTCTCTTGCAGGCCCAGGCCTGATGAAGAAGGGCGCCGAACTCGTTCAGCTTGCCCAGAAGCAGCGCATTCTTCATGTCGAAGGCCAGTTGCTTGGTCTCCTCGAAGGCCTTGAGCACATCTGCGTTGCGCTCCGCATAGCGAGCCACCTGGTCGTCGAGAATGCCGGCGGACAGCCTCGTGCCTCCCGTATAGCACAGCATGAGGCGGTACTCAAGCTCATTGATGGTGTCCCAGTCAATTCGGAGAGGGTTTACGATGGTTGTCTTGCCGAGGAACTCGATGAAATTGAAACCCCCGAAAGTCGCGGCGTACTGGTCTTGCCTGCCACCCTTTATTCCGGCCTCATCCCGTTCGATGTGGTAGGCGAGTTCGGCTATGTCATAGCCGGTGAGGGGCATCTTGAGCCACTGCCTGAAGGCCCCGACGATGGCCACCACTAATGCGCTCGATGTTCCCAGTCCCGACCCCGGTGGGGCATCCGTGTGCAGGAAGAGATCGCATCCGTTCTTGACTCCCATGGCGCGGATGGTAGCCTTGACCAGGTCCAGGTTGCCATCGTACTTCAGGTCCGCGTTTACGCTGTAGCTGGCCACGATATCATAGTCGAGCGATCTGACATTGATGCGGTCGTCATTTCTTCCTATCAGAGTGGAGTAGGCGTACTTGCCGATCGTGGTGCTCAGGACTGCTCCCCCCTTCTCTTCCGGATAAGGGGGAACATCGGTCCCGCCGCCGCCGAAGCTGATCCTGAGCGGTGCTCTGCATCTCACGGTCATGGCGTTTGCCTGCCATTCGCGATGGGTGTCATACGGGAGGACCTACGGGTAGCATCTTCGAGCAGCCATCCGACGGCGTCAAATAGATCTGCAGCGGCATGGTCACAGATATCCTGCAGCTCCTCGCGCGGGTGGGTGGGCTCAGCAGTCAACAGGACGGTGCGGCAGCCGGCATCTCTGCCCGCCTTGACATCCTTGGGATCGTCGCCAATCATATAGGACCGGTCGAGGGCTATGCCGATGTCAGCGGCTGCTCTGGTAATCAGAGCGGGGCTTGGTTTGCGGCAGTCGCATCTTTCATCAGGGTGGTGTGGGCAAACGTACACGGCGTCAATATGGGCGTCATCTTGCTCTAATGTGGCGATCATCTTCTGGTGTATCAAGGAGAGAGTCGCCTCAGAGAAGTAGCCTCTGGCTATGCCGGACTGGTTGGTTATGACTACTACCTTGTATCCTTCCTGGTTCAGCAGCCGGATTGCCTCGGGAACGCGGGGCAGGATCTCGAAGTCTTCCACCCGGCGGCAGTAGTGGACGTCCCTGGCTATGGTGCCATCCCTGTCCAGAAACACGGCTTTCTGCAATGCGATCCTTTCGGTGTCAGCTTCTGAGACAGGAAGCTATGACATGGCCGAGCATTAGATGAACATCCTCGACCTGATCCATGCTGTTGTCCGGGACTACTATGCAGCAGTCGACGAGGCTCTTCAAATCGCCTCCGTCGAACCCAGTCAGACCGATGGTGATTGCCCCTGCGGACTTCGCTACCTTGACGCCGTTGAGCACGTTGGGTGACCTGCCGCTCGCGCTGATGGCAATGGCGATGTCGCCAGGTTCAACCTGCTCCTGCAGTTGCTGGGCGAAGATGTCCTCGTATGAGGTGTCGTTGGCCCAGGCCGAGATGAGAGGGACGTTATCGGTGAGAGCCACCACTCGTAGCCGTGGTCTTCCGTGCCTGTTGGTGCCTTTGCCCAGGTCGCAGGCCAGATGAGAGGCAGTGGCGGCGCTGCCCCCGTTGCCAAACAGGAAGACTCTCTTCTTCCGTTCACGCGCTTCGTGTAGGAGATTTACGATGTCCTCTATTTCATCCATAGGCAACTTGCGCAGTGTGCCCTGGATATCGGACAGGTAGGCCGCGATTCTCTCGCTGGTCTGGCTGGTTTGGGCAACCTGATCATGCTTCATAACGCTCTCCCGCACGTCGGGGTTTGGCTATGGAGACCGCAGGCAATATCCGGTGCGGGTGGCACCCTGTGACTGGAGATCATCGGAGAACGCATATTTGCTATCATACTACCACAATAGTATTGACGGCGACACCCAAGACAAAGTTCCGCTTCAGGTGGCGACTGGACAAAAGAATATCCATTGAGACTCGCACTTGTCAATTGCGGCAGAAGAAGAACTGGGGCCCTTCAGTTGGTTAGACGAGTCGGGTAGGATTGCGGAGGTTCAAGACTGATGAGTAGATCAAGCTCTCTGAGCGTGTCGCAGGACGTCTACATCGTCGGCGGAGCGGATCTCTCCCACCCTTACGATTGCTCTGTGTACTTGGTGGACGGCGGCCATGAAATGGTGCTGATTGATTCTGGGGCAGGAGAGGGTTATGAACTGATAGTGGACAACATCAGAAGTCTGGGGTTGCAGCCGGAGAAGCTGAAGGTGGTCGTCGCCACCCATTGCCACATTGACCACATCGGCGCGCTGTTTCAGTTCCGCCAGGAGTTCTGTGTGCGGGTGATCTCGCATGAGCTGGATGCAGAGGCCATCGAGACCGGTAGAGGCTCTGGAGCGGAGTACTACGGAGTGGGCTATCGGCCCTGCAAGGTGGACGCTGTCCTGAAAGGGAGCGAAGGAACGGTGCGCTGCGGCCGCCACGAGCTGAAGTGGATTCACATCGCGGGACATACGCCCGGGTCCATAGCTGTCTACCTTGATGCGGGCAGAAGGGTGCTCTTCGGCCAGGACGTTCATGGTCCGTACTTCCTCAAGGGATCGAACATTGAACAGGCCAGGGTCTCTTTGCAGCGGCTGATCGATCTGGAAGCAGACGTTCTGTGTGAGGGTCACTTTGGTGTCTATGAACCGAAGGAAGAGGTGAGGAGATACATTGAGGGATACCGCCGCAGTCTGTGAGGTAGAGAAGTGGGAAGGTGGCCCGGTCCAGCGCAATGAGATGCCTCGGTTCGGTGACGCGCGACTGACTGAGTCCTAGGTCATGATTTGTGTCATGGCCACCACCGCGATCACCAGTGGCAGGACGACCAGCACGATCAGGGCCAGAGAGCACACAAACACTGCCTTGGCACGGCTCATTCCGTAGGCGCGTTGGACGGCGGCGATTCCCAGGATGAACACCCACAGACAGAGCAGAGGGAAGACGATATGATAGAAAGCGTTGGCGCTTGCGGAACTGAAGACTGCCCGGAGCATGACCAGTGGGGCGGCAAGCAGCCCCGGAAGGTAGGCGAAGCAGATCCCGCAAAGGATGCCAGGGAAACTGCCTTTGTTCTTGAGGATCAGGGCAACGAGGTGGACGAACACAGCTTGAGAGCAAAGTATGGCCATGAAGAGAGCTACCCAGACAGGCAGCGTGGCCCAGAGGCTCAATGTGCCCTTTGGCCGGTCAAGGATGACTTCAGCCAGTTGCGGCGGGTTCGGGACGAGGACGAGACCGGTAACGACCGCCACGGAAAGGGCGGTAAGGATGGCCAGTCCAACAGGCCTCTCACTTGTGATCTGCTCGAAGGTGTTGAAGGGAGACAGCAGTACCCCACTGAGGGTGTCGAGGGACCTAAGGATGCTTGTCAACAGGGTCTATCTCCACCGGTTTGGAGTAATTGTACTCTATCAGGTCGAATGGCGGAAACCGATGCATCCTGCAGGAGGTCATGAGGACGGGCACTGGGCACCGCCGCGTGAGCGGCGGCCGGATTGGCGCCTGGAAAGACCGCAGCGGGTATTACGGTTCCGAAGGACAAAAATGAGTTCAAGCGTTGTTGACTTGGAAATGAGCTTTATCATATACTAATTCCCCAGTTGCCCGAGTGGCGCAACGGTAGCGCAACCGATTTGTAAT
>JAFGCL010000068.1 GCA_016932645.1 Dehalococcoidia bacterium | reverse complement strand
GTTCCCGGTTACGCCTAGGGCTGCCATTCCTATTTGGAGATCGTATTCGGCAGCGCCCCTTGGGTTCCAGACGTCTTTTTCCATCTCTTGGGCGACGTTGGTCCCATACTTATCTTTCACGACTCCGTACCAGCCATAGGTGACCATCATGTAGGCGATGGCCGCCAGATTCCACAACTGCGCCAGGGCAGAAGCGTCCAATTGGTTCACGGGAAGCATCTCGTCAATACTGACAGCGGGTTCCTTCTTGCCCAGCTTCTCACGCCTATCGGAGAAGTGCCACGTCTTAAGAAGAAGCCCGCGGCTGCTATCCATACCCTTCGCCCTGAGATAGCCCAATGGTGCCAGCCTTTTGCGGTTCACCGGTGGAACATTCGACGGTCGTGGCCTGCGGCCGAGACCGGAGAGGGCTCTGACGACACGGAACCAAGTCCAGGAGCAACGCAGGGGATCGGGGATCAGCCTATTGTCCAGTTCCACGACCGTGAGCAAGGTCGGCATGAGCTGCACCGCGGCAACGCCCAGCTTCAGGTCATCGAAGAAGAGCTGGTGCATTGGGAAGCCCGGGTGATACTGCGGCCATGCCTTGGCCGCAAGGGCTTCGGCCACCTCCTGCCCGAAGCGCTCGCTTGCGGCGTCATGCCATGTGCGGAACAGATTCTCGTGGGCTGCAACGGTGCGATGCCAAAGGTCGATCAACACAGGCTTCGACAGATCCTTGGCTCGCAAGGATGGATCGAAACCGTGATCCGTTTTCTCTTGTGCCATGTCATCGCCCTCCCTCGACTAACTATGAGTGTGCGGGTTTTTGCATCGCCACGTTCGTCCGTACGAGCGTAGCTGTTATTGGATGGTTCGCTCTGCTAATGCTTGGTCCATAGATCCCTCAGCCGGGCGTTCCCCGTGGCCCTGCAGACAGAATCGGCTGAATCATATCGTGCATTGGCGGAGCCTGTCAAAAGGGAATTGTGGACGACCAGCAGACTTCTGCGTCACTGTTGCGTCACAGCAGCAAACTTTTGCAAGTAGACATAAGTGGGCGATGGTGTACGATACACAGAACTCCTGGCTTTGAGCTGGCCTTCAGGCTGCCAGCTGTGACCTGAGATCTGGTATGACTACTGGCAGCAGGCCACGTTCAACATGATGTGAACCCTACAACAGGATTGAGGGCTCGCAATAGACCCACACCTGCAGCCATACCGTTTGAGATCAGTGTCTAGGCATCCATCTTGAAGGCTCGGTGGTCATGCAGCCTGACGCGCCGCCCGCTGCCGGCTAGCCTTGTAGTATCGCGACTGCTGCAGCATCCAGCGGCGTAGGAACGGAGCGATCAACGGTACCAGGTATCGCCCCGCACCCAAGGAGGCCTGCTGTTCTTTGACAAAATCCTGGAGCGTGTGGTTCTGGTAGTTCAGTATTCTCTGGCTTTCAGCAGTGTCCGCCCAGTCTATCGGCGGGTTCGTCCCTGGAGGCGCGAAGGCTTCTTCGGGGAATTGCCCCAGGTATCCGAGCCCAATCCTCCAATAGTCCCTCCAAAGCATCTGGTTGCGGCTGCCGCCGCCTATCAGCAGAATCTTCTGAGCCGCCTCGGGCGAGGTTAGACTGTTGGCGATGGCCAGAGCGACGTCACGGGGGTCCACGAACTCGATCCGCGCGTCGAGAGGGAAGTCGAAGGTGCTATAGAGCCGCTTATAGTCCCTCCGTTCGGCTTTGATCGGGAGGGCAAGGGTCAGACGGAGTATGCACCAGTCCAACCCGGACTTCTTCACCAGTTCCTCGCACTCCGCCTTTTGGCGAGCATAAACGATGTCGGGGTTCACCGGGTCGGAGGCTTTGCGGGGTGGAGGCAGGTGCTGTGTGCCACCGAACACGCTGACGGAGGAAATGAAGACCAACTTGCGACCCTGCGAGAGCCCGGCCTTCATGGCTTCGATGATGTTGACGGTGCCGCCCACGTGGACCTTCCGGGCCTCTTCCGGGTGGGCTTCACTCCACATCAGGTCAATGACCCACGCCATGTGGATCACGGCGTCCTGTCCCTTGACGGCGGCCTCGACATCCACGCGGCTGGCAACGTCTGCCCAGACCGTCTCGACCTTGCCCTTGAGCTTCCGGGCCTTCTGCCGGTTGGCCTTGGTGTCCAGGTCGAGGCATCTGACCTGGTGGCCTTTCTTCAGGAGCTGTGTGATCGTATGCTGGCCGATGTTCCCGAATGCGCCAGTGAGAAGCACTTTCATGTCGCCTCCCCTCTATTGGCCTACTCATGCGGGGCCGGACTGACTGTCTAGTAGGACGATATCAGAGTAGTATGCGGCGCGTCAAAAACTGTGTAGGAGCAGACAGTCTGAGAGGAAACGCTGCTACAGTGGTAGCCAAACGGAGCTTGGATGAGATTCTACAAGGGGACAGTGAAGTGACCAGGATGGCGTCATCTGGACCAACACAGATGAGGCTGCCGGGGAAGGGGAATTGTCGATGACCTGCAAACTTTTGCAAGTAGACATAAGTGGGCCATGGTGTACGATATCTAGAACCAGACCCTTCGAACTAGCGTTCAGCCTGTCAACTGTCAGCTAAACAGTGGTACAACTATTGGGGGCAGGTCATTCTAGCGAGAGAACGCTTCCCGCAAAGCAGTGATTGCGTAATGATAGGGTTCCCTCACGGTCTCAGGGGGTAGACCGCCGTGGAGTATCCCATCATAACGCTTGGACAATACAGACACGCCTGCTTCCCGCATCCTAAGAGCATATGCTTCTCCCTCGTCACGGAGGGGATCATATTCTGCAGTAATAACCAACGCCGCGGGCAGGCCATCGAGATCCTTCGCCTGCAAGGGTGAAGCGTAAGGATTCCGTCCGTCAGCCTCGCTACGCAGGTAGAGATTCCAGTTGTACATCATGCTGTCCCTAGTGAGCATGTGATCCTTACCGTTTTCCTTGTACGAACGGGTGTCAAAGTCGTAATTGGTGACCGGATACAACAGCAACTGATACATGAGTGAAGGACCACCCCGGGCACGCGCCATGAGTGCTACGACCGCTGCCATGTTGCCACCGGCACTGGTGCCGCCGACGGCTATGCGGGTACGGTCGCCGTTGATTTCACGGGCGTGGTCAGCCACCCACTTGGTGGCGGCGTAGCAGTCCTCGACCGCAGCCGGGAACTTGTGCTCCGGGGCGAGGCGATAATCAACGGAGACCACCAGGCAGCTTATTCCGTTGGCCAGCATTCTGCACACTGGGTCTTCTGTGATGATGCTGCCGAGGGTGAAAGCACCCCCGTGGAAGTACACGAGTATCGAGAGCGGTCTATGGCCATCTGGTGTGTAGATACGTATGGGAATCTGCCCTTCGGGGCCTGACACTGTCCTGTCCTCCACACTGGAAACAGGTTCCGGCTCACCCGCTTGTGCCTTGATGAATAGCTCTAGACCCCTTCTTTGTTCCTCGAGGCTAACCGAGCGAGGGTCTGGCCAACCGCCGAGTGCTGCCAGTGCATCCAGAAAGGTCTTGGCTCTCGGGTCTAAAGGCATGATATCCTCCTTCAGGTTGCAGCCCTTGGTCCTGCCCGAAGCTGTGCACTGCCCACCAGGATAGCGTCAACATTGTAGCCGTTTTCCTCGGCAGCCTCAAGAATGGCCTAAGCTGTACGATTCTGTGAAGATGAAAGCTGCCTTGCCACACTGCAGCCACCCGCAAGTTCTAGTTGACGGATACAGAGACAGGATACCTTTCAGCCAGTTCACAGAGGACTCTGAGTTCAGGAAGATAGGGGTTCACAGCCTCTGATGAACCGGTGTCAAGTGGGTGGTGGCGGTTATGTACTGTTCACCTTCCGCATTCTAGACAGTAATCTGGGGGCGATGCTTGGATGGGATGCCAGGAAAGGGGGATTTGACCTGCAAATTTCTGCAAGTAGACATAAAGTGGTGGGCGATACTGTACGATATCTATAACCAGATCCTTCGAACTGGCCTTCAGCCTGATTGGCTCACCCTGACCAACCAGACCTCCCTTGCCTGGCGACAGGTTCCGGAGTCTTGTTCAGTTATTGCGAAGTTCGGCCGTCTCTAATCCGATTCTGGACCGTGGCGGAGTATTGAC
>JAFGCL010000067.1 GCA_016932645.1 Dehalococcoidia bacterium | reverse complement strand
GGTGAGACTAGGGGAATAAAGGGCTAGGGGATCGAAGAGAAGGCGGGGTGTAATGGCGAACTTGAACAAGGTGATGATCATCGGCAACGTGGGGACCGATCCCGAGATGCGATTCACGCCCAACGGGAATCCGGTGACCAGTTTCCGCGTAGCTACGAGTCGGTTCTTCACCAGCCCGGAAGGCGAGCGGAAGCAAGAGACGGAGTGGTTCACGGTGACGGCTTGGAACAAGCTGGCCGAGAGCTGTAACCAGTTCCTGGCCAAGGGACGGCGGGCCTACGTTGAGGGCCGGCTGCGCACCAGGGTCTGGGAAGGGCAGGACGGCCAGAAGCGGACTCAAGTGGAGATAGTAGCGGAACGCGTCCTATTTCTTGATCGCCAGGCGGCAACGGCCCCCCTGAAAGAGGAGGCCAAGGCTGATGAGGAGATCGAGGCAGAGGACCTTCCGTTTTAGTGAAGGGTGAGAAAGATGGTTAGTGGGCCAAGAAGACCAATGAGAAGATCGGCCAGGCCGAAGTACATTCCGAAGCGGAAAGTGTGCGCTTTCTGTGCCGACAAGGTGGATGACATAAGCTACCGGGACATAGCCTTGCTGCGGCGCTACATCTCTGACCGCTGCAAGATCGAGCCTCGGCGCCGAACTGGCAACTGCGCCAAGCATCAGCGGGCGCTGTCACAGGCTATCAAGAGAGCTCGACATATCGCTCTCATACCGCATACTCCGGCGCAGATACGCAAGGTGGGAGCCACCAGCCCGAGAGGATAAGCGTCTTCTTTGCCAGGTGAGCCCGCCCAGTTCCATCGTTGACCAGTGAAGTCATTGTCTCCCGCGAGGGAGGTCGTGAGTATGTTGGAGAAGCTTCTGGATCGATTCCGCGAGAAGGGCCCAAGCCAGCCGCGTTCCAAGATGGAGGCGGAGAAGAGGCGCCGCCTCTTCATTGTCTTGGTAATCGTAGTGGCAGTAGTGACTGCCGTGTCCATAGTGGGCTACGGCTACTATGATACCAGCGTCAGACCATGGAACCAGCGCATACTGAAGGTCAATGGCACGGCCATTGAGATGCGGGCGTTTGTTAAGACGATGCGCACCTGGACGCTGCTTTACCAGATTTACTACGGCAGCACAATCACTCCATCTTCGGAGCTGGCTCAGAGTGTGGCCACAAGCATGCAAGAGAATGAACTGAAGAGGCAGGAGCTTGAGGGAACGTATGGCATTCAGATTGATGAAGATGCTGTCGATGAGAGATTCCGGGAGATGCTGGTTTCAGAGGATGCCACAGACGAAGAGTTCAATGAGCAGTATGACGTCTGGAAGACCAACCTCAAGACATATGGACTGACGATAGGAGACTTCAAGGAACTGTACATCAAGCCGTTGGTCATAAGTGAGGAGCTGCAAAAGCTGGTTGGTGACGGGGAATACCCTGCGGATAGCTTGGTTGAGCATGCCCAGGTCCAGGCGCTGCTTGTTTTGGGGGCGGATGATGCCGCCCAGTTGAGGGCCAGATGGGAAGCAGGAGAGAGGTTCGACACCCTATCTGAGGAGGAATCGGTGTCCGAGTCCCTGAAAGATGTCTCCACGGACAACGGCACGTCAGAATGGGTGGCGAAGGGCATTAAGAGTACTGCCTTTGATGGCTTCGTTTTCAGCGCGACTCCCGGCATGCTGAGCGATCCCATCCAGGATACTGACAGCACGGGGAGCTACTGGCTGACAACGGTAGTGGCCAGGGAGTCCAGGACTCTCAGCGAAAGCGACAGAGACCTCTTAGTCGGCGAGGCGTACTCCCAATGGCTGGAGGAGGTGCTGGCTTCCGAAGACAACGACATCGTCAACTACCTGGATGAAGAGAGTGGCGAGGCCAAGCTGAGTTGGGCCCTGGACCACGTGGCAGTCGGTGATTAGTTGAGACGAGCATGAAGAAGAGCATTGGCGTCGGTTTGATGGGGCTGGGGACGATTGGTGGTGGGGTGTCTAAGGCGCTGTCGGAGAAGGACGGCGTCGTGGCTGAGGCCGTCGGCTGCCCGGTGGTCTTGCGGAAGGTGCTCGAGAAGCGCCCGGTGGACATCGAGCCGCGCCTCCTCACCAGGGACGTGCGGGAGATACTGGCCGACCCTGAGATAGACATTGTCATCGAGGTCCTTGGCGGCGAGCACCCGGCTGTGGATTTTATCAAGGAAGCGCTGCTGGCTGGCAAGCATGTAGTCACAGCCAACAAGGAAGTGATTGCCAAACATGGGGCGGAGTTGCTGGAGATGGCCAGGGACAAAGGCGTGGCCCTGCAGTTCGAGGCCAGCGTGGGCGGCGGCATACCGCTGCTGCTGCCGCTGCAGCACGGGCTCCCGGCCAACGAGATTCTGACCATGTACGGTATCATCAACGGCACGACGAACTACATACTCACCAGGATGTCCCAGGAGCGAATGGGTTTCAGCGAGGCGCTGAAGAAGGCTCAGGAACTGGGCTATGCTGAAGCAGATCCTTCCAACGATGTCGAGGGAAGAGACGCCACCTACAAGCTCGCCATACTGGCGAGCGTCGCCTTCCATAGCACGGTTCGGCCGGAGCAGGTCTATTGTGAAGGGATTTCCCATCTGGCGGAGCCGGACTTCCGCTACGCCAAGGAGCTGGGCTATGAGATCAAGCTCCTGGCTATTGCCAAGCAGGCGGGCGGGGTCGTTGAGGCACGGGTCCACCCTGTCTTCATTCCGGAGGAGTTCCTTCTGGCGAAGGTGGGCGGCGTCTACAATGCTATCCAGGTGGAAGGTGACTTGGTGGGCAAGCTGATCTTCTATGGTCGGGGTGCCGGGGCTCAGCCCACATCCAGCGCCATTATCTCGGACGTGATCGCCATCGGTCAGAGCATAGCCTCGGGCAAGAGGGTTCCGTCGGTGATGAGGCGGACGCAGCTCAAGCCGATCAGGCCGATTGCGGAATTGCAGACCAAGTACTACCTCCGGATGAGCATTGCCGACCGGCCCGGAGTTCTGGCTCAGATAGCCAAGATACTGGGCGACCGCTCTATCAGCATCGCCTCTGTGATTCAGAAAGAGACCGATGTCGCTACGGAGACGGCGATGATAGTGATCATGACTCATCCGGCGCGGGAAGAGTTCATGCAGCAGGCGCTGGCGGAAATGAGGGAGGTATCTGCGGTGGCGGAGATATGCAATCTCATCAGAGTTGAAGAATAGGCGGTGTTGAAATGACTTGGGTTGCGGGGCTGATTGCCACTGGCGAAGTCAAGTGCGATGGCTGTGAGAAGATCATGAGGCATCCGGACAGGTATGCCTACATAGCGGAAGAGGGCCAACCGCCGTTGCGTCTGTGTGAGAAGTGCTCCGACGCCAGGGGCTACATGAGAAGGAGAAAAGACGAAAAGGGAAAGGAGTCGGCCTCCTTCCTCTAGGGTTCGAAGATGGGTGTTGGAGTCCTGGTCAGGTACAAGCAGTATTTGCCGGTCACCCCGGCCACGCCTATGGTGAACCTTGGGGAGGGCGATACCCCTCTCGTGCGGTCGCAGGCCCTGGAGAAGGATCTCGGCTGCGGGGAGCTATACTTCAAGCTCGAAGGCTGCCATCCCACCGGGTCGTTCAAGGACCGGGGGATGGTAATGGCGGTGGCCAAGGCTGTCGAAGCCGGGAGCCGCGCCATTATCTGCGCCTCCACCGGCAACACCAGCGCCTCGGCGGCGGCCTACGGAGCCCGGTGCGGGCTCAAGACCATCATCGTAATTCCGAAGGGCAAGATCGCTCTGGGCAAGCTGGCCCAGGCCATTGTGTACGGGGCGCAGATCGTGGCTATCGGCGGGAACTTCGACCAGGCCTTGGACATTGTGCGCTCTCTGGCGGAAAAGTATCCGGTGACCCTGGTCAATTCTGTCAATCCCTTCCGCATTGAAGGGCAGAAGACCGCCGCCTTTGAGGTCATAGACGTTCTGGGCGATGCACCTGATTACCTCTTCATTCCGGTGGGCAATGCCGGCAATACCACCGCCTACTGGAAGGGATTCGTAGAATACCACAGGGCCGGCAAGTCCAAGCAGACTCCGAAGATGATGGGATTTCAGGCGGAAGGAGCAGCGCCCATCGTCAGAGGACATAAGGTGGACAAGCCGGAGACGGTGGCCACCGCCATCCGGATCGGCAACCCGGCCAGTTGGAAAGGGGCGGAGGCAGCCAGGGACGAGTCCAGCGGAATCATTGACTGCGTCAGTGATTCCGAGATCCTGGCCGCCTACCACAGGCTGGCCACCCAGGAAGGCGTCTTTGGTGAACCAGCCTCGGCGGCTTCGGTAGCCGGGCTGATCAAGCATGCCGGGCGGCTAAACCTGTCCGGGAAAAGGGTGGTCTGCGTCATTACCGGCAGCGGTCTCAAAGACCCGGACAACGCTATGAAGGACGCGCCGTCCATCGTCGAGCTCCCGGCCGATCTGGCCCAGGTGGCCAGGGCTCTCGGGCTAACTTGAGCACCAGGAGGCAGCCACGTCTCCTCAACATGCCAAGGTAATTGTCAACCCCACCTCCGGAGCCAAGTCGGCACAGCGCAGATGGCCTCGCATTAAGGCCATGCTTCACGAGGCTGGTCTCGTCTTTGACAGCATACTCACCCAGGGGCCAATGCAGGCCGTCGAGTTGGCCAGAGAAGCTTCAAACCAGGGCTATGACTTGGTAGTGGCTGTGGGTGGCGACGGGACGGTCAATGAGGTAGTGAACGGCCTGATGAACTGTGATGGGAAAGCCAGGGCGGACTTGGGTGTGATCTACACCGGCACCACCAATGACTTCGCCCGCAACATCGACTTGCCCAAGAACCTGCGACAGAACTGCCAACTGATGGTCGATTCCAGAAGGATGCAAGTAGACGTCGGAGTGGTAGAATGTGCCGGAGAAGGACAGGCCAGGCAGCGGTTCTTCGTCAACGTCGCTGGTGCAGGGTTCGACGCCCACCTTATGGAGGAGGCCAGGAAGACGATTCTGCCTCTCGGCCCGAAGGCGCCCTACGTGGGTGCTTTCCTGAAGATGGCTCCGACATATGACCCCAAGGACTTCATGTTGAGCTTCCAGGACAGACAAGAAGCTCGCCGCGCCTTCACCGTTCTGGTCAGCAATGGCAAATACGCCGGTTCGATCCCCTTTGACCCGGAAGCAGATCTGAGCGACGGACAGCTCGAGGTGATGACTCTCGACCCACCCACACTGCTGAAGTGCTTGGCTCAAACGTATCTTGCACTTCTGGAAGGCTATCCCAAGATCGACTACGTGAGAGCCAACACCGTGCAAATGGACTCCACGCAACGGCTGCCGGTGCAGGCGGACGGGGAGGTTCTGGGGGAGTTGCCGGCGCGGTTCCGGGTGCTGCCCAGAGCGTTGCGAGTGGTGATCTGAGAAGAGGTGCAGCGGGACGCTGCCGGGAGTCTGTCGGAGACTCGCCTCAGGAGAGAGGGTGTCCCTCAATCACTCCGTTCTTCCCCCAAGAATGGGGGCCAAGGGGGTTGATGGAAGGACAGCTCACTGTTCCTCGAGAACGCGCCCATTGTTGCCAATTCACGGGACAAAGTTCTAGACTGTGCATCAATCCGTCATGGAGACCAGTATCTAGGCTGTGACAGTCGGAAGACGCAGTCTGTGGGGAGGACGACATGGTTGACCAGGCTAAGATTCAACGGGCGGTGGCCCTGATTATCGAAGCTATTGGTGAAGACCCAAAGCGGGAGGGTTTGGCCAACACGCCTCAGCGCGTGGCCGAGATGTACGCGGAGCTTTTCAGTGGTCTGGACAGAGATCCCAGGGAGGAGTTGGTCACCGGATTCGGGGAGGGGCACCGGGAGATGGTCGTGCTGAAGGACATTCCCTTCTACTCGATGTGTGAGCACCACCTTCTGCCCTTCTATGGCCTGGCGCATGTCGGCTACATCCCCAACGTGAATGGCCGGGTGGTAGGGGCCAGCAAGCTGGCCCGGGTGGTTGAGATCGTGGCGCACCGGCCCCAGATCCAGGAACGGATGACCACTCAGGTGGCCGAGGCTATCGTGGAGGCCCTGAACCCCGAGGGCGTGGGGGTGGTCATTGAGGCGGAGCACTTGTGCATGACTATGCGCGGCATCAAGAAGCCGGGCAGCAACATCGTCACTTCAGCCAACCGGGGAACCTTCCGGCGGAAGGCGGCTACCAGGGCGGAGTTCCTGTCGTTGATATCGCGAAAGTAGGCAAGGTCAAGCGGGCTGCTGAGTGGCGGGGTCAGGATGAACCTTCCGGGAACTACTTCAGACTGGAGATCTCCTGCTTGTACTCGTCCAGCAACTGGTTGTACTGGGCGTCCATCTGGGAGAGAGCCAAGTGCCACTCCTCCTGGAACTGGGGCTGGCTCTCGATGTTGATCTTGGTGTTGGCCGGGATGCCCTGCTGGCGCATGGCCTGTTGCAGCTTGACCTGGAAATCCTGCTT
>JAFGCL010000066.1 GCA_016932645.1 Dehalococcoidia bacterium | reverse complement strand
TGTGAGATCATTGTCATGGCCAGCCATGGCCGCTCCGGACTTGGCCGCTGGGCTCTGGGCAGCGTGGCCGACAAAGTATTCAGGGCCAGCACTATCCCCATCTTGATGGTCGGACCTCGTGAGAAGGTTCGCGGCGCATAGCAGCGACTGCTACGTGGCCAAGGTGCAGTCCTCTCCAGCGCGCGGGCCCCGCATACTATCCGGGCCAGACTCGGCAGTGCATCATGTCGGTTTCTTCTTCTCAGAAGCACAGACCATTGCCTATCGCGCGTCGCTCTGACATAATCTGATTAGGTCATACCCGGAAGCCAGACTTTCCGGAGGAATCGCACTCTCAAATGGAACTGCTTGTATCACTTGGTCTGCTTCTAATCATCGCCAAGCTTCTGGAAGGCGTGGCCACGCGGTTGCGGCAGAGTTCTCTCGTCGCTTATGTGGCAGCAGGCATCATATTGGGTCCGGTCTTGGGCTGGGTGGAAGCTACCGAAGAACTCAGGCTCTTCTTCGGCATCGGCGTGGTCTTCCTCTTCTTCCTCATCGGTGTGGAGGAAATGGATGTCTCTGGTCTGGCTGCTACTATCAGAGGCAGGTTCTTCCTGGCCGGAACAGTGGCTTTCCTGGTGTCGTTCGGTTTCGCCTTCGCAGTCACGCTGGGCGTCCTGGAACAGCCTATGGTCAACTCCATTGCGATTTCCGGGATACTGGCCCTCTCCAGCCTTGGTGTGGTAGCCAAGGTCCTCAGCGATCTGGGGCGCCTCAGAGAACCCTTAGGCCTGGAGATATTCACCACCGTCGTCATATTGGAGATCATCGGACTGCTGGTGGTCTCCTTCTCGATCAGAACCATAGCAGAGGAAGGCTCTTTCACCCCGTGGACAGTGCCGATCTTGCTTGCAGAGATCGCGGGATTTGCCGTTGTCGCGTGGTTACTGGCATCCAAGGTCTTCCCTCCCCTCGTGGCCCGGCTGCGTCGCATCATAGACGCACCTCAACTAGCCATGGGGTTGATTACAGGCGGACTGCTGTTGACCGTGGGACTGGTAGACAAGATCGGGATACACGGCTCGCTCGGCGCCCTTCTGCTCGGTGTGTCTCTGTCCGGCCTCCCGCATCGCTTGCGCACTGAGATCCTGCCTGGGGTGCGCGGGCTGGCCTACGGCCTCTTCATACCTTTGTTCTTCGCTTCAGCCGGCATCTACTTGGATTCCTCGTTCAGGTTCCTCCCAGCCTGGTGGATAGTAGCTGTGGTCCTGGCGGCAGTCCTCGGCAAGTTCATGGGCACTTTGGTAGGGGTGATAGTGGCCCGCCTGACACAGCCACTGGCCATTGCCTCCGGCATGATGGGGAAAGGGGTCGTGGAAATCGCTCTGCTGGTGGTCATGCTGAACATGGAAGCCATCTCTCAAGAGCTCTTCTCGCTGCTGGTGCTGATAATGATCTGCTTCCTGCTGATAGTGCCCCCGGTGCTGGGCCGTGCTATTGGCCGGGCTGAACACGTTGCCGCCGAAGGGACACCCAAGCTGCCCAAGTTCGTAGTGCCTTCGTTTGCCAGGTACGCTTTGGATAATAAGACCGTGCAAGATATAATGGACCGTGGCCGACAGTTCCCCAATTCGGGCATCACCGTCCAGAAGTTCGTCGACCTGTGGGCGTCTTCGGACCAGACAGACTACGTCGTGACGAAAGACCCCAAGACACTCGCCGGCGTCCTGTATCTGAAAGACATACGTCACATCAATAAGGAGCGCTGGGGAACCATCACTATCGATGAGTTGCTGGAGTTGGAGCCAATCGTGGCTTCGCCTGACGAGCTTCTGGATGATGTCACGAGGCGCATGGCAGATGGAAACATGACCATTGTCCCAGTAGTGGACAAGGCCACCGGAGAACTGCTGGGGTCCATAACGAGCAGCGATATCATGGCATCAGTGATAGGTTCAGGCAAGCACGGTGGAGCGAAGTAGGCCTGAAGCCATGACAGGTCAAACGAAGGAGAGTCACCATCGACTGGCTGAGTGACCACTGGAGCGACGTTGTTGTTCCAGTGGTGGTAGGCATTTGTGTTCTGGTCGCCGGCTTGTGGCTGAGGCAGTTGACTCGGTCATGGCTGCAGAAGTGGTCCAAGGAGACGGGTTGGGGTGGGTTTGAGATACTCCGCCAGACGACAAGCATTCCGTCAGTAATCTGGGCGCTCACTGTCGCCGCGTGGCTGGCGGTGGCCGTCTCTAGAATCCCGTCCGAGTGGGAAGTGCCCACGGATAAGGGATTGTGGACGCTCTTTGCACTTTCCCTTGCTCTCTGCCTGCTCAGCATGGTGGGCAGGCTCATCAGGCTATGGGGAGCGCACCTGAAGGCATCTGAACAGGCCAGCAAGGTGGTCTGGCAGCTTGCCAGGATCGTCATCATCCTGATAACGGTGTTGACGCTTCTGGAAATATGGGGGGCGCCTATTACCGCCATTCTTCTGGCTGCCGGCATTCTCACCCTGCTCGCCTTGCTCGTGGCAAGGGATGTGGGTCCTGATCTGGTGGCTGCACTCCAGCTAGGCACCTCGCGCCATTACAGCGTCGGCGACTTCATCAAGCTGACCGAAACCGGCGAAGAAGGCTACGTTAACCAGATAACCTGGCGGAGTACCATTGTCAAGGGCCCAAGCGGGGGTGTCATCATTATTCCCAACAGAAAGCTGGCTCGGTCGACCGTAGTCAATCTCGGGCGTCCGACCAAAAAGGCAAGGGAGCCATTTCGTTTCCATGACAGGTCTCATCTCAAGGAGCTAACGGGACTCAAGGCCAGGAATCTGAGGGAGTTTGTCGACATCCTGAAGACCGTGCCAGACTCAGTTGTCTACTATCACACTCACCACTTCCTGGAAGAGCACCATTATCTCACACCACAGCCCTCGAACGACTTCGCGATATGGGTGGATGAGGCACTGGGCGATGAAGTCCTCGCGGAGCGGTTGGCCAGCGTGGACACTTATGATTTCGCGACTCTCCAGGCTTTGCGGGACAGGCACATCAGCATAGTGGAGGACTATCTTGCCCGCGGAGACGGCCTGCGGGAAGCGGCGGAGGGAGACGAGTTCCACTTCGTGAAGTCCATCAGCGTGATCGTGCCAACGCCATACACCGCCAACGACATACGGGAGTTTCTGGACGCTCTCAGGAATCTCAGCGCAGGATCCCTCTACTTCCATGTATTTGAGTCGAGACTGAGGCTGGGAAGGGGCACGAATGATTTCTCGTCCTGGCTGGCAGACAGCTTGGGCGAGAACGAATTGGCACGCAAGATCTCTGATCTTGACCCCTACACATACACGTTGGAGGGCCTGAGAGCATCGCTGATAAGGATAGTAGAAAAGGAGATCGGGTGAGGATAACTGACTACGAGCCTATCGTGGGCCGGAGTTCTATAGAGGAGTTGAGGCTCCTTGGTTCCAAGCTGTCTGGCAAGATCATTCAGAACATCAATTCCACGTCCGTCGGGGGTGGAGTAGCCGAGATCCTGAACCGAATGATACCGCTGCTGCAGGATCTGGGCGTCGATGCCCGCTGGAACGTCATCAAGGGCAACCCCGACTTCTTTCAGGTAACGAAGAAGTTCCACAACGCGCTGCACGGGCGAAAGGAGGCCATTTCGGAGCAGGACCTGGCGGTCTACATGGAGACGAACCGCGGGAACCTGAAGGAGATGGATCTCTATGGGGACATCCTCTTCATCCACGACCCTCAACCGGCAGCGCTGGTTGAGCAAAAGACGCAGATGGGTAAGAAGTGGATATGGCGCTGTCACATAGACGTCTCAAGGCCGGACGAGGTGGTGTGGCAGTTCTTGAAACAATTCATAGTGCGTTACGACGCTGCCGTCTTCTCCGCCCCGGCTTTCTCAGGGCCTCTCCCCATCCGGCAGTTTCTCATCTCGCCCTCCATCGACCCGCTCAGCGACAAGAATAGGGAACTCCCTCGGGACATAATTGACGCCACGATGAGGAACTTCGGCATCCCACAGGACAAACCCATCATCACTCAGGTCTCCCGTTTTGACTACATGAAAGACCCGGTGGGCGTCATCAGGGCCTTTGAGTTGGTTAGGAAGCACATTGACGCGACGCTGGTCCTGGTAGGTGGCGGCGCTGCGGATGACCCCGAGGGGGAGAAGGTTTTGGCCGAAGTGAAGGAGAGAGCAGGCGGCAATCGTGACATCTACATCATATCGGGACAGGCAAGGACCGACATCGAGATCAATGCCCTCCAAAGAGCATCCACTATTATTGTGCAGAAGTCTCTGAAAGAGGGCTTCGCTCTCACGGTGAGCGAAGCCCTGTGGAAGGCGAAACCCGTAGTGGCCTCGGCAGTAGGCGGAATTCCCCTCCAGGTGAAGCATAAGATCACGGGGTTGCTGTCCCACGATGTCGAAGGAACTGCCTATGCCCTCCGGCAGCTTCTCAGTAATCCGGAATTTGCACGCTCGCTGGGAGAGAACGGGAAAGAGCATGTGAGGCAGAACTTCCTGCTGACCCGCCACATTCGGGACTACCTGCTGCTGTTCATAGCGCTCGATCACAATGAGGACATGATTAATCTGTAGTCAGTTCGCCAAGACTTGAGCCGCTCCGCCTTCGTGCGGTTCTGGCATGCCGTGTGGGCTGAAGGAGGTTGCAGGATGTGGACGCGTGATGGTATACGCCAGCTGGTATGGGATAGACTGGGGGACCACCTCCTTCTGGTGGTTTCCAATCGGGAGCCGTATGTTCACAGCCGTGTCTCCGGCGCCATCCAGTGTGACATGCCTCCCAGCGGCTTGACCACGGCGCTTGATCCTATCATGCGAGCGTGCGGAGGTACCTGGATAGCCCATGGCAGTGGGAATGCCGATAGGGAGACCGTAGACGAAAGTGATCGCGTTCAGGTGCCACCGGATGACCCAAGCTACACTCTCAGGCGGGTCTGGCTTACCAAAGAAGAGGAGGATGGCTACTACTATGGCTTCTCCAACGATGCGCTCTGGCCGCTGTGCCATATAGCCTACACCCGGCCGACTTTCAAAGAAGCCGAATGGAATACCTACAGAGCAGTCAACGAGCGCTTTGCCCAGGTTGTGCTCGAGGAGGTGGGCGACAGCAAGGCCTTCGTCTTTGTCCAGGACTACCATCTCACGCTCCTGCCGCGCTTGCTGCGCGAGGCGAACCCCAACCTCATCATTGCGCAGTTCTGGCATATTCCATGGCCTAACCCGGAGGCCTTCCGGGTTTGTCCCTGGCAGGAGGACATCTTGAAAGGGCTGCTGGGCAACCATCTCCTGGGCTTCCATCTCCGATACCACTGCAACAACTTCCTGGATACCCTTGATCGAACCATCGAGGCCAGGGTGGACCGTGACAGGTATGAGGCAACGCACGGAGGCGAGAAGACTGCTATTCGTCCCTTCCCCATCAGTGTAGACTTCGAGGACGTATCTCGGAGGGCTCGGGGGGCGGAAGTGGAAGCCGAGATGGCGAGGCTCACGAAGAGCCTGGAACTGAAGGACAGGTTCGTCGGCATGGGGTTGGACAGGATCGACTACACCAAGGGTATACCGGACAGGCTTCGGGCCGTTGAGCGGTTTCTGGAGCGATATCCTGACTACCGGAACCGTGTCGTATTCATACAGACCGGTGTGCCCAGCCGCGTCCATGTCCCGGCCTACAGGAGAATCAATGACGAGATCGATAGCCTAATTGATAAGATCAACTGGAAGTACGAATCGGATCGCTGGAAGCCAATTATCGATCTTCGGGGGCCTCTCTCACCCCTGACGGTAATGGCACTGCGGCGCCTGGCCGACTTCGCCGTAGTCAGCTCTCTCCATGATGGCATGAACCTGGTAGCCAAGGAGTTCGTGGCCAGCGCCTTTGACGAGGACAAGGTTCTGCTCCTCAGCCAGTTCACGGGAGCCGCCCGGGAACTGAGTGACGCTGTTATGGTGAATCCCTATGCCACTGACCATTTCGCCGCAGCGATGAAGGAGGCCCTGGAGATGCCGCTGGCAGAAAGGCAGCGTCGCATGCGCCGGATGCGGGCAGTGGTCGAGGAGAACAATGTCTACAAGTGGGCTGCTGACATCGTGACTGAGATGGTGAAGCTCGAGTTCGGAGGGTAAGAATGGAGCACCTCTTCTCCGCGTGGCAAGGGATCGGGGAGCGCATCAAGACGGCTAGGCAGATCCTGCTCCTGACTGACTTCGATGGTACTCTGTCACCCATTGTGGGCAGGCCGGGAGAGGCCGCGCTTCCAGAAGACACCAGGCGGGCAGTAGAGGCACTTGTGTCCCATGAACGAGTGGGTGTGGCGGTGGTCAGCGGGAGGGCTCTCAGTGACATCAGGAACAGAGTGGGAATACGTGGAGTAACCTATGCCGGAAACCATGGAATAGAAATAGAGGGGCCATGGCTCAAGTTCGTCTATCCTCCGGCAGAGTCTCTAAGACCTGTTATCCGCCGCCTGCACTCGAGTCTGAGTGAGGTTCTGGCCGGCTTTGAGGGGGCTCTGGTCGAAGACAAGGGGATCACGCTGACGGTCCACTACCGACTGGTCAGAGAAGACAGGGTGGATGAACTGAAGAGAATCTGCGAAGAGACTGTCAGCAGGCTCCGCTCCGAGGGCAAGATCAGAACCACCGAAGGTAAGAAGGTCTACGAGATACGACCGGGTGTGCTTTGGGACAAGGAAGATGCCATCGTCCTGCTGATGAGCGGTTGGATCTCGTCCACGGGCGGCAACGCCAGTCTGGCCATATTCCTCGGAGATGACCTGACGGATGAAGGCGGGTTCAAGGTGGTGAACACGCATGAGGGGGTTTCCATCTACGTTGGAGAGCCCGGTCGCACTACGGCGGCCCATTACTTCCTCAGGTCTCCGACAGAGGTGGCGGAGTTCCTGCAACGGTTGATTCAGGCACTTGGAGCGCCTCCGACATGAGCAACGGCTAGATGAGAATCCGGCAAGAGCACGTCGCTATTACCGTTCCCTGGTGATACGGAGCTTCTCAATTCTCAGGTTCCTCATTTCCTTGACCGTGAACTTCAGATCGTGGTACCTGAATTGCTCTCCCTCCTTCGGCAGATGTCCCAGCCGGTTCAACACCAAGCCCGCTATGGTCTCGTAGTCCCCGGTCGGCAAGTTCATCCCCATTTCCTCATTCACTTCCTCAACGCGCATACTCCCATCTATCTCATAGGTATGCTCGTCAATAGCCTGGAACTCCTGGGACTCCCTGGCGAATTCATCGCCGAAGCGTCCAACCAACTGCGCCAGCAGTTCTCTCAGAGTCACTATGCCGGCAATGCCACCGTACTCATCAACCACCACTGCCATCTGGTTGCCGCCAGCCTGCATTTCTCTGAATAAGCTGCCTATGTGCTTCGTTTCAGGGGTGAAGACAATCGGTCGAGTCAACTTGTCGATGGGGGTGTTCCCATCAGCTTCGCCCTTCGTTTGGGCCAAGAGCACGTCTTTAATCGAAAGTACGCCTACTGCGTTGTCTGGACTGTCTTCGTATACGGGGAAACGGGTGTGGGGATGATCCGAATAGACCGTCAGGAAATCCGCCAGCGCAGTTCCTTTCTCCACCCAGACCACGTCCGGTCTCGGTATCATCGCCTCCCGAACCGGCGCGTCGCCGAATTCGAATACCTTGTCCAGCATCTTGGCCTCAGCCTCAGCCACCACGCCCTCATCCCTGCCCACGATGATCATGGTGCGTATCTCTTCCTCTGTGACCAGAGTTCTCCGTGTCGGCGTTCCTCCTATCAGCTTGCTGAAGCTGGTGCCGATCCAACCCAGGACTGCCGTGGCTGGAGCCAATACCCGGGAGAGAAATGAAACCGGCGTTACAAATAGCAGAGCTACTCTCTCGCTATGCTGTGCCGCGGCAATCTTGGGCATGACCTCACCGACTACAAGAAGGACGACGGTCACAATCAACGTTGAAAGCAGGACAGCTACCTCTTCACTGCCTGTCCACAAAGACAGGACGACTGCCGTACCCAGAGCCGCCGCGGCCGTGTTGACGAAGTTATTGCCCAGCAGAACGGTGGTGATGAACTTCTCCGGCCTCTCTAGTAGCTTGGCTATTCTGCTCGCTTTCTCCTCCCCTTGACTCTCCATGTGCTTCACCCTGATCTTCTGCAGGGATATGAAAGCAGTCTCTGAACTGGAGAAGAACGCAGACGCCATCACGCATGTCAGAGCCAGAACCAGATATAGAACGTGCACGGTATCCATGTCCGAAATACCTCCCGTTACACTGGAAATCCGCCATATAGCATATCAGATGTCCTGGACCCACGGGGCATTCGCCTCCACTTCACGTGCGGGCTGCAAGGTCGCCTTCCGCCGGAGATGAATGACCTCCGGCCTTGAACAGATGATTGCACTCCGGTTCCCCTGTAGATAGCAGCAGGGGAGATTGCACGAGATACCGGTGGGGCCGCTGCCCCCACTTGATCGAGAGGCAGATCAACGCCCTCGCCGGGGTCCCATTCGCCTCCATGGCTGACCGCAATGCGATGCACAGCAGTGTCGCCATCCAAGTCGCATAACCCTCGCCAGAACCAAACGTCCAGCGCATGACTCCCATACAAAGGAAAAGTCTGTGACGGCAACTGCCCCCTCTGAGACACAGTTGTGAGGCCACTGTGATAGGCTTTGCAGAGGATAAAGCAAGACTAGTACGACTACAGCACCTCCCCATATAGCAGAGAGAGTCAGCAACGTGGATACTCCAGGGTCACACCACCCTCACCGCAAAGGACGTTTTCAGCCAAGATTCTGTGAGATGACCTCACACTTCTGTGACACATCTGTGATCTATGGCAAGAACTCCTGTGACAAGTCCATGAGCTTGGCTCACTAGTTCGTTCTGCGGCCGATGGCCGCAATGGCAGACCTGGCATACAGAGCTGCCGCCCGAGAGGAGACACTGCAGGGATAGAGAACAGGAACACTACAGCTTTCACTGGTACATCGATCCAGACTTAACAGCATAAGGGCGAAAAGGGCTAACCCGCCGAAAGACGGGGGCGCAAAGCCACGAGTCTAAGGCCGAAGAGGCGATGATGGTCGGGCTGCCGCCTACAAGAGAAGTAGGGAGAACTACTCTCTGGCGGCTGACGCCAAAGAGTAGTTCTTTTTTGGGGAGGTCAGATCATGAAACACAATGCGAATGTACGAAGGGAAGGTCAGCGGAAGAGCAGGCGGCCCCTTGGGCTTCTGGCCCTCGGGCTTGTCGTTGCGATGCTGCTCCCGCTTACGATAGGCCTTGTCGTCTACAGCGGAGGCGACTCGTCCAGTCCTGACGCGGTGTCAGCTAAAACACAAAAGGAAACAACCACAGTCTCGGCAGTGGACATAACGCCAAACTGGCCCGTTTCTACCGACGACTTGATATGCTCCATCAACAACACCTTAACTTCCCGTACCCGAACCACGGCCTCCTATGCCTGGTACAAGAACGGCGTTCTGCAGACCGGGTTGACCGGTAATACGATCGACGCCAGCTACACAGCCAAGGGGGAAACCTGGAAGTGCGTTGTCACCACCAAGGTCGTCAGCAGGGGCAGCCGCAACAGGACTGCCACCCAGTCAGATGAGGTTACGATACAGAACAGCCCGCCGACAGCTCCTGTCGTAGATATCGCCCCGGAGTTGCCGGTTTCCGGAGACGGCCTGGTGGGCTCGATTGCGTCTACAAGTTCAGATGCCGATGGAGACAACATAGCCTACACCTTCGCCTGGTACAAAGATGGGGTCCTGCAACCCCAGTTCGTCGGCAGTGCCGTAGACGCCGGCTACACAGCCAAGGGGCAGACCTGGAAATGCCTCGTCACAGCCAGTGATGGCACAGACAGCAGCGCCGGCTTCGATGAGGTTACAGTCCAGAATGAACCGCCCACGGCTCCGGTGGTGGACATCACTCCAGACCAGCCGGCAACCACAGATAGCCTGCTGTGCTCTATCGTGGTCCCCAGCTCAGATCCGGACGGGGATTCCCTGACTTACACGTATGCCTGGTACAAGGATGATGCCCTGCAGACCAACTTGACCGGGAACACAGTTGACTCCGGCTACACAGCCAGAGGAGAAGCATGGAAGTGCGTCGTCACCGTTGCCGATGCCGCAGGCGGCAGCGCCGGTAGTTTCGACGAGGTCACCATATCCGGCAGCAACAACCCTCCAACTGCTCCAGTGGTTGCCATTTCTCCGGACCTGCCGACCACCGTCGACAGTCTGTTGTGTTCTATCGTGGTCCCCAGCTCTGATGAAGACGGGGATGCTTTGACATACACGTATCTCTGGTACAAGAACGGCGTTGTGCAGACTCATCTGACCAGCAACACCGTAGATGCCAGCTACACCACCAAAGGAGAGCTGTGGGAGTGCATCGTCACCGTCACTGACGGGGCAGGCGGCAGCGCCGGTAGCTTCGATGACGTCACCATCTACAATAGCACGCCCACTGCTCCCGTGGCGGATATCACTCCGGATCTGCCAGTTACCACTAGCAACCTGGTGTGCTCTGCGAACGTGCCGAGTTCAGACGCAGACGGAGACACCATAACCTACACCTACGCCTGGTACAAGAACGGCGTTCTCCAGACCGGCTTGACCGGCAATACTGTCAGCTCCAGCTACACCACCAAAGGGGAGACCTGGAAGTGCGTCCTCACCGCGAGCGACGGCACAGGCGCCATCGCCGAGGGATTTGATGAGGTCACCATCCACAACAGTTCACCGACCGCTCCGGCAGTAGACGTTACGCCGGACGATCCGGTTGAAGCAGACAACCTGCTGTGCTCTATCACAACCCCCAGCTCGGACGCAGATGGGGACGCCATAACCTACACCTACGCCTGGTACAAGAACAGCGTCCTGCAGTCTGAGTTGACCGGCGATACCGTGGACGCAGGCTACACAGGAGAAGGGCAGACTTGGCGTTGCGTCGTTACTGCCAGGGACGGTTCCGGCGGCAGTGCTAGCAGTTACGACCAGGTTACCACTGCATCCTCAGCCTCCGGCCCCAGGAACCCAGGTTATGTCAACTCCCTGCTCACATACGGGGTGGCCTGGCGCTACCTCACCAACACCTCCGACAGGGCTCACCTCATCAAGGGCTGCCAGGACTTCGGCATTAACACCGTGGAGATCAATGTTGATGCCACCGTGTTTGCCAAGCTCAGTGACGAACAATCCAGCGTGGCAACAGGGATAGCCGCGTTCAATGCTGCCGGCATCCAGGTCTGGGCCTGCTGGAACAGCAACCATACCGGGTGGGATGACGACACAGATGGCCATACCTGGCATGAGTTCTTCGACGCCGTTCTGAACTGGAACAAGGATAACCCGACAGCGAGATTCACTGGCCTGCAGTTCGACCTGGAGCCTTCAAGCGGCTCAACGACGGAGCAGCACCGTGTGTTCCTTGAAGGCGTCTACGCCACAATGCAGACCATGAGAGGTTTCACGGTTGACGGTACAGAGACGATAGACAGCCAGGAGTTGACTGTTGCCATGTTCTGTGACCCTCGATGGGGCGGCGCTGTTTGCGCTACCGCATGGGCACAGGTTGTCTCTCAGCTTGATGTGGTAGAGATAGAACACTACCGGTGGGGTGGCGGCAGCTACGCCGATGGTATTGACTACTCGCTGGCCTACACTGCCAACGCTCTGGCGGTAGTCATCAATGAGGGCCGGTACTTCACATGCACTCTGTCCTGCGACGAATTGCCCAAGACCTATGAAGCCTCCGATCCATACGGTTCTCGATTCAATCTGGGCCGCGAAGGATATGAACAGGCCATGCAGGACTACGCAGACTACTACAATGCGCACTACCCGGACAACTTCGTCGGGTATACCACCTACTTCGATGCCGGCGGGTTCGTGTACTGGTTCAACATCGACTCGGTGACTTCATCGCCGAGCGGTACGTTTGCGCCTGGCGACACGATGACCATTAACTACCAGACGCGCCGCCGCACCGACCGCTACTCGCACCGGGTCTTCGGCATCCAGATGGAACTGAAGGACTCTGCCGGTACCGTATGGAAGGTCAACCAGATCATCGACCTCGTCGACGGTCAGACCACCAACCGTACTATCAGCCTGACTGTTCCGGAAGGTGTCGCCGCTGGCGCTGCCACTGTCCGTCTTACCATGTGGGCAGTAGGATGGTACAACGAAAGCTACTACGACATCCTCTACTACAGCAACTATTCCGGGTATCAGAGCCAATTGCTGGCCATGACGATGGACGAACTGGCAGCAACGACGACTGGTCCCAATGGTACTCTCACAGGAAAGCGCAGCACATTCTTCATGCTGCAGGCCACCGATTGGCAGGGAGGCATCACACTGACATAGTGCTCCGAATCGAAGTCCCGGTCCGGTATCCGTGACCACTCCTACGGAGGCCTCGAGTGACTGGCGAGCCGCACTCGGGGCCTCTTTCTATTGTGAGACCGACATGAGTGCAGATGGCTTCGCGTCGAGGCTGCGTCGGCCCCGGCACATCTATGGAGATGATGGGGGAAGGCACAGGGGTTCGCGCTGTCCATGGATGGCATAGGTGCAGGGGCAATTCCGCTACTTCACAGCCAGAGCGTAGATGCATTCATGGTCGTCAGGTTGCTGCAGATCCAGCACGCTGTCGAAACTCCTCAGCGTCACCTCTTGAAACCCGATGCTCCTCAACAGGGCCACCAGGTTCTCCCTGTCATACATGTACTTGTGCATCCCTCCCATGAAGGCTATGTAGTTCACCAGATCTATTCTCGAATGGTAGTGCAGGGCGAACTCATAGACACAGAATCTCTTGACATCAAATGGCTGGCCGCCGCAGTATGCTTTCAGGTAGAAGGCGGCATCCGGTACACAAAGGTCGAGAGTACCACCATCCTTGAGAATGCGGTATGACTCTTTGAGCAGGCCCACAGCGTCTTCGTAGCACAAATGGTCCAGAGCGTGCGAGGAGTAGAGTCTGTCCACCAAACCATCCGGAAACGGCAGCCGTTTGGAGAGATCTAGAATCAGGTCAGCGCCTCTGGCGAAATCGATGGTGATCCACCCCTCTCGGGGCGTAGTTGAACCCAATTCCAGTTGCACCGGCTTGCTCTGGCTTGACAGTCTTCTGGTCAGCGTGCGAGCCTTCCCGATCGCCCGCCGGCGCACAATCCACTGCCGCATTGAGGCGATCGAGAGAGTGTACAGGCACAATAGGAACCTGTTCTCTGACAGGGATCCATGAGTCCTCTGTTGGTTCACTTCTCTTCTCGTGAATGCCCGCTCTGTCAGCTCGATCGGACGCCACCGCTCCAACAAGCCATCGCAATAGTATAGCATTGAGGGGCAGTGGTGGAATTGGTAGAATGTCTCAGGTCAAAGACGTCACTCCGATCATGTGTAGTCGACTCCAAGAAGCGGCGAGAGCAAGACCCATACTTGCCACGCGGATTGACTGGTGCGATGAGTACTGAACCCAGCGACTGGAAGGGATGGGAGATCTACGCAGGCGAGCGCGGGCTCACTGCTAGGCTGTTCTCATTCCTCAATGACTCACTCCTGGTTCTCAGGTTTGCCGCAAATCAATCTGGAAAGGACTACGGCATAGGCCGGCTGGCCAAACTGAAGCTGGCCAGGAGGATCGTTCGGAACAGCAGGAGAGTCAGGTCTCTGACATCGTGGCAACTGCATCTCGTGCTAATAGAGGAGATCCTGCGGATACCCAAATCTGTCAAAGGCGACGTTGTGGAGTGCGGTTGCTACAATGGGGCCACCACGATCAGTCTGTCCTTGGCCTGCGCCTTAACCAACAGGAGGCTGTTCGTCTGTGACTCGTTTGAAGGGCTGCCCGCTCCTCTGCCCGGCGAAGAGAATGACATCAATGCCGACAGCGCCCGCGAAATGCTCTATTACCACTGGGAGGAGGGAGAGTTCACCAGCGAGGGTGGCCTGGACGGCGTGAAGCGGAACGTAGAGAGACTGGGGGATGTCAGCGTTTGTCGATTCGTGAAAGGCTATTTCGAGAACACACTCAAAGACATTGACACTGACTCCATTGTCTTGGTGTTTGAAGATGCCGATCTTGTCAGTTCGGTGCGGGACTGTCTGCGGTATCTCTGGCCGAAGCTGCAGGAGGGCTGCAGGTTCTTCAGCCATGAGCCTGCCTCAATCGCTGTGGTCTCTGCGTTCTACGACGCCGGATGGTGGAAAGACAATCTGGGGACACCGCCCCCCGGCTTCTTTGGTTCCGGTCGTGGCATAGCCGTGGTGCTGGCTCATCCTTTCGTTGGCTACGCCGAGAAGTTCTCTGCCGAGAAGGTCCTGCAGCAGGGCCAGAAGATAGTCCACGGTGGTTCCAGAGGGTACCAAGCCTGAAGCATCACAATGGCGCTCCGCAGCAAGGCGCAGCCGTCACTCAAGGCTAGGGTCCCGGGTTTGCACAGGGGACATCATCTGTCAGCCGCCGTTCCCCGGCAAACGCTCACTTGATCCACCATGACGGGTGCGGTGCTGATTCCTTCGATCACAGCCACCGCTTGGTGCTCGCCCGCTTGTGTCCAGACTCCGACGACTGGATGCATCCTCCATTGTCTGGAGCAATGCTGTTTCACATTTGGCATGCTATACAGTAGAATTGCATGCTGTCGATCCGAGCGTTCCTGCTGACACCAGACTGACATGGGACTGATCTTCATCGTCGCTCTCACGCTGCTCCTGATACCAGTCGTCCTACTTACAACTGGATGGATACGGGTTGTTCTCGGACTGCTGTTCCTGCTCTTCTTTCCCGGCTACACTCTGATAGCCGCCGTCTTTCCCAGGAAGGACAGCCTCGACCCCATGGAGAGGGTGGCCTTGAGCTTCGCATCGAGCATCGCCGTTGTCATCGCAATAGGGCTGATTCTCAACTACACCCCCCTGGGCATCAATCTCTACACTGTCACTGCATCGATTGCCATCTTCATCCTGGTTGCAGCGGCCATTGCCATTTGGCTGCGGCGAAGGCTCCCAATAGAGGAGAGATTCCATGTGCTGCCCCGGGTTGAGTCCTCCAAGTGGAGCCAACTGAACCGGCTGGAGAAGGCCCTCTCGATCATTCTGGTGCTGTCGATCCTGGTGGGAACAGGAGCCCTGGTCTACGTCATGGCCGTCCCCAGGCAGGGAGAGAAGTTCACCGAGTTCTACATACCGGCAGCGGGAGACTACCCGACGAGACTGGCCATTGGAGAGCCACTGACGGTGACCTTGCACATCGCGAGTCAAGAGCACGAGAGCACCTCCTACCATGTTCAAGCGCGAGTTGACAGCGAAGTGGTGGAAGAGAAAGAACGGTTCACTTTGACTCACGGGGAGGCACGGGACGAGACGGTCACCATCGTCCCCACCAAGTCGGGGCGTCAGGAGATTGAGTTCCTGCTATACAAACATAAAGACGGGGGCACCGAGTTGTACCGTACCGCCAACCTCTCGATAACCGTGGAGGAGACGACATCGTAGCAGCAGTCCTTTATCTGATTGCCATTGCCGCGGCTGAGTTGATCACCACTCTGGTCGACCCCCTGGCGGGAGTCATCCTGCATGCCGTCATCCTCTCGGCCCTCATAGTCCACAGCTCCCTGGCGCCGAACAGATCTTTCGGGAAGCTCTACTTGGCCCTGGCCATTGTACCCATGATAAGGATTTTGACTCTGGCCATGCCGCTAGCCCGGTTCACGCCTATCTACCAGTATCTCATAGCATCTATCCCTGTGCTCATCGCCACTCTGATCGCCATTAGAATCCTTGAGTTGGCGCCTTCAGAAATCGGGCTGTCGTTTCGAAAGACCGCGCTCCAAGGTTTGGTGGCTTTAACGGGGATCGGCATCGGGCTGGCCGAATACTATATTCTGAAGCCGGAACCTCTGGTTTCCGCTCTGACTCTGAGTGAAGTGTTGATTCCTGGTATCATTCTTCTCGTAGCCACAGGTCTTGTCGAGGAGTTGTTCTTCCGGGGAGTGATGCAGCGCTGCTCTATCGAGGCAATGGGGTCCCAGGGTCTGGTGTACACCGCAGTCGTGTTCTCCTTGCTCCAATTAGGCCATCATTCACCGTTGCAGTGGCTCTTTGTCCTGCTGGCAGGGCTGTTCTTTGGCTGGGTGGTGATGAGAACGAGGTCGCTCCTGGGAGTAGCTCTGGCCCACGGCATAGCCAATATATGTTTGTATCTCGTGTTTCCTTTTGTCTTGCCCGGATGAGGATTCACAAGAGGTCCGCGATTGCTGTTAGGCCGAATACCAACAACAACGGGATCGTGGCAACATGCGGGTAACGTCCGATGAGTTGGAGCCGGGGATCCCCACTGGCAGAGGCGAGCTCCTTTATGATCAAGAGGGCCAACAGCAGGACGGCAGCGACGACACCAAATGAGGATATAATCACCAAGGTTGGGTCAGCAATCGAGCCCGCTCCAGTTACTGTGGATGTCATTGCCCTTCTCCGGCGGTGTCTTTCGTCCAGAGTAGAACACAAGCTGGATGGTCTGTCAAGAATAGTGGGACGGGATTGGTTGATCTCCCGCTGTCCGACTTGTTCTAGCGATGGTGGCCTCTGCAGCGGGCGAAGACCCATGAGATGCAAGCAGATTGCTGTGTTGGCAATCCAGTGGGAGAATGAGTCGTCAGGGGAGAGTCTGCGCGTTTGCGGGAGACAAGCGGCGTCTGCCTGGTGCCAATGCCCTAGGATTCTGAGATGAAGAGACACCTCTTCCGCCTGTCCAAGAACTCCATCGTGTACGGGCTCAGCACGATGAGCGTACCCCTCGTCAACTTCTTTCTCATCCCTCTCTACACGAGTTGGTTGTCAGTCGAAGACTACGGTGTTCTGTCGATCTTCACCACAACACAGCTTATCGTCATATTCATCGCCTACATGGGCATCGTTCCCCACGCGCTGCTCAGGTTCTTCTTCCAATACAAGGAAAAGGGTGAGCAGGAAGAGGTAATAAGCACCGCCCTGATTTCTCTCGGCATCGTTACGCTGGTGATGTGTCTGACACTGGGCGCCTTGAGTGGAGTGCTCTCGTCGGTCTTCTTTCACTCACACCAGTATGCCTCTGGCTTCCTCATCGTTTTCCTGGCGATATTCTTCGATGCGGGTGTCACCGTCGCCATGGTGGTATTCAGGGCCAAAGAAGAGCCAGGGAAGTACGTCGCGTTTTCCCTGTTTCAGCTTGGCCTCAGCGTGGCGCTGAAGGTTACTTTCCTCACGGTCTTGAAGAAGGGCGTGATCGGCATTGTGCTGGCCGATCTCATCAGCTTGGCCGTTCTGTACATCTTGCTGGTCGGCCGGCTCGCCATCACAACCAAGCTCAGATTCTCAATGAAGAAGCTGAATGAAATGCTGCGTTTCGGTCTTCCCATGGTGCCTTCGAGTCTGGCCGACTTCGTGCTGATCTCGTCCGACAGATACTTCCTTCAGTTTATGTCGCATTACCCTGCGGTTGGCACCGATGCCGTCGGCCTTTACTCCCTTGGTTACAGTTTCGGCAGGATAGCCCAGGCTGTCATAATGACACCTTTCAATCTGGCCTGGATGCCGTTCATGCTCGGCGTTTCGGAGGAAAAGAACGCGAAGCAGATCTACTCGTCTACTCTGACCTACCTTGTGTTTGCCGGGGTGTTTGTCGTCTTGGGGTTATCTGTCCTGTCAGAGGATGTCATCCATATCATGGCCCGCGACTCAGAATACTACGATGCGTACAAGGTCGTTCCGCTCCTGGCTCTTTCATACTTGTTCTTGGGATGTTCATATGCCCTGCAGGTAGGAATCTACCTGGAGAAGAAGACAACGACCATACCTCTCATGGTGGGAAGTGCCGCGGTCGTGAACATAGCCCTGAACTTCATTCTGATTCCTCGTTATGGAATGATGGGGGCCGCGATAACTACTGCCGTCTCCATGTTGGTGCTGCCGATAGCATCGTACTTCGTCTCAAGGAGATACTGTTCGATTCAGTACGACTTCCTCAGAATCGCCAAGCCGTTTCTCGCTGCCGTCCCGCTCTACGTAGCGTCCCTGTATATCACCAACGAGTCTGCAATACTGGAAGGTATGCTTCGGGCGACGACGTTGCTGGGCTACCCCGTTCTTCTGTTCGCATTGCGATTCTACACGCGTGAGGATTTGCGTTCAGCGTGGAGCATGGCAGGTAGTGTTCTAACGGCTGCCCGAGAGAGACTGGCGCGGATTGGCCGGGCAGGTGGGGGACGCAAGCCCTAGCAATGAGTCTATCAGCTTTTTCAGCCATCTACTTCAGCGCGGGTGTATGATTGGCCATGGCATCCCCTCCGGGACATGGGATGCGTCATGAGTGCCGGCAAGATGACCCATGGGAAGTCAGGAGGAACATGACCGCCAGTTGGCGAAGCAGGCCAGCCACAAAGGATGACGGTGCCGCGATTGCCCGCTTGTTCGAAGCGGTATTCAATGAGAAACAGCCCATCAGCCACTGGAGGTGGAAGTACGTAGATAACGCGACAAAGATGATGTGCACGGTTGTGGCTGAAGATTCCCAGGGTATTGTGGGGCAATGTGCCCTGCTGCCCACCTGGATGAATCTCCGGGGGCTTAGAGTCCTGGGCGCTCAGAGAGTTGATTCCATGGTCCATCCCGACTACAGGCATCAAGGCATGTTTGCTGCATTGGCGAAGGACTGCTATGCCCTCGCCGGCGCCCAAGGCATCAAGCTGATGTACCATTTCCCCAACGAGCAATCCCTTCCAGTATCTGTAAAGGAGCTTGGCTCGGACTACGTGGGCGAATTGGTGCAACTCGTCAAGGTCCTCAACCCTCGCGCCGTGATACAGCACAGGCTCCGATCGGCTCATATCGCCTCGATCGGAGGCAAATGCCTCCAGTTCCTTCTCGCGCTTAGAGAGAGCCGCGACCGACCAATACAGCCTGAACCCTTTGCCATCACCAAAATCACAAGATTTGATGACCGTTTCGACCGTCTCTGGCTGACAGTCAAGGACCGTTTCCCAATTGCCGTCTGGAAGGACTCCAGCTACCTAAACTGGCGCTACCTCTCTTGCCCTGACAGGGAGTATTCGGTCTTGGCCGGAGAGTCACAGGGTGACGTGGCGGGTTTCATTGTGCTGAGATTCGAAGAAGGGCCAATCAAGCGAGGATATATAGTGGACTACCTGTTCGCGCCGGAGAAACCCGCGGCCGCATCACGTCTGATCCAGGCCGGCCTGGACCATCTGAAGGAGCGGGGGCCGGACATAGTGTTGTGTCGCATTCTGCAAGACAGTCCATATCGTGCGTTGTACAAAAGGCAGGGATTCCTCAAGCGCGGAGAGCATCTTCGTCTGCTGGCGAGGCCACTTGCCTCCGATGTCGACCCAAGCACAATATCGGACCTCAAGGAATGGCATGTCGTCGCCGGCGATGTGGATGTGTTCTGAACAGACGAGGAAATGGCGCTGGAGATGGTGAACGACTTGCACAAGACAAACGGGAGGGTGCTTCTTTGTCTCACTTGTGATGTGGAGGACTCCAGCGTCGAATCCCTGGGGCTGATCAAGGAGACAAGCAATAGACACAAGGCTCCCATCACCTGGTTCGTGGAACCCAGACTCTGCCGCGAGCCTGCAGCTCTAGACCTGCTCCGAGAGTATTGCCGTCAAGGAGACGAGGTGGGCCTGCACGTTCATTGGAAGGACAGCCTTGATGTTGGACTGAGGAATGTCTCCACTGAGCAGATCCGGACAGAGCTTGAAGAGTCAATGCATCTGCTGAAGCCCTACCATGAACCGGCATCCTTCAGAGGAGGGGGCCTCTGCCAGTCCACGGCGGCCCTTCAGGCTATCGCGGAGAGAGGCTTCAGATTTGACAGCTCGGTCGCCAGTGCGCTCGACGAGCCGGAGGGATGGCACCAGGGGCACCAAAGGATACCGCCGCTATCCGCCTACTATCCCTCCCCAAGAGGATACGATGTTGTCAGCCATGATGGTGACGAACGGCTGGACATCCTCGAGATTCCGGTAACCAGAGGTATGCCGGCCCCGACACTGTGGTGCAACATGCTCGAACCGGACATCACTCCCCTGTCTATAATGAAGCTCGTCTTTCAACAGTACCACATCCGGAGGCACTTTCAGCCACTGGTGATCATGGTGATGATCCTTCACTCCTGGAGCCCCGAGCGGCGAGGAACGATGATCAGAAACCTGGACAGGTTCCTGGAGTACGCAAGGAGCCGCAAGGTCGACTTCGAGACAGTAGCCAACGCGGGGAATCAGTGGAAGGCCGTCTGGGAGCATCAGCCAGGGATACGGGAGGCTCTACTGAGGCAGGGTTTCAGTTCCGGCTTGAGGACTCAGGTTCCGGCTGCGTTCATCAAGCTGGCCGTATTCGCATATAGCTGGAGACAGGACCCCAAGTACTACCCGAAGCGCATCATATCCGTCTGCCGAAACAGGGGCAAGGTTGGCAGGTCGCCATGAACATCTGCTTTGTCCTCCTTTCAGGTGAATGGGGAGGGGCGGAGACGGCAGTCTACGAACTGGCGCGCCACCTTCGTGCCAAGGGCGAAAGCGTGAGCATAGTGCTGAACAGGGAGACCTATGAGCAGTACTCTGATCTGGAGGGTGTCAGGCTGCTCAGCATCGGCGCATTGTATCCACCCGACTCTGCCTTTTCTTTTCTCCTGAAGGTCGGTCGGGGACGCAGCCTTCTGTCGCGAGCACTGTCACTGCCCTCTCCCTACCTGGATGAGATCGCTCGCCGCCTGTGCCTCAGGAAAACTCGACGCGAAGTAGTGCAATGGCTGTCGAATGACCACACGGACATTGTCAGCCCCATCCTCGAAGATTCGGTTCCCCTCGTGTCCCGCATGGCTCATGAACTCAAGACACTGAGAATAGCGGCGATAGCCATGGTTGCCGGCGAAGGCAACCTGAGAGGCACAGAACCCGTGCATCCACTACTGCGTCCAATAGCAAAGTGGAAGGCGAGGGAGTTCCGGAAGGCGCTGCAGAAGATGGACAAGGTGATAGGGCCCAGCGCTTTCATGTTGCCAGCATGGGAAGCACAGGGGGCTTCACTCGCGGGGCGATATGCGGTAATACCCAACGGGGTGAATCTATCTGATATCCAGCGCAGCATGGGATCGGCACTGAAGCTGAAAGGCAGATTCAACCTGCTCTTCCCTGGCGGGGCAAAGTTCATCAAAGGCGGAGACCTGGTGGTCAGGGCTCTGCCTGCGGTGAGGAAAGAGATACCGGAGTTCCACCTTTATGTGGCCTGGGATGTTCCCCACGACCACCGAATCCGGAGAATGGTAGCAGACATGGGATTGGACGACAGCGTCAGCTTTGTGGGGTTCCTCAATAAGGACGAGTATAGGCGTCTCCTCAGCTCCGTAGACGCGTTGGTCATGCCGTCCAGGGATGAGGCTTTTGGGATAGTGTTCCTGGAGGCCATGGCTCTGGGCAAGCCGGTAGTCGCCTCGAGCGCGGGCGGCATTCCGGAGGTAGTCAGAGATGGCAGGAATGGCATCCTGGTGAGACCGGATCCTGATCAGATCGCCAGCGCCATTGTGCGTCTGTATAGAGACGAAGGCCTCAGAACAGAGATGAGCCAGAACAACCTGCAGGACGTGACGAAATACGATTGGAGCCGCATCGTTGACGAGTTCATGAGAGTCTACCGAGAGGTGTCAATGGAGCGCCAGCGCGGATGAAAATATGCCAGGTCGTTCTATCCAAAGGGTGGGGCGGAGCTGAAACTGTTGTCTATGAACTGTCCCGGCACCTGAGAGACAAAGGTCACAGCGTAAGCATTGTCTTGAACGAGGAGATTGTCCACTATTATGACACCCTTGAGAACGTCGAGCTATTCAACATTGGCCCTCTCTATGACCCAACAGCGCTGGCCAAGTCTATCGTCGCTCCGAAGGCAAGATCAGCCAGGGAATGCGATCCGCATAACCGGGCCCTCTTGTTGTTCTATGCCTATTTGCAGGAGTCTCTTGCCCGGGTCTACTGGAAGAGGATTCGGCGCCAGGTGAGGCAATTCCTCTCAGACAAGGAATTCGATGTCATTCACTCCCATATGTCAGAGGGTGTCCTCTTCGTCTGCAGCCTCGGTGACTTGCAGACTCCGACGCTGACCACCCCTCACGGCGAACACTATCTGGGAGGAGTCGTGCCGGTGCATCCACTCATGATTCCCCTGGCTGCTTGGAGAAAGAGGAAGTTCAAAGAAGCTCTGGAAAAGGCAACTGCGGTGACGGAAGTGAGTGCTTCGATGCTGCGCGAGTATGCGGAGCGGGGCATCAACTTGGAAGGCAAGTCAGTGGTCATCAGCAACGGTATCAACATTGCAGAGATCCAAAGAGGCTCTTCAGAGAAATCCGAGGTGAAGGGTGAATTCACATTGCTCTTCCCTGGAGGCAGCAAGTTTGTTAAGGGGGGTGACCTGCTGGTCACGGCTATGGCCACTCTCAAGGGCAGGATCCCGAACATACACCTCTACATAGCACTTGACGTTCCCAAGAAGCACCTGCTCAGGAAAATGGTGCAGCAGTATGGGTTAGAGGAGAATGTCACGTTCTCCGGCTTCCTGCCGATACACGACTATCGAAGACTGCTCAACTCCGTGGACGTCCTGGTAATGCCCTCACGAGGAGAAGCCTTCGCACTCGCGTGCCTGGAAGCGATGGCTCTGGGCAAGCCGATCGTGGCCACCAAGGTGGGAGGCATTCCAGATGTTGTGATACAGGGGAGAAATGGCTTGCTCGTGAACACCAACCCTGATGAGATTGCCCAAGCCATCCTGGAGTTGCATCGAAACGAGGACCTCCGAAGAAGAATGGAGTCGAATAACCTGCAGGACGTTGTGGTATTCGATTGGAGTGGCATCGTTGACCAGTACCTCCAGGTCGAGAGAGATCTGGCTGAGAGCAAAGACTAGCTTGTTCCGAGTCAGTCACGTGCGCCGTTGATTGGAGCACACAATGGCTGGCACTCATTGGGCACCAACTGGCCTATGACCGACATGGAGCGCCCGCGATAGCCTTGGTAGGACTTCAACATCTCAGGGAGAGATCCCAAGCTAGGGTTGGCAGCATCTGCCACTGAGATTCAAGGCGCAACTGACAATTGGGAGAGGTCGCCTCTCATCTGGAGTCTCTGGACCGAGGATCGGTCTCAGTGCTGGGAATTCTCTTTCTGCAGCTCACCGCTATTGTCATGCCAAAGGTTCTAATGATTGGTAGGCATTCGCCAATTGCCAAGATACGCTCGACAATGCCGAGGAACGGAACACCTACAAAATCAAAGGTTGGCATCAAGTAGTCAACCCTCGCGATTTGGAAACCGTTCCTAGTCAGCAGCCTCTTCATTTCAACCGGTCTGTAGTCTCTAGCCAATTTGACAGTCTTCCTAAGTCTGCGTGGGACAATCCTCAGTCTACGCAACGGTGAGATCCCCAACTTCTCCCCTTTACCACCCATCACGTGGGTCTCCGACGGAAAGATGCTGTTCGGGCCAGTGATGGCCAGAGTCCCACCGGGCCTCAGTACTCTCCAAATCTCTCTTATTGCCTTTTCGTCATCTGGAATGTGCTCAATAGTCTCTATGCAGGTGACTGCATCAAAAACGCCATCCCTGAATGCCAGCGACTCGGCGCTACTCTGGATCGCAGCCAAGCCATTGTGGCTAGCCAAGTGTAGATACTCTCTCGAGATATCGACCCCAACAACCTCCTTCGCTATCTCATCCAAATGGTAGCACCCAAATCCACAACCAATGTCAAGGAGCCTTTCAGCAGGAAGCACGTTCTTCTTCATGAAGCGGAACCTCTTGCCCAGTGTCTTCTCGTGTTCAAGGGTACACGGGGCCCCAGCGCATATGCGGTCTTTCTGCGATTCCACCTGCATGCCAATCCCTCACACTACCCCGAGCCAGTACTCAATGTCTTGCCTATTTGTGAGTAGAGCCTCTCATCAGGTGCTTCTTCGCCATGGCAGTATCCCATCTACCAGATTCCGGTGTTCAGTGATATTCAGCATCAAAGCCAGTTGAGACTGGCCACAGATAGCAAAGTATATATATCAGCGATCTAGTTGTAAAGGAACTCCCATTCCGTCCGTTCTGATCTTCCAGATCGGTGTCGCAAACGGGAGAGAGCAATCTTGAACAGCAGTGATCGGTCCTTGAAGAGCCCCGTCAAGACAGCGTCTCTGAGAGTGGCCTCGCAGCACCAAGCACAGAATGGGAGCGAGGGCACCTTCTGCAGGTTCTTCCGGAATCGCCGATAGCTGTCGCCGTCCCATATTTCGCTGAATCGATTACTCTTGACATTCCCCATCTTGAAATCGCCCGTCCCCCAGAAGCAGTGCTCCAGGTCTTCCGACAGGTTCTGAAATGGACAAGCATAGGGACACGGGTAGACGTTTCCGAAAGGATCGACGGTCACCTCTTCCCACGGAGCGAAGCAGAGGACCTTCCTGATGAACGACTCAGCGTACTTTCCCCCCTTTGCGGCTTCCACATTCCGGCACATCCTGACCAGGTTCCAAACAGGTGAACTCGACATGCCAGCATTCTGGAAGGCGACGGTAATTGAATCCAACCGTGACTCAAGGTTGCGAAGATCTTCGTCACTCATGAAGATGGAACGAGCCCCCGGTGTCTTGCCTATGATCGGATTGAAATGCAGAGTATCATAGCCCAAGCTCGCCTTGAGGCCGATAACCTGTTCGATATGCTGATGGGTTATGGTCGACACCGGGTAACTGACCTGAATGACCGGCTTCTGAACACCGAGTTTCTTCCTGGCCTGACTCAGCAGTTCTATTCCTTTCGTTGTTCTCTCCCAAGCCCCGTCTACCCCCCGGAATTCCGCGTGGATCTTCGACGAAGGGCCATCGAGGGAGAAGTCGATGATGTCCATCCCTGATAACACCAGATCCTTGGCCAGGTCTTCCGTGACCAATGTCCCATTGGTCACCATTTCGACATGCATGCCTTTCTTCTTGGCAAACCTCACTATCTCCACTGTGTCTCTGCGAAGCAGGGGTTCACCTCCGGAGATGAACACCGCCTCAGTCCCCATCTCAGAGAGCTCTCCCAGCAAGCCCGTCCACTGCTGCGTGGATAGCTCATCTTTCACTACCTGAGGTCTTTCCTTGGTGAGTCTCCATATGTTGCAGTGCATGCAGCGGGAATTGCACCGGCTGGTTACCAGAAGCTTGAGCAATAGCGGCTTGTAGCCGAGGCACTTCCTCCAACGAGGATATAGTCTCGCCGCATACAGGGCTTTGCCAAGGCCTCTAGTTTTCATGCTCCTGACACCAATACAGCCATTCCAGCAGATTTCATTTCATCCCTCAGGACCGAAAGAGCGACGCCAGACGGCCAAGAACAGCCTTCGGCAAGGCCTTCAAGTACAGCCTCCGATACTCAGAGTCGTGCCGCAGTTTGAAATTGCGGAATCTCCTCCTCATCACCTTCCTGGCTTCCGACAATTGAGCGGTAGTCAGCTCGTCTGTCCTCATGATAGCATCAAAGCTGGTGTATCTTGACCAGTCACGGGTTGACAGCCAGCCTTTCTCGTCTGCCATGCGAAACAACTTCGTCCCCGGGTACGGTGTGGTCACATTCAGGCTGGCAACATCCGGGTTGATTTGGCACAGTAGATCAAGGGATATCTTCAGAGTCTCCTGGTTCTCTCCCGGCAATCCCAGCATCATGTGTGCTGTAGTGGCAATACCCATTTCCTTAGTCATCTTGAACGCCTTCTTTGCCATATCTATCTCCAACCCCGGCTTCCCCGTCTTCCGCAGCATTTCCGGCGACCCCGTTTCAACGCCATAGTGAATCCGGAAACAGCCCGCCCGTCTCATTTTCGTCAGAAGTCCATCAGTGACCTCATCCGCACGTGCCTCAACATGCCATTTGACGTTCAGGTCTCGCCTGACCATTTCATCGCAGAGGTCTTCCACCCTCTGTTTGTTGTGTGTGAAGAGCTGGTCTCTGAAAGAGAACCCAGTGACAGCAAAGTTGGTCTTCAGGGACTCTAACTCATCAAGTATGCGCGGGATGGACTTGTGAGTTACCTTCCTTCCATACCCTATGGGATAGGGGCAATACATGCAGGCATACGGGCAACCTGTGCTGGTGGCTATGGAAATGCACTTGATTGTCGAACCCCTGATGTCCGGAACATCTCTCAGATACTTCTGTATTGGGAGCTGGCGGTAGACGTCCAATGCCAGCTCGTCCAGGGTCTCTTCACAGGGTTCAATGGGACTCTGGACCATCTGCCCCTGTTTGAGGTATCTGGCGCCACCAATCTTGTCAAATGCAGCCTGGCCCGGTCCGCTGCTTCGCAGCACCTGGATTGCCTGCGATATCAGATTGTAGTGGGGATACCAGCCGCAGACCGCCATATCCACATTGCTCTTGAGGAGTACCTCCTCTGGCATCACATTGCATACCGCCCCCAGAGCAACCACAACGACGCCAGGGACCGCTCTCTTGATTTCGTCCAGAAGCGCCAGATCATCATGGAGCGAGGGAAGCGCCAGCCAGGACACGAGAATATCGGGGGTGCTTCTCCTCACCACATCCACCGCTTGAGAAGAACCGTATCTCAGCACCTGAGCGTCTGCGACATCGTACTCGCAACCCTGTCTCTTGGCAGCAGAAGCGCCATATGCCAGGTGGATTGGCAGCAAGGTCTCGTCTGCTATTGTTCCTGCCAATCCGAAATCACCGGCGTAGCCCCTGTATATGTTGCGCCCACGAGGGCTGGGTAGATTCAGCAACATGCACTTCAATGTCTCTGCCTGCCGTTTCAGCTACAGTGGCTAGTGTGCCAGAGCATATCATACTACAGATTCAGCGCACTCTGTCGAGAATACGGCAAACCGGTTGCATTGAATCCCCAGGGTGTAGGATGTATATTACTGGCGTTGTGCCGGAGTCACGCGCCTGGCTGCCACAGAGGGAAACGGCAACGCAGAAAGTGCCTCAGCCAGCCTTTGATCCGCTGCTGACGCCTGACCCCGCGCCAAGCCGGCCAGGCCTCTCGCCGGCCTCCTGTGTTGCTGGGACTGAGTGATGGAACAGAAGCCAGAGAGACGTATAGCGGTAGACATCGACACGCTCTTGGCTGTCGTTGGAGCGTTTGCCGGGCTGGAGTTGACAGCTTGGCTGGCAATCACTATGACCAATCGGTTCTACCCCATCTTCGCAGGGTTTGCTTTCGCTGCGTGTCTGGGCTATCTGGTGCTGAAGAAGCGCGCCGTCTCTGCGCTCAGGGCACAACCGGTCACAGAGCAGCGCGGCAGCCGGTCAATCTACCTGCTTCTGAACATCTTGTTCTTCAGCCTGATGTCCTGTGCATTGATAGCCATGGCCCTGCGATCCGATCAGTACAGCCGACCGGGGGCATTCTTTGTCTGCGTGGCCTTGGCCAGTGCCGTGCTGGCAGCGGAAGTAGTGCTGCTGCCATCGGAGAAGGGCCACGCCTACTTCACAGTGGCGAAGATCGTGTTCCTGGTGCTGGCCCTGATTTGGTCCAGCATGGTCCTGTACCCCAGCCTCCTGGGAATGGATCCCTTCTACCACGCAGACTTCACCGAGGCAATGCTGGATGGGGAGCACATACCGACGGGCGAGTACTATTCCACGTTCGCGGGCATGCATCTGACGACCGGTACGACCATGCTGGTGGCCGATCTGGACTACAAGATGGCCTCCATGCTCTCAGCCAGCCTCATGTACGCCGTTGTGGGGCTGTCCTTCCTCTTCCTGTTGGGCAGGTCTATCTCCAGCGTCAAGGTTGGACTGCTCGCAGCTCTCTTGGTGGGGGTCTCGGCCTTCTACCTGCGCTGGGGTTGGTGGATGTCGCCCAACGCCTATGCCTTGGTGTTCATGCTGCCCTCCGTCTACCTCCTTATCAGAGACAAAGGGGACTGCCCGACTCGCCTGATGGCCTTGGCAATGCTGCTCATGGGCATCCTGATCATCACACATACCATGGTGGCAGCGTGCATGGCCTTGTTCCTAGCCCTGTCATGGGTGGGATACCACGTCTATCTCATTGTCTACCAAGAGAAGTTCAGAGTCCCCTTGGCCTTGGGCGTTGGCATCCTGTTCAGTGCAGCAATGTTGTTCTCATGGATGGTGGGCGCAGCACATCCGATCACGACCCTGAGGGAGCTGATAGCCTACGGATTTGCGGCGGATTTCTGGACGCAGACCCTTCCGCAATCAGCGGATTACATGAGCACCATCCCGTTCTGGGAGTACTTCCTTAGGACTGTCACGGAGCCCGTCTTCTGGGCGCTGTCTTTCGTGGGATGCCTCGCCTACTTCTCCAGGAGATTCGGAAACAGGCACGGCTTCGTCCTGGCCATCAGCGGGATTGTCCTGCTGGCAATAGGGGTCTTCAGCGTGGCCGCGTCAGTTGGGGTGTTGTCGAGCAGGTGGCAGTATATGTCAGTGTTCTTGCTGGGCATCCCGGCTGGGGCAGGACTCCTCATGATTGGTGGCATACGGGCCCACCTCCTTCAGAAGGCCGCCCTTCTGGCAGTCATTGTTGGGGGGCTGAGCTTCATCTCGATCGTTAGCCCGATGGCGAACATGGATCACCCGATCACATCAAGGAACACCACCGTCCGGTATGCCTACACAGAATCTGAACTGTGGGCAGCAACCACGATAGCCAATACATGGTCTGCCAATGTCGCATCAGACGGCTACTACAGCGACGTCTTTCCTCCGCCCAAGACCGCCGGCGTGAAGCAGAGCCTGAGCACTGACTTCATCAACAAGGACTTCAGCAATCGTAGAGATCAGGTGGTTGTCATTCGGCAGGAGATCCTGGAGAAGCCTTTCTACTTGCCTGAGATTTACAAGCTCGACTATGACCCTCGGCAAGTACTCAAAGAACAGGGGTTCTCCCAGGTCTACGATTGCGGGACAGTCAGCGCTTATGCATACCTTGTCAGATAGTGCCCAACACCCCCATCCAACGTCTAACCGATGGCGCGGACGAACCCGGTGAGTCCCGCACCCATTCGACCGGGGTTTCAGGGGCTGCGGGGAACCTGCCCAGTCTCGGCCAGGCAGATGTCAACGGCCTCGGAGTTCGTGGCGTAGCGGACCCCGTCTCTCTTCGAGACGCAGTCCAGCACCCTCTCCAGCTTGTCCCATTCATGCGCACGGTTGATCTCCCAGGAATGCCCCCACAGGTGCCAGACACCGCCTTCTGCCAGCGCCAGTTGGAAGAGAGCCTTCGCCCGATTCTCCCAATCCAGCAGGGATCTGAGCGATGTTCCATAAGCGCGCCAGATCCTGAGAGTGGTGCGAGGTGAACTGTTTGAAGCGTGAAGCGTCACACCGAATTCATAAGGGTCAGTTACGGTCCCCAGCTTGGTGTACCTGAGAGTCCTGGCTCCGGCGAATCCGCAGCTTGCCACGATTTCCTTTGTTCGGGCATTGTATCGTCCATAGGGGTAGCAGAACATCCTGACGCTCTTGCCCAGGATGTCCTCCAAATACGCCTTGGAGCCCGCAATCTCAGCCTGAGCCTGCTCCGCAGGAATGCCGGTCAGGTCAACATGATCCAAAGTATGGGCGCCGATCTCATGTTTCTCCGCTACGGCCAGTATCTCTTCTTCCCGCAGAGGCTCAGCCTTCTGATGAGTCTTGGGAATGTAGAAGGTCCCCCTGATACCGTACTCAGCCAGCAGTTCACTGAGTCTGAGGTCCTCTTTGCCGCCATCGTCCCAGCTCGTAGTCACGACCAACCTGCTCATCGGTCAGAACCTTCATGCCTAAGCATCACGGTGCATTGCTCCTCGTCGGTCAACGAACATCAGTATACGGCAAACAGGACCACTGGGGAGGGTAGCATGGTATGGGACACGAAGACGGTGTGTCTGTACTAGGTAACGTTGAACAGGTCTTCACTCCAGCCGGAGCTCTGCAGCTCGATGAACGGGTCTCTCTTGCCTGTCAAGGCCTGTGCCGGGTCGGCCGGTCGGTACGTCAGGGCTGCGAGGCTCTCCATGGAATACGCCTCAAGTGCAGCCTTCTGGCCGGCAGAGTCCCCATAGTACGTTGAGGAGAAGTCCGAGTACCATAGCTTGGAATAATGGCCTTCGTCATGAAGGTCCACATCCCAGAGGCTTACTCTCACATCGCAACTGCCCTTCGCCGCTGCCGACGGGACCGTCCACGTCAGTGTCACCTCCCTGGTGTTCGAGGAGTAGTGCATGCAGATGATCCTCGATATCACCCAGATGGTGCCCGCACTGTCCCTCACTTCCAGCTTCACGCCGTACGCCCTCCAGTAGTAGTAGTCAGACGGGTGAAGCGTCACCGTGGCCGACACACTGCTCCCCACGCCATATGTTCCTGACGGCCACTGGACTAACTTGATGATATGCAATGCCTGTATGGAGTTCTCGTAGTGATGGATGGCGAACCCCAGGCAATAATCCGCATAGTTGGTCTTGTAGTACTCCCTCATCACCGACATACAGTTCTCCAGCCCTGCCCTACCCTCCTCGTAGTAGGTGGTAGCACCATCGCTATTGTAGGGGAACTCCGCCGTCTCCAGGGCAATGTCAAAGGGCTTGCCCTCAGCCACCGTAAGATCAACACATCCCTGTACGCTGGCTATGCCGGTCTCCGGAGGCGCACGGTAGGCCGCGATGTCCATATAGTCCAGTCCCCTCACCAGGCTGCTGTAGTTCGCCGCGCATGCAGAACTGCTCCACCTCGGGTCGACAAACATGCCCAGGGCGACATCCTGGCTGGCTACATTCTCCCCATCATAGGACCACGTCTTCAAATGTTGGAAGAAGGTGGTGCATTCCGCCAGGTAGGCCGCGTGCTGGGATAGCGACGAGCCTCCGGGCGGCTCGAGGTCGAAGTGGATGCCCTCGAACTTGCAGTCAGGGTTGTCGTGGTTGTACTTCAGTATGGCTTCCACACTGGGCTGCAATGCCGCCTCCACCCCGTAGTCCATCCTGGCCAGCAGCGCGTAGACCCGGACGCCACTGGCGTTCGCGTCCTGAATGAATCTCCGGATCTTCGCCGGGGAGTTCTGGATCAAATCCTGAACATCGCTGTCACCCGCGGCGACAAAGGCGGTGTTGATGCCTTCCTCGCTGCAGATATCAAGGAAGTACTGCCCTTCAGCCACCTTGTCGAACAACTGCCAACTCCAGGACCACACGTACAGCGCTTTCATCTCGCCGGTGATGCTGACTTCGTCGGTGCGAACACTGCTATCTCTACCATCACTGGCTGTCACGGCGCATTTCCACGTTTCCCACAAGGACGTGTAACTCGAGTCAACCGAACTGCCCGTGAATTGAGGCTGCAGGATACCGTCTTTGTACCAGGCATAGGTGTAGCTTATGGCATCCCCGTCCGCATCTGAACTGGCTAGCGTGATGGAGCACTCCAGGTTGTCTATCGTGAGCGGCTCATCCGGGGAGATTGCAATCAGTGGAGGCGACGGAGGACAGTTGTGGATGGTGGCTTCACAGAAGCCGCCAGCACTGCCACCCTGGCCATCGCTGACGGTGACCACGCACTTCCACGTCTCTCCCCTGACCGTATAGCTGGCCTTGACAGTATTTCCAGTCAAGTGAGGCTGCAGAACGCCGTCCTTGTACCAGGCATACGTGTAGGTCACAGGGTCCCCGTCCAGGTCTGTGCTCTCTACTTTCAGAGAGCACAGCAGGCTGTCCGTGGAAGTCGGGAGTACCGGGGAAATGGCAACAACCGGGGCGCTCGGTGGATTGTTTCCGCTGGGTATGCTGACCTCATCGAAGCTGCCTGCGACAGCGCTTTCAGCATCGCTGGCAGTGACTGCGCATCTCCAAGTCTCTCCCCTTGACGTGTAGCTGGCGGCTACAGTGTCGCCGGTCAGATTGGGCTGCAGCACGCCGTCCTTGTACCAGGCATACGTATAGGTTATGACGTCCCCGTCCGCATCAAAGCTCGGGGTCTTGATGGCGCACACGAGGTCATCCCCGCCATATGCCATATCAGGGATCACATCTGCCACCGGGGCTGTAGGCGGGCTGTTGCCAACGGTAACCTCATCGAAACCTGTGCATATGCCTCTACCATTGTTGAAAGTGACAATGCATCTCCACGTCTGCCCCTTGGCCGTATAGCTACCGTCTACAGTATCGCCAGTGAACTGGGGCTGCAGCACCCCATCCTTGTACCAGGCATAGTCACAGATCAGACTGCCTTCGTTCGTGTCTGATCCCGGTGCCATGATGGAGCAGAACAGGCTGTTTGTAGCGACCGGGAAATGCGGGGTCAACTGAACCAGTGGCGACGTATTTGACTGGTCACCCGAATCATGGTCTTCGACGAGAGCCATCAAGAGAGGAATCATGGTTATAAGCAAAGCAGTGGCTGTCAATAGTGCCACAAGCCTGCCTCTCCCGGTCTTGACGCTCGCTCTGTCGAACTTCACTCCTGCCTCAGTTCAGCTGCTTCCAACAAAAATAGGATACACCCTGGCGCTGGCCAAAGAGTATCCATTACATAGACTCTCTAAGGCGGCAGCTCAACCGTCATGGCCTTCGCGGCGTTAGACTCGTAGCTTTGCGTCCCCGCCTTTCGGCGGGTTTGCCCCATGCGCCCGTTGATCAAACCATATGTTCTGAGGATTTATAGCATAGCGAATGGTGCCTGTCAAGGTGAGAATGCTCTGCTTCCGTGAGCATGACCCTGACCCGCCTTTCACAGCGATGCATCTGGTACGATTAGCACACATTATCAGAATCTGACGGACATAGTCCGTTGTCCGCGGTGACATCGCCGGTAGCAGCATGCACAGGAATCGGCCGTTTACCTTCCGGGCACCTGAGGATCGAGACGCTCGGAAGACGGTTCAGCAGTAGCCTTCTGGAACGTTGACCACGACGAACTTCCTCATCAGATCCTCGAGTTTGCGAGAATCCTCTTCGGAGAGACGGTCAATGGATGCACTCAGACTCGTGCCAGTTACCACCTCAGCCAGTCCGCCGCTCAGGGAGCACTCCTCAGGGAGGTGCTTCTCTGCCAGGGGATACTCCTTCCTGAATGACTCGCTGGGAAACTGCCTCCTCAATATCACCTCACCTTGCCTGCGATCAATCTGGTATGTAGGGTTGATGACCGGGTTCCGTCTCTGGGATAGAAATTCTCTGCTCACCTCCTCGAATACTTTCAGGAGCGTGCTGTCCGCGCTTCCCACCAGGTGCACTGCATCCGAGGAGTCCATCTCATCTTCGGGATAATCCCTGGTCAGATCCAGCCTGTCTCTCAGCATGAAGTCCTCAACCAAGGCAGCTTCCGGTATGCCCTTCACCGCAAGACGATGAAATAGCCCTGCCCAACCCGAAGGGGTCAGTGGTTTGCCCGCTGATGGATTGTACTTCAAGGAATTGTGCAGGTGCGGCACGAGCAGCAGCCCCTGTGCGGAGAGTATGCGCTCCATCTCGTGGGCCAGCGAGGCACGCGCCTGCACGAGGTGGAATGCGTCCAGCATGAGAACTGACGTGAAGACGCCGTCTCTGAACGGCAAGGGACAGTTGGCATCAAGGCAGACAAATTGAGCCTGAGGCGCGAAGTACTTCCTGGCGGCATACAGGCTGCCAAACATGTTGTCGGCGCAAACCAACTCCCGCGGCTCAACACAAGCGGAGATCACAAAGGACGCATGTCCTGTCCCACAGCACAGGTCGAGGATCCTTTCTCTCTTCTGCTTCAGAACCGGTACGTAGGCATACAGTGACCAAAACGTGGGAGAGGAGAAGCGATGCTTGAGGTATGTCTGATACCCTCCACCGCCCATCAGACTGTAGAAGGTCGCCCCCTTGCTCGTTCGTCTCTTGTACTCATGTCTCGCCCTGGCCTTGAGCAAGCCCAGCATTGTCTTGCCCAAGACCCCGTAGTACGTTCCGTTTGACTCCAGAGCGGTGGCAACCCTGCATACGCTCTCGGCCAGGGTATCGGCATATCTTCCGAGGGAAAGTCCCAAGGCCTCTCTCTGCCTCCCCTCCTTGACCAGCCTTCTGAAGTACTCCGCCACGTGATCCGCCTTGAGGTTCAGAATGCCTTCAAGGATGGCGAACTCACTGCATTCGCACTTCACCAAGCCTCTGAGAACCTCTCCATCTTGCTCTTCGAACACCTCCGAAACACTGAGACCCGTTTCGCAATAGGGACATCTGATGAGTTCCAGTAGTTGCCGTCTCATAGAACGCGTCTCCTCATCATTGAAGCGATCGATATCGGACCGCGAAACCTGCCGGTCACCTTCTACAGATCCTCTAGCGCCTGCCTCCAACTGTTGACCACGCTCTGCTTGGAGAAGCTCCGCCTTACGAAATCAGCCGCGTCATGTCGAATCCTTTCAAGGTCGGGGGAGTCCCACACCTCGATTACTTTCTCTGCTATTGTGCGCGGCTCGTTGCCATCGACAAGGAACCCGGTTTGATTGTCGATGATAATATCAAGAATTCCCCCAACCCCGTTCGCAATCGCAATCGTACCACATGCCATCGCCTCAAGGTTGATGGCGCCGGGAGCTTCGAATGGTGAAGGCAGAATGTGGAACTTCATTTCATTCAGATAGTCTGGTATCGACTCATTCGGCACCCAACCGACAAAAGTCACCCTGTCCAGGCAACCGGCTTCTTGAAGACACTTCTTCATATCACCCATGAGAACCCCGTCGCCCACTATCAGGAACCTCAGATCCCCCTTGGCCTTCAGTATCAATGGTATGGCTTGAGCCAGTTGTATGACCCCTTTTATCGCCACCAGACGGCCAACATAGCCGACAACGTTGTCTCTCGCGTGCCAATCCCTCTTCTCTCTGAAGGAGTCGGCGACGAACATGTACATAGCAGTGGAGATCTTCCCGGTGTATTTGTCCATTCCAATCCGCCCGGGGTCCGCTCCGGTAGGTACGACAATGCGGTCCGAAAGGGCGTGAGATATCCTCTCAGAGACTCTGAACATGAAACCAGCCCAGTAGTCAAAAGAGAGTCTGGAGTAGGAACCTTCCAATGCCATCAGTCCTGTGGAGTACTTGACGATCTTCTTTCTCAAGACCTTCGCCACGATGATCGATAACACATAGTGATGGGCGCCTTCGTAGAAAACCACGACGTCGAACTCCCGCGACATCCTCGCTACCTGGCAGGACATCTCAATCTGCCCGGTTGCATAGCTCACCGCCCACTTCAATGCGGATAGCCACGCCGGCCGACTGAAGGCTCTGAGGTGTGTGGTGATTCTCAGAGTCCTGGGGTGAACTCCTTCTCCAATGGAGACGCCTTCCGGCATTCTGCCGCTTATCACGCATATCCTATCACTGATCTCGCGGAGTATCCCAACCACACTGACCACGTGCACATGAGACCCCTCTGCAGGGAACGGGAAAAAGCAAGCACATATCCTCAGTCGGTGATTCTGTTGCGGCATCCTTCTTCACTAAACATGCGCACTCTGGGAATCAAGCAAGTCCTTTGCTCGTTCAGCCGGACCTCTCCACGATGCTTGAGCCGTCAAACTCCGGATGAACCACTGTGTCCAAGCCCAGAAGATCCAGAATGGTCGGGGCGATGTCCATCAGGGTCATGTCAGTCCTGGCACATGTTCTGCCGTCCAGTTTTGACACGAGGAACACGGCCTCCTTCTTGTGGCCTCCCGGGGCGATGTTGTGTTCGTAGGCCGTACCTATGAGAGGGGCGTCCACATCCCAGTATGCGCCATACCCCTCCTTCAACTGGAACACTATGTCAGGGTAGCGAGAGAGATACTGCCCGGTGTACAATTCCTCACGCCTGCGGACCCATGACATCAACTTCTCGCCGGTGCTTGGCTCAGTTAGTCCCAACAGTTCCTTGATCAGTTGGCTGCGGATCTCCTCATAGCTCATTCCACTCGTGTTGTTCGCTGCTATCTCTACTCCGCCATGTGAATATGACTTCGCACCTGCAAAAGAGGACAGAAAGGCCACCGACTTTCGCATGTCGATGCTCCCTGATGACACGTAGACTTTCTTGCTCATAGAAGCGAATGGTCTTGATGTGGCCAGACTGAGTAGCCAGTAGTCCAGTTCGTGCCTATGAACGAAGGCCAGCAACATGGCCTTCAGTCTGCCGATGAGGTACACCGCGGGGTTCTGCCGCTTGGCATTCACCACCAAGTATCCCTTCTGTTGAAGGAAGGCATTTATGTTCACCGTCTTCGGAGGACGCATGCCGTGCCCGTGATCGCTCAGGACCACCGTCGTTGCTTCGGGATTCGAATTCATGAATTCTCCCACTATGCTGTCGAAAAGGCGGTAGGAGTCCCTGATGATGTTCTTGTAGGGGCCTGCGCCAGGATATCTAGGGTCAGTCTCGTCATGATATCTCCAGAAAAAGTGCTGAATATTATCCAGAAGGTAGAAGTACATGAAATACAGGTCCCAATCGGACTCGCGAGACATCCGCAGACCAAATTCGGCCTCATCTGAAGTGGCCTTCCACAGGTCCTTCGCGTATTCACCCAGTTTCCTTCTCCCGGGGTAGTTGCCGAACACGGTCGTCATGAATGGGGGTATCCGGTGCTTCGCGGTTGCCTCCTGAGGATATATCTGAATCTCGGTCTTTGCCGCCCACTTCGGCCCTCCGGGCACGCGTAATTCCGTGGTTGATCTGCCCACCATGACGCCGTTGACCGGCCAAGGGGGATAAGCCATGTGCGGAAACACAAGGCAGGTCCTCTTCCCGGAACTGCTGGCATAGTCCCAGAAGGTCCTGCCCTCGAATATGCTGTTGTCTATGCTCACTATCTCTTGCCGCTGAGTCCCAAACACGTCCTGGACGTAGATCAGTCCGTGCTTCGCCGGATTCAGGCCAGTGTAGATGCTGGTCCAGGCAGGTATGGTGTCGGGAGGAAAGATGGAACTGAGCTTCACGGCTGGACTTAGCTTCCGCAATTTGCTGAAGTTCGGCAGATCGCCCTCGAATTCGGACAGCAGGGCGGGGCTCAACGAGTCTATGCCAAGCACCAGTACCTTGCTCATCTCGAAATTCCCTGGTTGTCGCTCACCAATTCTGTCATCCCCTGGCCGGATCACCGCCATCATTATCGCAGAGATGCTTGATGGCTTCACTTTGCACGGCGTGCTTGAGCTCGTCGAGCCCTTTGGAGCCGTCCAAGATTGTCATTCCATGTTCTCGCCCCACCTGCAGGTAAAGACTCCTTCGCTCCTCAAGGTACTTGACAGATGGCACATCATCTTTCCGTTTAGTGGCGATCCCCTCCGGCACGTCAACGAGGAAGACGAGGTCTGGTTTTGGGAAGAGCCACAGGTATCTCTCCAGCACTTTACCGATTCGCCACTGTGGATAGTTCAGATCCACAGCGAGATCGGTGATCACGGTATCATAAACATACCGGTCACAGACGATGTCTCTGCCGATCGCCAGCGGCAACCTGATCTTCATCGTGATTTGAAAGAAGTAGTCAAACAGCACAAGGCATTCATAGACCGCAGAGAGTACGCGGTTATCAAGAAGTCCCTTCTTGGCCTGAGAATACCTGGCATAGTCCTTGTACATGTCCTTCTTGCGGAGAAACAGCTTTCTCCCCACCAGGAAGACGGGCCACAACATGATTGGCTGAAGCCTGCCGTAGACGTAGCGGCTCGGAATGCCCTCGCTTCCCAAGCGGCCCACCAGTGCTTTGGCGAGTGTAGTCTTGCCGGAACCATCGATTCCGGTGAAGCAGATGAGCGTGCTCTTCTTGCGTCTCATGCGGCACCCGGTTGCCTGCCACTGCAAATGTCGGCGTATATGCCTTCAAGCCTAGAAACCACCTTGACCCAATCGTACCGCACAACCTTCTGTCTCGTGTTGACCTCAATTGCACCGCTCCTGATGCTGTTCAGTGAGTCCATGATATCCTGCTTGCTCTCAGCAAAGAACAGACCATCACCAGGCTGGAAGAGCCTGGGAAGAGCCCCGAACGGGGTCGCTACTACCGGCAGGTTACACGCCATGGCTTCCAGCACAGAAAGAGGGGATTCTATGCTGGCTATTCGCTTCTGGGTAGGGAAGACATAGCAGTCAGAGAGAGCGTATATCTCCTCCACGTTCTCAAAATAGTCCGTCCGAACGACGCAGCCGCGCTTCTTGAGATAGAGCAGCACGTCCTGTTCGATGCCGGTGGAGCCGCTTCCGATGAGGACGACTTGATGGCCACTCTCTTGAATGTCACCGAGCAGCAAGACGTTGCGTTCCTTCCTTACTGATCCGACATGAAGCACTATGAATGCATCTTCGTCTATTCCGTACTTCTTCCTCAACTCATGCTTCGCAGCTGCCGACACTGGCCTGAACTTGCCCGTGTCCACCCCGGTGGGCAGAAAGGTAGTTGTACAACCGTGCTTGATGAACATCTGCTCTATGTCATGTGACTGGGTCAAGATCAAGTCGGGCTTGAGCAGCCGTATGAGGCCTCTAACAGGCCGGGGCAAGTCGGGATGGGTGGCAGACACCACGGTCTTCGCCTTCCTGTTGCACAAGGATATCGCTTTCATCGTCACCAGGCTCGCGATGGAGGGCCCATGTATGTAGTGAACTATCTCGGGCGAGAAGGTTCTGATTTCCTTCCAGAACTGCCTGTGATAGACATCTCCAATGTCCAGAGCCTTGATTTCATGCTCTCTGGACATCTCCTCAGCCAGCTGGGATGACAGTTTCCTCATCCCCTCGTCAAGATGGCCTGAGTACTCCCCTATCAGACATATTCTCATTCCGAAACGCCTCGGCGGTGATTCACGATGCCTTCAGCACAGCCAGATAGAGTCTCTCAGTCTCCTCGGCAACTGCAGGCCACGAGTAGTCCCCAACTCGTCCTCTAGCATTCTGTCCCAGCCCCGTTCTGAGTTGGTCATCACTGAACAGGCGAATCAATGCCCGGGCAAGATCCGATTGATCTCCCTTCTTCACCACAACACCATTGTAGCCGTCCTTGATAATCCATCTGAAAGTGGGCAAGTCACTGACAACCATGGGCAGACAGGACGCAGAAGCCTCCAGGAGCACGATGCCAAAAGTCTCTTCAATTGAGGGCAAGACAAAGACATCCGATGCCTTATAGTATAGTGACCGAGAGCGGTACTCTGCCAGTCCGGCAAACGTGACCGACCGGCATATGTCCAGATCTCTGGCAAGCTGCTCAAGCTTCTGCCTCATTGCTCCTGTTCCCACGACAAGCAGAATCACATTCGGAATACTCTGTACGACAGCAGGTAACGCCTTCACCAGGACATCCGGCGCCTTCTGAGGTGATAGCGATCCCATGAACAGTACTATCCTGGCATCTTCAGGGAGGCCCAGTCTCTGCCTGCATTCCTCTTTGGTATAAGGTATCTCGAAATCCTCGAGGTTCACTCCGTTCGGAATCGACACCACTTTGTGCTTGTGTTCCCTCAAGAAAGGCGATTCATCAACATAGTGTTGAGATGGCGAGATGATGGAGGTAGCGTTAGGCAGCAGACTGTGCCTGACGAGCAGATTGTCGACCATCGCCCCGACTCTGCGAACGAGGCTACCGTATCCTGCTCTCTGCTCACTATGGTAGGTGACAATCAGGGGTGTCTTCTTGCGTCGGGCATGCCACAACGCCGCATACGAGGCCGGCGGAACTGTGAAGTGGGCGTGGACAACATCCAGAGAGTGCTCTGATGGCTTCCGAAGCATCCCCATAGAGACGCTCGAGCTTTCGACGGAGAAACTGGTGCCGTAGCGATACACAGCCACGCCACGGTGGTATTCGATGTCATCTTTATGACCCGCGGAGGCCGTGAACACCTTGACTTCATGACCTCTCTGCGCGATCTCGACCGCCAGATGGTAGGCAGCCCACTCTGCTCCGCCGCAAGCATAATCATGCGTGCTTGGTGTTCCCTCTCCCACATAGGGGAAGTGTGTGATGTAATAGCCGAGTCTCACTTGCTCTCAACGGGCAGTGTCAAGATGACGGACCGGGAACACCTCGACCACCCCTTGGATGACCAACGGTCCTTCTTTCAACCTGCGGTTTTAGTCTCTGGCAGCACGATGGTCCTCCATCCCACAGACGGCATGTCTGAACGATGCTATGATCCTCCTGACACATAGGGAGCGCGATGCACTCTGACATACAGGGTCACTATACACTTGCTCAGAGGATCCGCATTGGTAAACCATATGCTGTAATCACCCTGTACGGGAACCACAAAGGCAGCGCTGCCGCCGGTGTCGAAGATCCTGCTGTACCCATCGACGTACTGGTTCCCGTACGGATCGGTGACCCACCAGGCCGTCTTTCTGCCATCGAGAGCCCACTCAAAGACAACTCTATCCAGACCGTCAAGAGACAACGATACGCGGGCGCTGTTCGACGTTACTTCGAGCACGTACGGACCGTAATCTGCGGGGGCAATCGGAGCCGTCAGTCCAGCCAGTTCGGCAGACAGGGCGGTGACGTTATCAGTGAGACTTGACACGGAGGTGCTCTGGCTCGCCGCTCCGTCTTCCAGGGCAGCGACTTGCGCTTCCAGTCGGTCGACATCATTTGAGAGAGCGTGCGCAAGGAAAGTTGAGTACAGCCCGGTTATGACAGCAACTGCCAAGAACAGCAGAAGCATGTTCACTGCACCTTGACTCTCAACCATGCGTTTCATACAGCACCTCCCGAATTCTGCCCGCGACGACGCAAGGACATAGTATACACCCCGCTCCGCGGTACAGACAGCGTCGCCTTCACCTCCGCAGGTATCCGACATCTCGCCTCTTACGACTGGCTAGACGACACAGGTCGTCTAGCGGCCGGGCACAGGCAATGCCCATGTCAGTGGCATCTCTCGATCAAACATTCCGGCGTTTCTGTGCATCCTTCCAGATCATCCTCTAGGCATTTCCACCAGACCATGCTTGCACAGGGACCGTCGGATTTCTACGAAAGCATCGCGATCGCTGCCTTTACACGGCACGGGCTTTCGCTGTACCATACATCGTATACCGATGCATCATCAGTGCCCTCCGGGCGAACCCAACAACAGGCCGCTGCTTCCTCGCGGGCTCTCTCGGGTTTCTGTGAGCGCGAAGAATGGACATGCACTCAGGCGTATAGTACTCGTTCGATGTTTTTCGTATACTGTCAGTATCCGATGAGGAGGCAATCCACGTGCTAAACAGCAAGAAACGTGTCGTGGTTACGGGGCTTGGAGGCGTTACCCCTGTTGGCCTTTCGATCTCGGAAGCGTGGCAATCACTCCTTGCTGGCCGGTCTGGTATCGACTACATCGACTCTTTCGATACTGCGCCTTTTGCCGTCAAATTCGCTGCAGAAGTAAAGGGATTCGACATTGGCCAGTACATCTCGCGCAGGGAAGCCCATAGAATGGACAGGTTCACCCAGTTCGCCGTCGTTGCCAGCATGGAGGCGATGACCATGAGCGGACTGAAGACAGCGAACGGAACAGCCGAACGAACCGGCGTGGTCATTGGCAACAGCGTTTGTGGGCTGCGTTCCGTCTGCCGTGAACTGGACGTTCTCGAAAGGGAGGGGCCCAGGAAGATCAGCCCCATACTGGCGCCGACCATGACCAGCGATGCCGCCGGCGTGCAGATTGCCCTCATGTTCGGCCTCAAGGGCCCGAACTTCTCGGTCTCATCTGCATGCTCGAGTGGCAGTGATGCGATCGGTCAAGGCTACCTGATGATAAGACACGAGGAGGCAGACGTTGCTGTTGCCGGGGGAACTGAAGCGCCAGTCGGCCCGATTGCCATTGCGGCTTTCAGTGCCGCCAGGGCCTTGTCTACCAGAAACGACAACCCGCAGCAGGCCTGCCGCCCGTTCGATGCGGGACGCGACGGATTCGTGATGGGCGAGGGAGCCGGTATGCTGGTACTGGAGAGTCTCGATCATGCCCTAGGCCGCGGCGCCAACATCCTAGCCGAACTGGCGGCGTACAGCGCCACAAACGATGCCTTCCACCTCACCCAGCCGTCTCCGGAAGGTGATGGCGCCATCAGGGCCATGCGGAGCGCCCTTGAAAGAGCAGAGTTAGGCCCTGGCGATATCGACTACATAAATGCCCACGGGACTTCCACCCTGCTTAACGACCGCGTGGAGACCCTGGCCATCAAGAGTGTCTTCGGGTCTGAGGCCCGCCGCGTCCCCGTCTCAGGTACCAAATCGATGACCGGCCACCTCCTTGGGGCAACCGGCGCCATCGAGGCGGCAACATGCGTCCTGGTCATAGACAAGGGCATGATCCCACCCACCATCAACCTCGACCATCCCGACCCTGAGTGCGATCTCGACTACGTGCCGCACCAGGCACGTACAGCAACGGTGGATACGGCGATGTCCAACTCCTTCGCCTTCGGCGGACACAACTCCGTGCTGGTCTTCCGGCGCTATCGCGGGTGATTTCGAGCCCCAGCGGCGAGACCCGGGCGCCTCCGGCAACGACCCGCCCGGAACCGCTTGAATTGACACTTGGCCCGCTTTCTTCTAGACTACGGCTACTCATCCACTCACCACATGCCCGGTGGCCTGAAGCACGGAGCAGCATGATCAGGATACTGCATACGGCCGACGTTCATCTTGGCCATGAGTTTCCTTCGCTGCGTGAGAAGGGGCCCGAGTACCGCCGGCAGTTGCTGTCCACCTTTGAACAGATCATCAACCTGGCCACACGTCAGAACGTGTCTCTCCTTCTGATCGCCGGGGACCTGTTCGACACCAACGCCGTTATGGGAACACCCGTCCGCGCCGTACTGGCCTCATTCAAGAAGCTCCAGGCAGCCGGTATCCGCGCGTGTGTCTTGCCCGGTACGCATGACGCCTACAGCGAAGACTCTATATATCGGTTCGTGGACTTCCCTGCAAACGTGACGGTGCTCACTCCCCAGCGAGTCTCTCAGACATACGCAGACCTGGAACTGACCGTTTACGGGAAAGCCTCCGATGGCAAACTGGTCGGCGCCAGCGCTCTTCAGGGCCTTTCCCTCTGCGCAGATTCCAGGCTTCATGTTGGCATGGCTCACTGCTCGCTGAGGATGGATGGTGTGACTGACAAAGAAGCCATGGTCGTTGACAAGAATGAGATAGGCGCGTCGCGGTTGGACTACCTGGCACTCGGGCACTGGCATTCGTTCCGCGATTGCAGTCAAGGGACCACCAAGGCTTTCTATTGCGGCTCCCCTGAACCAATAAGCATGGACCAGAAGGGTGCCGGCAGTGTGGCTTTGGTCACTATCCATGACACAGGCAAAGTCGATGTTCAGCAGATTCAGGTCGGCAGCAGGGTTTTTGACCAGATGACGATAAACCTGGAGTTGGTTAAGTCACTCGAGGATATCGCCCAGATCATCTCAGCCAAAGCAGACCCGAACCTGATTCTGGAAGTGATACTGAAAGGGATACCGTATCTAGAACGCCCACTTGATCCTCGCGAACTCGAGGAAGAGCTGGGAGGGCGGTTCTTCTGCCTCAGGGTGTTGGACCGTGCATCCGAGAGACTCGACGATGTTCCGAAAGAGGACTACCCTCAGGATACGGTTGCCGGGGGTTTCATAAGGGCAATGGAAGCCAGAATGGCGAAGTGTTCTCCGGACGAGAAGGGCATGTACGCAGAGGCCCTAAGGCTGGGAGTCGCCTTGATTCAGAAGGGGCCGCAGGTAATCGAGTGATACTTAAAAGGATTCGAGTAAGAAGGTTCAGGGCCATCAATGACGGCCGCGTCATTGAGTTCTCTCCTGGACTGAACATCATAAAGGGCAGCGACAACGAGTCGGGCAAGTCGTCACTTCGCATGGCGATAACCAAGGCTCTGTTTCAAGACCCCAACACCAGCCGTGAGGACGTGGTTGGCCTGACGAGTTGGGGAGCCGAAGAGCCATGGGAGATTGAACTCGACTTCGAGGACGATTCCGGCGCATTCCGGTTGGTGAAGAGCTTGAAGACCAGGTCAAGTCAGATGGTCGACGCCAGGTCTTCTCGCGTGATTGCCAGCAACAAGAGCGCCATAGCGGCCAAGATGGCTGAGTTCACCGGTTGTCCCTCTGAGGTGTTCTTCGAAAGCACTGCGTGCATCGGCCAGGAGGAGTTGGTCAAGATAGTGCCCAAAGGGGTTTCTCCGAGCGAACAACAGAGGGCTCTGGGCACTATCAGCCAGAGACTCCAGGCTTCTATCGGGAATGGGGGGGCGGTGGATATGCGATCCATCCTGGCCAAGTTGCTCTCCAAGACAACCCGCAAGGAAGCCAAGGGCCCTCATTGGCACCTTCAGCGCATCAACGAGCGGGCGAACAGTCTGAGAAGCCAGAAGGCGGACCTGGCTGCCAAAGTCAAGCTGGTGATGGAGAACCGAAAGAAGCTGAACTCAGTCAAAGAGCAGTTGGCCCGGATAGAGACCGGGCTTCCGCTCGCAGAAGCCCTCTTGCAGAAGGCCAAGAAGATGCTGGAGATGGAATCAGACATAGAAGCGGGCAAGAGGCAGTATGACAACTACAGAAGAGCCAAGGAGCTGCGGACGGAACTGGAACGTATGGACCAGGAACTGAAGGAGTTTGCCCCTTTCATCGATGCAGAAGACAAGAGGGCCCTGGTCTCGGATATCAGGACGGAGGGCGAACGTCTCAGGATCCAGCAGTCTCATCTGGAGAGTGACCTGGAAGCGGTCAGTACGGAGAGACCATTGGTGTGGCCCGTCCTACTGGGAACGACGATGCTGGTAGCCGGGGTCGTGGTTATTCCCCTTTTCAAGGCTTATGTGGCAGGCATCCCGGCGGCTGTGGTAGGGATTGTTCTCCTGGCATACGCTCTGGACCGCCGGCTGGCTTGGCGCAGACGTGTCCGGTTAGCGCAGGCCAACCTTCTCAAAGGCGAAGTAACGATACGTAAGAATGAGCGGGCGCTGCAGAATGCCCTGAGCCAGTTTGGATTCCAGGACTACGACGAGTACGTCAGGCAGCTAGGCAAGTGCGACAGGCAGATTGACAAGAGAAACGAGACAGCCCACAAGCTCAGCGGCATCACCGGAGACCGCGCCTGGTCTGCCTTCGAGTTGGAGAACAGGGACTTGGACTTGCAGATCAGCGCGAGGCAGAAAGAACTCAAAGAACTGCTCGGTTTCAAGATGGATCCTCTCCAACTGCAGGAATTGGAGACTGGTGTGAACCAACTCCAGAAGCAAAAGGCCGAACTCGATAGCAGCAGGGCCAGGCTGGAGGGTGGCCTGGAAGCCACTGAAGTAGACACGGAAAGGTTGGCTGCCGTTGACGAGGAGTTGGATTGGCTGGAGCAGGAGGCCAAATTCTGGGAGCGGAAGAAAAGGGTCTACGATATCACGCGTGAGACTCTGGATGAGGCCTATACGCAGACGGTGTCCAGAGCCGCCAGCGTGCTTGATCGTGAGTTGGGGAGGTACATCTCCACCATTACCGATGGCAGGTACTCCCGGGTCGAGATCGATAACAGGGACCTGTCCATCTCTACGTACTCGGCGGAAAGCGGCGAGAAGGTCAGCGTGCGTGATCTCAGTCGGGCCACTCAGGACCAGTTCTACATCTCAGCCAGGTTCGCTCTGATCAGGCTTGTGACCGAAGGGAAGAAACCACCGCTGCTGCTGGATGATCCCTTTGTCAACTACCACGAGAAGAGACTGAAGCGAATGATGGGACTGCTACAGCAACTGGCCAAGGATAATCAGATACTGCTCTTCACCTGCAGCGACGCCTACGACGCTTACGGCAACGTCATCTCACTCGATTGACCGAAGTCATTCAACACAGGCCCGATGCATCCGGCACGCCCCGGACCGAATTCAGACTGACCTTCCCATTTCGCCCTTGTATTCCTTTCTCTGAATCCAACGTGGTGGCTCGTCTGCGCTGACCAGAAGCACATCCACAGGACCGCCGACGTTCTTGGGCCTGGCCTGGAATCGCATGGTGTCTATGGTGGTCCTCACCGCATAGATGGCAAAATCCACCGCATCCTGGATGGTCATGGCATCCCAGATGATCGGCGGTTTGGGCTGTGTCTGCGTTGGCTGCACCAGGGAGGCGATGATGTCAGCCTGCCCACCCCACGTCGCCCCATAGACCACGTTCTCTGTGTCCGGGGCCACGTTTTGTCTCTGGATCTTGTCTTTGCCGACATGGCAGAAGAATACGTAGGGGATGCTCTTCTTCCCCGTCCTCTTGAAGCCCGCCACGTGGAACGCCGAGTCGGCCTGTGGAAAATCCTGTCTGAGGAAGTCAATGAGCTTGCGCGGAATAGTAGTCACGTCGTCATCATCATCCAGCACTTCCTCGGAGAAGCGTTTGATATGGCTCTCGGTGGTTATCTTCCCCAGAAGCGCTTCGCCGAAAGAGTTGATGCCGACTTTCTGCCTGGCTAGGAGATAGGTCTTGTAGACGAAATCGGAACTGACCGTCTCGATCTTCGGCATCGGCTTCCCATCAGGAGACTTGCCCTCGATCGTGATGGACTGCCGGCTGTCCGAGGCCATGACTATACCTGTTGGCACGTATACCGTTATTACGAATGACATCTGTCACCTCCAAGCTTCTGCGCGGTCTACATTGTACCGCAATGTCGGTTCACAGCCTACCTCAAGCCATCGGCAGTGCACCATTGTGAAGCTGCGGATCAAATGAAAGGAATTCGTGATTGCCGACGCTCGCTGTTTGTATTGACAATGAGTCACACTATCGGTATACTGCAAATAGTTTGTGCAGCTAAAAGATACTGCTGTGGTCACATCGCCTGTTTGGACGGTGTGAAGTAGTTCTGGACAAGGAGGGGGAAATGCTCGTACTAGTCACCGGTGGAGCCGGCAGGCTCGGCATTACTGTCTGTAAGATGCTCCAGAAGAAGGGCTTCCGGGTGAGGGTGTTTGATCTTCCCTCGCCGCGCAATCGCAAGAGCGTCCGGGATCTGGGCAAGAAGGCAGATGTGTTCTGGGGAGACCTTACAGATGGCGGCTCTGTGCAGCAGGCGATGGATGGCGTCGATGCTGTCGTTCACATGGCAGGTATTCTGCCTCCGGTGACTGAGGCCAACCCGCGCTTGGCTGAGAAAGTAAACGTCGGAGGCACGCAGACCCTGGTTGATGCCATAAGAGCCAGCGGGAAGCATATCCCCTTTGTTTTCACATCTTCGGTGGCCGTCTTTGGCCCCACCGTAACGGCGACGGAGCCCATCAGCGTGGAAAAGAACCACCCTAACCCCAAGGATGTCTACGGGCGGACCAAGTTCAAAGCCGAAACCATGATTAGGGAGTCCGGCGTCGACTATGTGATACTGCGCCTGTCCGCAGCCATGTACACCGTATTTGAGTTGGCCGACGTCCGGCGCCTGTATGGCATCCCGCTGAACAACAGGCTGGAGATCTGCCATCCGGAGGAGGTCTCCCTGGCCATAGTGAACGCCATAGTGAACTTCGAAGCGGCCAAGGGGAATACACTGATCATCAGCGGTGGCCCCAAAGGGAGGATGCTCTACAAGGACATGATACGCGGCATTCTCGGGGTCCTCAGGTTGCCGCTGCCGCCGGCCCGCAAGTTTACGCAGCAGCCGTTCTACCTGGACTACTACGACACGTCGAATTCACAACTCCTGCTGCAGTACCAGCACAAGACTTTCGGCGATTACCTGGGTGACTACAGGGTGACGCTGGCTCAGCGATTCACACCTGCCTTCCTGCCGTTCATGTGCTACTTCATCGGCCCGCTCTTCGGAAAGATCGTTATGCGGCTGATCTGAGTCCACACTGAATGAACCGACATCCGCTAGGGTGAAGCATAAGTCTGAGTGCGCCGGATGATTTGACACCGCAGCCTCTTTCCTGTTATAGAATTGATACCAGGGCGCCAAGGTCAAAGGCAGCAGATATGGCGGGAGTTGGCCAGGCCCCAGATCGGCACTCAGTTGTTTTGGAAACACGTGCATAGTTCGACCTCAAGCGTCTGCGCTGTCAGTCCTCAGAACGTCTCCATCATCGCAGCAGTAATCCCACATCAGCGTTCCAATGCTTGTGCCAACCACATAGGAGGCTAGACAATGCACCTGCTCACTAGGCTGTCTCTCATCAACCGCTGGGTCACTATCATATTGGCCGTAG
>JAFGCL010000065.1 GCA_016932645.1 Dehalococcoidia bacterium | reverse complement strand
GCTAGAGCCTTGCTCTTGGCCACTGCCTCTTTGAATCTCTGAAAGAATTGGGCTTCTCTCTCACGAGACTCTCTGCTCATGGCCTGTCCCCCCTTTCTTGAAGAATCGCAGATGAGTGAAACGGGCGTTCCCTGCGTTAGCGCCATGCTACTTCACGGCAGTGCTTATGTCAATAGGTCGGTCTGCATACGCTCCATCCAACTCTGGGTATTGCGGGGCGAACCTCTTATGCTACAATAGCACCGGGAAAGCGCTAGGAAGATATCGAGAGGCACGGCGGAGGCAAGACCATCAAGCTGAAGTATCTTTGTCCGCGTTGCGAGTTCAATTGGAGGAGTTGCCACAATCCAAAGAGACCAAACGTCACCCGTGATGAAGGATGCAAGGACTTCTGGCCCAGAGGAAAAGAGAGACCGCCGGACACCGGTAAGCTGAGCAGCGCTTGGGTTGATGGGGTCGACTTGAGCGGATTGAAGAAGAGCAAGCGGTCCAAGCTCGAGAAGTAGGCCGAGTCGAGTCCTGGGGATTTTCCCGGGTAGATGACTGGAATCTGCGGAACTCATAGCCAGACAGGACGGAGGACAGGATGCGAATAACGGATTTCTTGAAACGGCGTCCTCTGCAACTTCTGCTCATTGTGGCGTGGTTTGCTCTGGGAACGGTGATGGTTGTGCTTCGCCCGCACTGGTGGGTGTGGTTTGCCGCCGTCAGCTATGTCATTGCTGCCGTCTATATCGCGGCGGAAGTCCTGACCTGGAGACGGGTATCGAGCCAGAAAGGCGCGTTGGCAGGTCAGAAGGACCAGGAGCCGCCAGTATCCGGCGGCTAGAGCAGCCCCCATAGCTAGCTACCAGGAGCCGCTCTCGGCATTTGGAATGCCCGTTGTCTCGGATGAACAAGGGCCGCCATCATTGACCCTTCAAGAAGCTCAGCACTTCCTTGTTGAACCGTTGGCCGCCCAAGGCGTGCGCTCCTCCCTCGATGACCACGAGCTTGGCGCCCTTTATTCGGGAAGCCAATTCCTTTGACGAATTGGGTGGCATCAACCTATCCTGACTGCCCGTCAAGACCAGCGTGGGGGCCTGGATACTGTCCAGCCGTTCCACTGCGTTGTGCGACAGCATGGCTTCAAGCTGCCCAACCGGGACCTTCACCCTGCCCAGCGCCGCCTGCAGCTTGACGAGGGGCATGATCAATAGCTGATACAGCATCCCGTTGAAAGACCGCGAAGCCACGGCCGCCATGAACTTCTGCAGGTCCGCAGAGGCAAGATCGGGCCGGGAGCGGTTCCAGCCAGGGGTTGCAGCCTCTATCATACCGAAGAACACGTCTTGAAGCGGTTGCCCACCGGCGCTTGTGCTGGACAGGACCAGCTTGTCCAGTCTCTCCGGATGCTCGATGGCAATTTCCTGGGCGGCCATGCCTCCCATGGACCCTCCCAGAATGTGCGCCTTCTTGGTTCCGAGATGGTCCATCAGGGCGATCGTGTCACCGGCCATCATCTTCGTCGTGTACGGCCCCGGTGGCTTGTCGGACTTCCCGAAGCCTCTGTTGTCAAAAGTAATGACGCGGTACTGCTTGCTGAAGGCGCGCACCTGCATTATCCATGTGTTCTGGGCGCTGGCGAATCCGGTGATGAGGATGAGGGGTTGTCCCTTGCCATGGACCTCGTAGCACAGATTGATCTCACCGACCTTGGCTACCGGCATGTTTCACCTCCACGTCAGATTAATGAGTTTCGGTGTGGTTCTGAGACGCTTCAATCATAGGATGTTGCGGCCTAATGTCCATAAGTAAGTCCACGCAATTCTGGTTGGGAAGATACGTAGTCACCGTTACAGCCGACGGCGAAAGCCCGGTGCGTGGCTAGGAGAATCATCATCTGTCGCGAGGATCCAGGAATGGAATGCCGCTATGCTTCGAAGAGCAGATGGGTTCGGTCTCACGTCATGTGGGCTAGACGGTGTCGGGTCACGTTGGAGGACGGTGTCCTGAACAGCGGTGCGCAACCTTTTCGGTGAACCATGAGGCAGTTGAATGTAAGGCAGGAGTGGAATACAATGACCTAGTAACGGAGTGGAGGCGGACGCTGGCTTGTCATCTCGGTTTGCGGTAGCATCCCCCATCTGGCCACAGTTGCTCAGTGCGCGCGGGTGTCTTCTGAACGTCCGGGAGGCGGGTCCTCTTCATCCGGATATCGCAGATGTGCAGTGGGATCGAGGGCAAACGAGGACTGGCGGTCTCAGCCAGCTAGTCTCGTGCATCAGGGGGTGCCTCGGGTATGGGCAGACAGGCAATCGTTTTTAGCAAATCCCTCGGTGAGATAGCAGGAGCACTCAACTCGAGTCTGACTGTTGCCGAGAAGCTCGATTGCCTTGTTCAGGTGGCCAGTCGGGCCTTAGGCGTCCGGGGTTGTTCACTGATGTTGCTTGATGCAAAGAGGAAGAAGCTGATTCATGTCGCCACACATGGTCTCAGTGATCGATATGTGAGGGCGGGTGTGGTTGAGGCGGACAAGAGCTTGCCCGAGATAATGGAGGGCAAGACAGCGGCAGTGACTGATACAGAGAGCGATCCTAGAATCCAGTTCGGTGAGATGGCAAGGCGGGAACACATAGCATCCATCCTTGGGGTGCCAGTGATGTGTCGGGGAAGGATTGTGGGGAGCTTGCGCGCCTACAACCGGATACGACGTGAGTTCACGTCAGCGGAAGAGGAGTATCTCATCACCGTGGCCAACTTAGCAGCTACCGTACTTGAGTCCAGTGGGACCTTGGTATCGGCGGAAGGGTCCGGGTCAACCGAGCCCAAGTCTGCACCCCACCGCCGTGCTGTGCGATCCCCAGTTAGAGCGGTCTCCTTTGCCCATCCCAGCGAGGAGGATTTCGCGAGGCTGCTAGATTTCTACCAGATTGAGTGGGTCTACGAGCCGCGTTCCTTCATGCTCGAATGGGAAGGAGACAAGGTCACGGAGATGTTCACGCCGGATTTCTATCTGCCTGGCCTTGATCTGTACATCGAGATGACCACCCTGAAGCCGGGTTTGACGAGTCAGAAGAACCGGAAAGTCCGCCGCTTGAGGGAGCTCTATCCGGACACCAAAATCAAGCTCCTGGCGCGCCGCGACTATGACCGGCTGCTGGCTAAGTATGGCCATGGGCCTCTGGCCGGCGCCAAGACAGAGGGGGTGGGGCGGATACTCTTCAGCGCCGACCAGATTCAAATGAGGGTGCGCCAGTTGGCCAAGGAGATATCCCGAGACTACGAAGGACGCCGCATTCTGTTGGTGGGGGTCTTGCGGGGGATGCTGTGCTTCATGGCTGACCTGATGCGCTACCTGGAAGTGCCAGCCGACGTTGATTTCATGGCGATTTCCTACTATGGGTCTGGAGATGGCGGGGAGGCCGTCCACATCACCAAAGACCTGGACGTCAAACCGAACGGCCGTGATGTAGTGTTGGTAGAGGACATCGTGGACACCGGAATGACGCTGAGCTTCGTGCTGGCCCACCTAGAGGCGCGTCACCCTGCCACCTTGGCGGTATGCACGCTTTTGGACAAGAAGGTGCGACGTCTAACAGACGTGCCGCTGGCCTATGTCGGGTTCGAAGTCCCGGACGAGTTCCTGGTTGGCTATGGATTGGACTATCGTGAGGAGTACCGGAATCTGCCCTTCATAGCCTTGATCAGGCAGCAGGGACGACAGGGTGACATCGGGGGATAAACGGAAAGACCCTAGGTAACCTTCCCAGCCTCCTTGGTTTCTCCGCCTACCCTACTACCGCCCACTCGATCCTCACTGGCGGATTACTTGCCTTTTACAGCTGGTTCAGCCACCTAGGGTCACTTGCAGTATACCACCAATGCCTGCAGTCTGTCAACGTCATTCATGACAAGGCATGGGGGTCGAGAAGCAACAGGCAGGAAGACGATATACATGCCATTAGTTAGATGGCCACCTTTTCTCCCGATTTTGTTGGATTTGCTGTGGTAGGCGATTGGGATAAAGCCCCTGTCAGACCAATGCGTCCAACGACCAATCCGAGTAGTAGATCATGTTCGACAACATGAGGGGGACCCTCAATGGCGTCCGGTGGATGTCCTGATCAATCAGTGACTGCGCTTGGCGTTCCTCCTTCGACTCTGATTCAATCCGGAGGGTTTCACGGCAACAGGGGGAGTGTTGCGCCAGCGCTCCGCCTCGTTCTCAGACCAGCAAGCCTTCCAGACGAAAGAGAAAGCTGATACCTTGGCTGGAGCGCTCGCAATGCGTGCTATCTTGTCCTCTATCTCCAGGCGCTCCGGGTTCGCTTCCCAAGCCTTCCACAGGCTGACGTCCAACCAAGTGCTCAACACAACCCACAGAGAGGGATCGCCGAGAGCCCGCAGAGTCTCTCCTGAGACGTAGCCGGGTTGCGCCATGGCTCTGCTCCGCAGCTCCACCAGCAGATTCTCCAGTTCTGGCTCTTTACCTGCCTTAAAACGCCTCTCGATCATGACGCGTATCATCGTCAACCCCTTTCTGGTCGATCCGATTGTGTTTGAGTCTGGGAAATGGACGCTGTCTGATCGGCTCGCCTAGCTGAGGTCCCCGGCCCGTCTCCAGCGAAAGGCGATACTGGATAAGAGAATGTCTACCATGAAACGTTCTTGGGTGTCAATCAGTCCGCCCCGACTCTCGTCAACCCTCTGGCGCCGTCCATTTCGCATGCAAGCCAGGACACTGTCACCGTCTACTATGACGCCGCTGAGTCCACGTCGCAACAGGTGGTGTTGCCGATTATCCGTCAGGTGATGGACGTATTCGATCGTGGAATGGTGGATTCCCCGGTACTGATACAGGTCGAGAACGAGCCGCTGCAATCCCAGCACCTGCGGTCTATCGATTACCTTGTGCCGGGCATTCTGGCGATGGCTCTGATGCAGCTTGGCATCTTCGCCGCGGCTTCGTTGGTGGTGGATAGGCAGAACAGAGTGCTCAAGAGGCTGGGGCCACTGCGCTGCGACGTTCAACGTTGGTGGTCAGCACGGTCATCTTCAGGCTAATGGTTGCCGTGTGTCAGGCTGCGCTCATCATCGCTATTGCCAGTGTGGTCTTCCACGTCCCAATGCTGGGCACTCTGACGTTTCTGTCGCTCGGGTTCCTAATGTCAGCCTTCGCCAAGACTGAGGAGACAATCATGCCCATGCTCATGGTGGTAAATTTCCCTATGATGTTTCTCTCCGGCATATTCTTCCCCGTTGACATGATGCCGGAGTTTATGCGACCTGTCCTCAACGCCATGCCTCTTACCTATCTTGGTGATTCCCTGCGCCAGATAATGGTTGGGGCCACACCACTACATCCGCACTATCTCAACTTAGCCGAGCTCGGGGGATGGTTCCTTGCATGCCTGATTGGAGCCGTCCGGTTCTTCCGTTGGGAATAGCCCGACCGGGCAGGTTCTTCAGCCGCCTTGTCTGGCAATGTCACATATAAGTCATAGGCCGTTGAACTCTTGGCCAACTGGCGACTAGAAGGCAATCCTGATAGGTCACCAAGAGGTAGCCTATTGGGTCACTATTTCTAGCCTTCAGTATCTTGTGGAGAGGGCGGTTCAGTGTGAGAATTGGGGATGGTGCCGCTGACGGCACAAGTGCATCACAGTGGCGGAGAGTTGGATACCAAATGGCCTTTTGCCCCCTGATGGTATGTTGGGTGTACAGGTGGTGTATGTCAGACCCTAATGTTCTCTGGGACAGCGAGGTCGAGGTGGGCCGTTTTCCCCGGGCGAGACACAGACCGCTCGTTTGCACACATGGTCTTGACTCCATGGTAATGGTTCGCAGGAGGGTGTTGTGCCTGGAAACACAGTGAGTGAAGGTTCAGTGCATTCTGCAGATGAAGTGCGGAGTGCCATGCAGAGCCCATTTGTCGGCCATGGTGTGGAGGAAGCGTTGGAGAAGCTGAGGAAATCAGGCCGGGACTTCCTGGGGGACGTCCCCTGGGGTACACACATCTGTCAGTTCTACCAGTCGAGGCAGGACCTGATTGACATTGCGGTGCCATACTTGAAGGCTGGGCTGGAGAACAACGAGTTCTGCGTCTGGGTTGCATCCGATCCCCTCGACCCTCAGGGGGCATTTGAGGCGATGGTTGCTGCTTGGCCCGGCTGCGAAGAGTATGTTGAGAGGGGCCAGATAAGGTTCCTTAGCCACAGTCAGTGGTATTACCGGGAGGGACCTTTTGATCCGAAGAAGATGGTGGAAAGCACCATTGACATTGTCAACCGGGCGCTGAAGAGCGAATACGATGGAATGAGGATCTCCAGTAACATGAGTTGGATCGAGAGTAGCGAATGGGCGACGCTCTCAGCGTTCGAAGAGAATCTGAACGGACTGGACGGCACGCATCCGTTGGTGACGATGTGCTCCTATCCTTTAGAGAAATGCGGTTCGGCAGAAGTTGCTGACGTGATCAAGAATCACGGTGCTGCCATTCAGAAGGAAGGAGACAACTGGCGTATCCTGCGTCCCCCGACGGAAGTGCCCGAGGACAAGCAGGTTAGCCAGAGTGAGCAACCTGTTGTCAAGGGCATGGACAGGGTACTGATTGAGTCCGAAGAACAGATGCAGGCTGTCTTTGAGGGAGTGAGGGACGCCATTGTCATTCTCGACATGGCGGGCAAGATCGTCCGCGTCAACAGGCGGGTGTCGGAGCTTCTGGGACATGGCGAGTCAGACCTCATCGGAAAGCAGTTTGCGCTCTTGAGAGTGTTCCCTCCAAGCCGGGCAGCGGAGATGTTCTCGGCCCAGGCCAGGACGCTGGCCGGCCACGATGTCCCACCGTTTGAGATAGAGGCGATTGCAGATTCCGGCCAAAAGCTGGACGTCGAGATCCGCATCTCTCCGATGAAGCGGGATGCCAAGGTTGCAGGCGCCATTGCGGTCGTCAGGGATATCACCAAGCGTCGGCAGTCTGAAGAGAAGCTGCGAGCGGCTCAGGAACGGAACCAACTGGTGGTGCAGAACGCCAATGAAGGCATAATGGTGATTCAAGATGGCGCGGTGAAGTTCGCCAATCCCAAGATGATGGAGTTGGTTGGCTATTCAGAAGAAGATATCCTGCAGAAGCCCGTAACAGAACTTGTCCATCCTGATGATCGTCGCGCGGTGATGGCCGGCCAATTCAAGAGGTTGAGGGGTGAGGAGATCGCCCGTGTCCAGGATCTGAGGATTCTTGATAAGAGCGGCGCCACGAAATGGGCGGAGTTCAACGCTGTCCTATTTGCCTGGGATGGGAGGCCAGCGGACCTGTATTTCGTGAATGACATTACTGAGCGCAAGAAAGCGCAAGAGGCCTTGATACAAGGTGAGCGGAACTATAAGCACCTGTTTGAGAACACGCTGGAGGGGTTGGAAGTAGTTGATGGTGAAACCGGGAAGGTCATGCTGGCCAACCCGGTATGCGCCAGGATATTTGGATTCCCCTCTACGTCAGACATGATAGGGACGGACCCGCTGGACCATGTTCCTGCAGAGGACAGAGAACGTGTTTCCGCCGTGTTCACCGAGTCAGGGCTCAGAGATGACATCCATAGGGTTGAAGAAATCAGAGCTGTCACTAAGGATGGCCGGGAGATATGGATCAGCGCGATTGGTGTGAAGACTGAGTTCGAGGGACGGCCAGCGGGGCTTGTCTCCATCAAGGATATCACCGACTGGAGACGGGCGGAGGAGCAACTCAGCAAGTCCCAGGCCGATCTGCAGGTAGTCTTCGACGGTGTCCTTGATGGCATAGTCCTCTTTGATGAGACCGGCAAGGTCATACGGGTGAACAAGAGGGTTCTGGACGTGTCGGGATTTGACGAGGGGGAGATTGTCGGACACCATTTCGACGATCTCAAGATGTTCACGCCCGAGAGCGGTGAGGTGGTTCGGTCGGCGGTGCAAGAGATGCTTTCAGGGAAGGAAGTGGGGCATTTAGAACTGGAGATCCGAACGAAGTCGGGCAAGGCATTGAGCCTTGAGACCCGTATCACCATGCTGAACCGGGGAGGGGAGTCCGTAGGCGCCATTGCCGTCCTCAGGGACATCTCCTACCGCAAGCAGGCTGAAGATACGCTGCGTCGACAGGAGCGCTATTTCAAGGTCCTCATAGAGCGTACGTCGGATGCCATTGCAGTGGTTGACCGGTCTGGCAAGCCCAAGTATCTGAGTCCAAGCTGCGAGCGCATGCTGGGATACAGCCTACAGGAGGCAGAAGAGAAGGGGACGGAGGCAGTACCTGAATACGTGCATCCGGACGATATCGCAGCCATGATAGAGCGTCTCGTAAGGCTGATGGAAAGTGAAGGGGCCACGAGTCAAGACGAGGTGAGAGTAAGACATAAAGACGGTACTTGGCGCACCGTCGAAGCGACCAGCACCAATCTCCTTCACGACCCGAGCGTCGAAGGTATTGTCGTCAACCTTCGCGATATCACTGAGCGCCAGCAGTCGGATATCGCTCTCAAAGAAAGTGAGAAGCGATACCGTTTGTTAGCCGAGAACGCTTCGGATGTGATCTGGATAATGAACATGGATCTGAAGTTCACCTACGTGAGCCCCTCGGTGGTTGGGCTGCGAGGATATACTCCAGAGGAGACCATGGTTCAGACCATGAAAGAACTGCTGGCTCCCCAGTCTTTTGACTTTGCGATGAAGGCTTGGGGTGAGGAACAGGCGGAAGAGGAGAAGGGATTCAAAGATCTGCATCGGTCGCGCGTTCTTCGGCTTGAGATGAACTGCAAGAATGGGTCGACTGTCTGGGCGGAGGTCAAAGCCAGCTTCCTTCGCGATTCCGGCGGCAAAGCCATTGGCATTCTCGGTGTGGCTCGGGACATCACGGAGCGCCGGCAAGCGCAGCAGTCTGTGGAGGAGAGCGAGAAACGCTACAGGTTGCTTGCCGAGTATGTGTCTGACATCATCTGGACCATGGATATGGAAATGAGACTCACCTACATCAGCCCGTCTGTGAGCCGCGTGAGGGGCTACAGTGTTGAGGAGGTACTGGCAGCGCCTGTCGAAGATGCCTTCACCGCTGATTCTGCGTTGGTAGCCAAGAAGAGCATCAAGGATCTCTATAAGGCGAACAAGGGCGTGCCAGGACAGGGGGAGCGCCGCACTTCAACCGTGGAGCTGGAGATGAAACGCAAGGATGGCTCGACGGTCTGGACGGAGACGAGGCTCTCTATGGTCACTGGAACGAACGGGACTCCTGTGGGCTGGATCGGTGTTACGCGGGACATCGGTGAACGCAGGAAGGCCGAGAAGGCGTTGCTCGAGAGTGAAAAGCGGTACCGCTTGTTGGCGGAGAATATATCGGATGTCATCTGGGTAACCGACCTGAACTTGCGGGCCACATACGTCAGTCCGTCGGTGGAGAGACTGCTTGGCTACACCATGGAAGAGGCCAAGGCCTCCGGAATGGAGAAGATGCTCACACGGGAATCCGTGAAAGAGGCCACGGAACGCATGGCCAAGACCCTCTCGGCAATCCGACGCGATCCCAAGAAGGCGCTTAAGCCAGGCAGCGTTGAACTGGAAATGAAGCGCAAGGACGGCTCTACAATATGGGCAGACGCGACTGTAACTGTGGTGCGTGACGGCAACGGCCAGCCGGTTGAGATCATGGGTGTCTTGCACGATATTACGCAGCGGAAGAAGTCAGAGAAGGCTGTCAGCGAAAGTGAGGGACGGTTCCGCAGTCTGATCGAGAGCACCAGTGACTGGGTCTGGGAAGTAAACGAGAAGCTGGTGTACACGTATGTCAGCCGCAAGATTCACGACATACTGGGATACGAGCCCGAAGAGGTAGTTGGCAAGGCTCCGGTCGATCTCATGCCGTTGAAAGAGGCCAACCGGGTGGCCAGGGTGTTTGATAACGCCCTGACTCAGAAGAAGCCCTTTGCCTTCGTGGAGAATGTCTGCCTCCACAAAGATGGTCACAAGGTGGTACTAGAGACAAGTGCCGTGCCATTCTTTGACGCTAATGGGAATGTCTGCGGCTTCCGTGGCATAGATAGAGACGTCACAGAGAGGAAACGGGCTGAAGAGGAAGCGCAAGATAGCTTCAGGAAGCTGCAGAGGACGGTTGAAGGCACCATTCAGGCAATAGCGCTGACGGTAGAAACCAGAGATCCTTACACTGCTGGACATCAGCGAAGAGTGACCAAGCTCGCCTATGCCATTGCCAGGGAGATGGGTTTGCCGAATGATCAGATACAGAGAGTCCGGACTGCTGGTCTACTCCACGACTTGGGCAAGATATTCATTCCTACCGAGATACTGAGCAAACCCGGCCAGTTAACGGATGTCGAGTTCTCCATTATCAAGAGCCATCCACAAGCTGGCCATGAGATACTGAAGAACATAGAATTCCCGTGGCCCATAGCCGACATAGTGATTCAGCACCACGAGCGGTTGGATGGCTCCGGCTATCCCGCTGGCCTCAAGGGCGAAGAAATAGTCATAGAGGCGAAGATCCTCGGGGTGGCTGATGTAGTCGAAGCCATGTCCTCTCACCGACCCTATAGGCCGGCCATTGGTCTGGACAAAGCGCTGAAGGAAATCGTCAACAACAAGGGAATCCTCTACGATGCCCAAGTGGTTGATGCCTGCATGAGGGTTTTCAGCAGCGGCGCATTTAAGTTCGATGACTAGTTGGCAACCTACCGCTCTAGGGCTACCATGAATCTCCTCAGGCTGTTGCTGTTCGCGTCATCCTTGCCTATTGACACACAGGCATATAATTCCTTGGTGTAAATGCGAGGTTCGGGATGAGTTTGCTGTCCTGGTTATAGCTAGACGGATCTGGTGTACAAAGGAGGAAAGGAGGCAGCAACATTGAAATGCAGTAAGTGCGGCGCAGAGATTCCCGAAGGCAGCGTCTTCTGTGGCTCGTGTGGGGCTACTGTTGGCGCGGGTGGAGCCAAGGGTCAATCCCAGCTCTCGCAGTGGTGGGCTTCAACTTCGGCGCTGGTCAGCCGCGATCCCGTTCTTGTGGTTGTTGGGATAGGAGCCATCCTTCTCTGCCTGGGGACATTCCTGTCTTGGGTGAACGCGGGCAGGTTTGAGGATACTCTGGGTCTCCAGATGGAAGCTGGGCCGGTGGTACTGGCGTTGGGTGCTCTGTTGGCGTTGTCTTTGCTTCTCGCTCGCGGCGGCACGCCCGGTGCCTGGAGCATAGTCATCTTGGTGTTGAGCGGAGTATGCCTGGTGCTCGTCTTCCAGACAATGATCTACCTTGACGACCACGACGCCGATATCGGTGCCGGTCTCTATGTGTCCATGATCGGCGGGTTTGCCACGGCCAGTGGCGGGCTCCTCGAGGTCATGCGCGTTCTCAAGAAGTAGACGTCACTCTCAAGGAGGCAAGATGTTCTGTCCCAAGTGTGGAGAGGAGAACACTGAAGGCAACAAGTATTGCCAGAAATGCGGCGCACCGCTGTCGATTGAGACTCCCAAGCCGACGGGCCTCTGTGCCAAGTGCGGGACCCAGAATGCTGAAGGCACGAAGTACTGCCAAAGCTGCGGGTCGATGCTGGACATTCCCAAGACCGGTGGAAGCACTACCAGTCTGGAGCCAAACGTGGCCGGGTTGCTCTGCTATCTGGCGGGATGGATAACTGGATTGATATTCATCCTGATCGAAAAGGAGAACAAGTTCATCCGGTTCCACGCCATGCAGTCCATCGTGACCTTCGGTGCGTTGACTGTGGTGTGGATCATATTGCAGGTACTAACGTCAATACTGTGGTTCTTCTGGATACTGGATGTCCCTGTGTGGATCCTCAGTGTTGTTCTCTGGATAATTCTCATGGTGAAAGCCTACCAGGGCGAGAGGTTCAAGCTGCCCTTTGCGGGAGACTTCGCTGAGAGGAACTCCTGAGGGTTGAGTTGGCTGTCTCGCTAGGCAGGCAGGCCTGATCTGGTGCACTGAAAGAGGGGATGTGGTAACACACCCCCTTTCGAGCAATCCAACAGCCGGTCTTTGGCGGCGTCGTGGTTGAGGGTGGTTGACTCTGCTGCCACGAGAGGTCGATATTCCTTGTGCGGTATTCAGGGGGGAGTTACCTAGTTGTCAGATCCCTGAGGGGGTTGTCTCTGCTTGTTCCGTCGCTTCTGCATCCACTCGCGAAAGAGCAGCACGTCCATGACGATGGTGAAGATGAATACGAGGATGCCCCCGATTAGTAGAACGTAGTCCAGGGTGTCCATCTTGTGATCTTGCCCAACTCCAAGCGTACAACGTGTGAAGTGCTTTGGCAAGCGGGAGCAACGGGACTTCGATGCACCGCCTGAGCAGCCTGGGCAGAGATGCAGAGCGAGTTCCAACTGAAGAAGTGGGCTGCCGAGTGGTGGCGAAGCATGGTTGAGGCTGGAACGGGCTACGGGGTCACCGGAAGCGTACAAGCATTGCCAAGTTGTGAGCGGGTCACACGGCAAACAGGAGCACCGCAGCGATTCCTACCAGGATACCAACGATGCCCATAGCGACGTTGGTGACATTGACCGTCTGGGGTTGCGTGTTGGGCACCTCATCTACTTCCGCCGCGCTGCCCTTGCCGATCCGGAGTGTGCCTTCTTTGCCCTGAAGTCCGGCAACCAACAGAACAGACGAGAGAACCACCAGAACCGTGCCCACGAGCCCCCAGAGTAAAGTCATCTCGCCCATTGACTCCTGTGCTGACGCGACATTATACCAGCTTGGCGTCAGGATGAATACCGAGGAGGCGGATGGGTGCCTTCGCCGATTGTCTTTGGCCAGAGGCTTGGTGCCTCCTGGATTCCTTGACAGGGCGATCACGGAGCCATTAAAATCGAGCTTGCAGAAAGAGGTTTCAGAGCCTCGGCCGGATTTGGTTCTGGGGATATAGCTCAATTGGGAGAGCGCTGCGTTCGCATCGCAGAGGTCGGGGGTTCGAATCCCCCTATCTCCATTTGGGCCCCTGT